>UWYT01000222.1 GCA_900608495.1 Olavius algarvensis spirochete endosymbiont | reverse complement strand
GAATATCTTCAACTTCCTCGCCTTCGTCCTTCCTCATCAAACCAGTATCGACATACATAAGCCATACCCGCTCAGCTCCAAGGGCCTTCAAAAGCAGCGCCGCCACAACTGTCGAATCAACTCCACCCGATATAAGCAAAAGTACATCCTCATCTCCCACTTCCTCCTGCAGCTTCAGGCATTCTTGTTTCACAAAGTTCTCGAGATTCCACTCTCTACCAGCGTGGCAAATTCCACAGACAAAATTCTCAAGCAGTCTAAGCCCATGTTCGCAATGACTAATCTCTGGGTGAAACTGGACCCCCCAGAATTGCTTATTTAGACTCCGGGCCGCGGCCACAGTCCCATTTTTGCTTATTCCAATCGGTTCATATCCGCCGCCAAGGGTGACAACACTGTCGCCATGACTCATCCACGACATAAATTCCCTCGGTATGCCATCGAACAAGAGCTCATCCAGCAAAACGCTCACCGGGGCTCGCCCATACTCCCGATATCCCAGGCTCAGCACCTCACCCCCATCCGCCAGTACAAGTTGATGAAAGCCATAGCAAATTCCTAGAACCGGCAGATCGATATCAAAGATGGCCGCATCCGGCGCGGGGGCTCCTGCGACCCATGCCGAATCAGGCGATCCGGAGAGAATGATTCCCCGAACATCGCTGTCAATGATTGCTTTGATATCACGGTCTCCAGGTACAATCTCCGAATAAACTTCGAAATCTCGAATCCTCCTGCCAATAAGTTGCGCAGTCTGTCCGCCGAAGTCCAGAATCAAGATACGGTCCAAGCATCCGTCCTCATAAAGGTCTCACTCCTAAGCGGTCCCACTGAAAAACCATGAATCGCTACTCCAGTGTACTCTTCGATAACTTCAACAAGCTTCTTCGCTCCATCGGGAATTTCCTCCCAATTTCTAGCTTCGGAAACCTTTCCATCCCAGACATCGAAATTCTCAATCAGCGGTGTAACCCGTTCAAGCTCTGCCGCGGAAGAGGGAAAATAATCAATCTGTTCCCCATCAAGTTCGTAAGCCGTACACAGTCCCACCGATTCAAATCCGTCATACAAATTTAAGTGCGATAGAATGAACCCGTCTAAACTGTTAATCCAACCGGCATACCTGAGCGCCACCAAATCCAAGTAACCAATTCTGCGGGGTCTACCCGTTGTCACTCCATATTCATGGCCCAGCTCTCTTAGCTTGTTTGCCAAAACCACCTCATCATCCTTCCTCATCTCCGTGGGAAAGGGGCCATTCCCAACCCGCGTTTGATATGCCTTGAACACCCCCAGGCACTTATCGATTCTTCTAGGACCGATCGCCGAGCCGATACTGGCGCCAGAACTCACGGAGACACCCGAGGAAACATACGGATAGGTGCCATGATCTAAATCCAGCAATGTGCCCTGTGCGCCTTCAAGTAAAATTTTTCTACCCTCGTTCTTCAGCATAAAGGCCGCCAGATTAATCTTCATTGGAGCAAGCCACTCTTTGAAGGGCTCCAGCCAGGCCCGATCGGACTTACTCATCGAATCCCAAATTACGGAATCCCATAAATCGACAACCCTAACTCCATCGCGAGAGGCCTTCTTCTCGTAGGCTACTCCAATGCCACGGCCAGTGGTTCCAATTGGACGAGAACGCATATCATCCACACTTTGATCCTCGCTTTTATATCCGGGTAATACCAGATGAGCACGATCAGAAACAAACACTCTGCCTTCCCATTCAATGCTCTGTGCGCTTATCGCGGCCAACTCTTCAAACATCGATGCCGGATCAATAACCATTCCGTTACCAAGCACAACACTCTTACCCGAAGAAATAATCCCCGCGGGAATCAAATGAAGTGCAAAGGTTTTACTGCCAATCTTGACTGTATGACCCGCGTTCGCACCACCGGAGAAACGAACCACCAATTCCGCTTCATCCGAGAAATAGTCAACCATCTTCCCCTTGCCCTCATCGCCCCACTGGGCCCCAACTACAACTAAATTCATATTTCTTATCCAACAGGTTTAATTCAACAACGTTGTTCCAACGATATATCCCATCCACTTCCCATTCAACCACAATCACAGCCTGGAATAATTTGGTGCATCCTGAATGACACTAACATCGTGCACATGGCTCTCACGTAAACCAGTCGTGCTAATCTTAATGAATCGTCTATACTCCCGCAGCTGCTCAACAGAGGCACATCCTGTATATCCCATCGCCTTGCGCACCCCAGTTGCAAGTTGGTGTAAATACGGCGCCACTTCACCTCGATAGGGAACCCGTCCCTCTACACCCTCTGGCACAGCCTCTTCTCCCTCGCCAATCTGATATCGATCGATTCCGCCCGATTCGATGGCGCCGATACTACCCATTCCACGATATGACTTGAAAATTCTTCCTTCAAAAATCACCTCCTGCCCCGGCGCATCCTTGAGCCCCGCAAAAAGATTTCCAATCATTACAGCAGAGGCTCCGGCTCCAATAGCTTTCGCAATATCCCCCGAGTACTTAACCCCACCGTCCGCAATAAGCGGCACTCTCATTGCATCGCATACTTCCACCGCATCTGCTACCGCCGTAAACTGCGGAACACCAACACCAGTTACAACGCGTGTTGTACAAATCGAACCCGGTCCAACCCCCACCTTAACCGCATCCGCCCCAGCCTCAATCATGCGTCTCGCGCCATCCCCATCTGCAACATTTCCGCCGACAATGCTCAGATTCCCAAACTTTTTCCTAATCTTTTCAAGCGATTTCAATACATTCAAAGATGCCCCGTGGGCCGTATCGAGTACTGCGAAATCCAATCCAGAAGCGATAAGACCAGGCAGTCTAGCGGGCCAATCCCGCGGCCCAATGGCGGCTCCAACAATCAGCGAGCCTGAGCTATCCAGGGCGGCCGAAGGATAATCGCGGTGTTTCTCCATATCGCGCACAGTAATCAAACCCGTAAGACGACCTCCAACATCCACCAGCGGAAGTTTCTCGATTCGGTGCTTGTCAAACTTCGCAAGGGCCGCTTTCTCGGTTGGGATACTGGTTTCGACAACTAAATCGCGAGTCATCACATCATCAACTAGCATTTCAGGATTCTCGTTAAATCTTAAATCCCTAATCGTTATAATTCCCACCACCTTGCCCGCATCCAACACCGGCAAACCTGTAACCCCAGTCTCATCCATAGTTCGACGAGTCTCCGCAAGGGTAGCGCCAATATTCACCGTAACCGGATTATCAATAATCCAATTGAGAAATCTCTTAACCTTCGAAACTTGCTGCGCCTGTATCTCCGGTGACAAATTTCGATGAATAACGCCCGCGCCGCCCGAAAGAGCCAGCGCGATTGCCATTCTATCCTCGGTTACAGTATCCATAGCCGAGGACAAAATAGGCAGATTCAGCTCGATATCCCTCACCAGTACCGTTCTCAAGTCCACATCACTGGGAAGAACCTCGGAATAAGAGGGAGCAAGCAAAACATCGTCATAACTGAGCGCTTCACGCAATTCCATTTAGCATACCTCTTATTCTTGCCGAAACGTCGGCATAACGCTTCGCAATCATTTTAGCTCTAAGGGCCGCAAGTCCTCTATACTCCGCTGGATTATCAAAGAAATCCTTTACACTCCTGCCCAGTTTCATCTCTGAGGCTGAAGAAAGGGTTGCCCATAAATCCGGCTCATCTTCCTTGAGTACATTCCTTATTGACCTCTTAGATGAATCAGCGACCAGGGTGACCTGCCTGATTCTCTCATGGGCATCACTTATGCCCGAGGCCGCCAGGAGAACATAGCAGGGTTCAGCAAGAATCCCGTCCCCCAAGCTTCGAAGATTCGAAGCCATCCTATCGCGTCGTATAACCAGCCCTCCCAAAATCTCATTCATCCGCGCCGTCGCTGCCGCAAATCCAGCAATATAGTCTGCGACAAACCTTCCTGATGCCGAATTGGTCAAATCGCGCTGATGTTCGGAAATCTGGTCCATATAAAAGGTAAGCACCCGGGGCGAAAACGCCTTCCAGAGACTCTTCACATGTTCACAATTCCATGGATTTCGCTTCTGAGGCATGGTGGAGGAGCCTACCTGTCCCGCTTCAAAACCCTCGCTGAGCTCCCCTATTTCCGAACGCTGGAGGTGCCTCAAATCGTCAGCAAGGTTCGCTATGATTCCGAAAGCCGTGTTTAATTCAAGTAATAAGCGAAGAAGGTGTTCGGGTTCAACCAATTGATTCGAATAGTCGGATTTACCCAAACCCAATTCGCGCAAATAAGCCGCCTCCAGTTTCTCTGGATTTTTCGTGATTAAGCTGGTGGCGTTGTAGGCGCCAACCGCTCCGCTCAGTTTACCGCATAAACCTCTGCTCAATCTTTCAATCTCAACAATCGATTGTCCAATCCGCGAAGCATACTCGGCAATCGCAAAACCAAATGTGATGGGAATCGCCAACTGACCATGAGTACGACCCGCCTGGAGAGTATCTGCCTCCTCCTCGGCAATCTTTGTACAAGCATCGAGAACATTCAGAAGCAGTGGGATTACTACTTTCCTCATTCCATCACGGATTCTCATAGCAATGGACGTCTCAATTATATCGGCAGAGGTGGTTCCCAAATGAATCCAGGGTTTAAGCTCATCCGGGAGTCTTCGTTGAATGACATTCACGAGCGCCCTGACGTTGTGATTAGTCAGCCTCTCTTCGGCCTCCACATCCTCAGGTTTGATTGAATCCGCGAGCTTGTTTACAACGGCAAGGAGATCCGCTCGTCCATCCAGGAACTCACTGATATAAACCCGCAACAATGTCAACTCGGCTTTGACCATGTAGCGTACCGCTGCGCTCTCGCTCAAGAATTCCGCAAGCGAATCAAACAACGCACCATTAGCCGCCCAATAACGTTGATCCAGCGGCGATATGTTGAGGTATACGTTTCTCTGCTCCATGTAGAATCATTGCCGAAGTGCATTCCAAATTCAAGTCCAAAACACAGCTCTTCCCGCCAGAAGATATGCGATTGGTGAATCAGGCGACAGCTCGGTAGCGAATAGCTATCTCGCTCAGTCCTGGCAGGATCGCAGCATGAGCGCCTCTAAATCAAGGTTGAACCTTCCTTCCGCTGACTAGTCACATGTCAATGTCAGGCCGGGCGAGTAGTCTTCGGGCTTCTCGAATTTTGGAACTTGAGCAAGGCGTTGAAAGACTTCAGCTCAATCTCTATTTACCTGTTTAGATGCCTTGGAAAACTCTCTGTCGGGCAGGCATGCTGCTTCTCCCATCTTGGTATCGACGCCCTTATATAGTTCTGCTGACAAGCTGAGTCGGGCTTGCTTAATCAATAAGTCAATGTAACGGTCTGCATCAGTATTCAGGAACATCTCTGCTGTTCGCCTGGGTGAGTTGATGGAATATCATCAGGCAGTCCATTGTGACATCAGGCTTCCCGGTTCGCATACCAAAATATAGACGGTGTCTCACTTTGTCATCATTTCATTAAAGCAGTCAAAATCAATCTCACTGGAAAGTTCTTGTTTCGAGAAGATCAATTGTATCACGATTGTGAATTTTCAACCGATTTTCAAATGTGGAACTATTGTTTCATCTGCTGACCCATGAAGTTTCTCAAATGTCAAACCTGAAAAAACGAAATCTTTCCACACTGCAAATTCTTCCGGCAAAGAGTTTTCTTCCCTTCCTGGCAAGTAAAATTTTTCGAATCTTTGAACAGCAAGATTGAAAGATTGTTCGATAAGGAGGCCGTGATTCAGGCTTATCGGGCCATAGCTGGAATTTGGGGATCGCTTTCCATTTGGGAACGGCTGGTGGTAGTAGATATGAGAAGCCTGATAGATAATCTTCCTTAACAGAGATATCATGGGGATATCCGATTTGTATAGAGGTGTTCATGAATAAGTACGATGATGAGAGCTACCAGGCTTATACTTTTCCTGCCCGCATGGACAAAGCGATCCATACATTGGAAGGAATTCTCCGCGGTATCTCAATTGACAGTGAAATAACGAGAGAGGAACTCAATGAACTGCGAGCGTGGTGCAAAGACAACGAATTCTCTGTTGACAAAGAACCATTCAAAACCCTCATTCCCTACATCATAGAGGCTCTTGAGGACGACTACCTGGACGAACATGAGCGTGAGGATATCATCACCATTTGCCAGTCAATAGACAGCGGGAGCAAATACTACAAAGTTGTCACCTCAGACCTTCAGAGACTGCAAGGTATCTTCCATGGGATTATGGCAGATAGCAAGATTACTGATGACGAGATAAAACATCTCCGCGCCTGGACTGATGAGAACCGACATCTAATCGGTATGTATCCGTATGACGAGTTACATACCCTGCTGTTGAACATCTTGGAAGATGGCGTTGTTGATAATGACGAACGTCGCATGCTTGAACAGTTCTTCCATATATTCATCAAACGTGGTGAATCGACAACGATTGAGGATACAACTGATACAAAGGTTGCTCTAAGAATGGATTGTCTTGTTACAAGCGATCCAAACATTGCATTTATGGATTCTATGTTCTGCATCACTGGAAAATTCAAGTCTGCGAAGCGGAGTGAAGTCGTCGAGCAGATTCAAGTACTTGGTGGCCAGTTCAAGTCAACCGTTAGTCAAAAAACCCAGTATCTGATTGTAGGTGGCGCAGGCAATTCAGCATGGACCTATAACTGCTATGGACGGAAGATTGAGGATGCTACAAATCTTCGCCGGGAAGGATATCCTATTCAAATCGTCAGTGAGGCCGATTTCTGGGATGCGGTAGAAAACCACATTGGATAGATTAGATGAGGATTGATGTATCATCAACCTGATGCGGCCCGAGGATGGATATATGTCGAATACGCCATTACTCATCATTCTTTTCGAACAGCCTTCCAGGACTTCGGTTGGATTACTATCAGGCGTCTGATGGGTTCTCAACACGCCCACACCGAAGTTGACTAGACTTGAGTTAAATTGGAAACTACCGCCGCGAGTCAGTGACTGCGGCTAACACATGGCGCATCTCGAAGGTGAGTATCATCCCTCGCCACAACCCTAGCATGACCTTATCGAAATTTAGCATAATCCTCCGCGCTGTCCAAATCCCACACCACTCCCCCATGCCCCCAAAGCACCGGGAAGGTGCGATTCTCATGCATGAGTTCTCGAATCGGCGTGCCGGACGCTGCCGTTTTAATCACCTCTGCCATACTCCGATCGAGTAGAACCGGATGGCCCGGCTTCCCTCCAAAAACCGGACGAACAATCGGCCTGCTTTCGAAACTTGCCAGCCTGATATAATCATCGCTGCGAATTAGAGGCATGTCGCCAGGTACTATGAAAAACCTGTCACTGCGCAACGCATCCAAACCCGAACGAATAGTTGCATCCATGCCCAATTCCCAATCTACAGCTTTCAGCAAGATTGGCATCGCGTAGCCTTCTTCAGCAACATCCTCTCTCGTTAGGCCGGAATTCCTTTCGAAGATTGCCTCCAATCGCGAGAAATTGTAGCCTCCAAGCACAATCACTCTGCACCCGGCCTTCTTCGCCTCGGAAACAACTCTCTCGATTACTGTCCCCGAACCCCAATTCAAGGCAGGTTTCCATTCTCCCATCCTGGAAGAACAACCTCCCACCGGAATTAGACAATCGTATATTTTTTTCATTGGCAAAATCATTCCAGAATTCAATATAATGACTTTACAATGCTGTTGAACGATATATGCGAGGTTTTCAGAGAAAAGGACAAGTTTATAATCTGCACACACGTGAATCCGGATGGTGACGGCCTCGGTGCAGAATACGCTCTTTGTAGCGCCCTTCTAGATTTGGACAAAAAAGCATTAATACTGAATGCCGATCCAATTCCCCCTAGATATCACTTCATCGACAAGAGAAAAATCATAAAAACTATCAACTCTGATGGTAAATATCCAGAAAACCTCAAAGATTGGACCCTGGTGATTCTAGACACTCACCCCAACAATATCGGCTCTCCAGCCGATATGCTAACAAGCAAAAAAATCCTGAACACCATCATTATCGACCACCATGTAATAAGCGAGGATATGAGTGATTTCGCTTGGCTAGATCCCGATTCCTCTTCCACCTGCGAGATGGTTTTTGATTTGATAGAAGCAATGAACGCCGGAATCACACCCGACATAGCCATTGCGCTCTATGCGGGCATAATCTATGATACCGGAACTTTCGCCTATCCAAAAACTCAGGCCAGAACTTTTGAAACAGCCGAAATTCTGGTGCGCAATGGCGCTAGTCCAAATGCAATATATTCGCAACTCTACGCGAGAAAATCCAAGGCTTCCCTAACGCTTCAAACCATGGTAATGAGTACCCTGCGACTGTACCATAACGATAATGTTGCCATTCAGTTAATGTCACGCGAAACACTGATAACCTCGGGAGCTAATTACGAGGAGGCTCAGGAAATAGTGAACTTCCCGCTTCAATGCATCTGTGTACAAGTTTCCATCTTCCTCAAGGAAAATGAAAAGGGCGTCAGACGCTGCTCCATTCGTTCGAAAGAAACAGTGAACTGTGCAAGCATAGCGCATGTCTTTGAAGGAGGAGGTCATAAAACCGCCAGTGGATTCAATGTCAAAAAATCCTTCCCAGAAATTCAACAGGAGCTTCTTGAACTGTTGCTCCCCTACTTCTCATAATCCTCGTATGAAATCGGCTCAAAATCTGCCTCTCTTAGTTGCTTCTCTATTATTCCTGCCAATCTCCTGCCGGCGTAGTGAAAATTTTCAGCAACCAGTCGCCGGAGGTGCTCTTAGCCCCCGCACGGAAACCCAGGCGGGAATCGACGAACAAGATTTATCCTTCACCAGCCGGAATGGCAATCAAGCGCTGATAAATCTTGGCATCAACTATAGCATAATAGCCATAGCCGATGGCAATCTGGATTCTGGAGAAATTGATGAGCAGATTTTAATTGCCCTCCCACTGAATAAACCAGATGCAGATTTGGAGCTCATAATCGCCTCAGTCATTCCGGCCAAAGAACAGTACGGTGTAGTTTGGAGACTGCCACTTCAAACCGGAACGCTAACCGGAATCACCCTGATTTTGGATGATATCACAGGCGATGGTAGAAATGAGTTAGTTGTATCCGGATTCGACGAAAAAGGTTCCCATATTACGAAGATATTTTCTGTGCCTCAAAACGGTGAGATTACTGACATAATTACAGTTTTTGACGCCACGGCAAATGGAAATATAGATATTGTCCCAGGGGAAAAGTTAAGAGGCTCAGGTATTCCCGTCAGCATTGTGGTTCAGGAAATAGATGAACAGAACAACCTGGATTTAATTGAGACAACTTGGACATGGGATTCAGAAGCTTACATCTTCAAAGCCAGCGCTCCTAGTCAGGTGAAAGTGGATGTAATTCAGGAAGATCGCATGAAAAATGTATACGCAGGCGATGTCGAAAAATATGAAGAATACCTAAATGGCCCCTGGTATCGGAAAAACGGGTTGGAAACTTCACTGGACTACGTATTCTTCGACCCTATAAAAGATGAAATTCTCTTTCACAGTGGTTCCATCCTGGAAGCATATGCATGGGAAGTAAGCCATAGAACCACCGCTAAAAGACTATATACCCGACTAAGAAACGAAGTAATACCAAGCATAGCCATTGGACTCTCAATCAATGCTGAATCCTGGGATGAAATTGAGATTATTTCAAATACAGATTGGGCCGGAAACTATAATCGCCTGAGTCCTGGCCTCCAAAGAAATTTGGAAGCCAGGGAAGCCACGTTGCCTTCAATGCTCACAGGTGTCTGGCAAGGCCAGAATGACACCGAAATAGTATTCGACTTGCCAAGGATTCAATGGAGTGAAAACGGGAGTGTGCACACTGGCATAGCATCACTTTTCAGCTTAAACGATAAACTGGTGTTACAGGTGCAATCCATCAAGGAAAATGGCGCCATGGACGAAACGTTCACCTGGTTGGTTGAATACGAAGAAGGAAGCGATCCGCTCCGCAAATCCATTTTCCTAATTCAAGCCCAACTGGAAGTAGGTGGTGCACGGGCTGACAACGTGAATCCCAGGCGCTTTGAGCAGGTTATTATCTCGAAATAGAATCCTGCGTTCTTTCTGAGCTTCACTTTTTACTCAACGAGGCCAAAAGCCGGGCTTACTTCAGCAGAACGCTCGGCATATCCCACCTCAAGATTCTATTTCTCGCAATATACTCGATGGCGGAATTCCTGAAATCGCTCGTCAAAGCGCCCACTGCCTCTGTGGGTGGGTATCCGTACGATTGCGCTATATCCAATTGAACTAGCCAAAAATATGGCGAATTGATAGTTTTCTGCGCCGAATGGTAGCGCTTCAATTCCGCCAACGCCCCCGCATCATCACCCATGTGAGCCAGAGAGAGTGCCGCGATTGCAGCGGCTTCGTCCCTAATGGTGGCATCTCGCGTGGCATTCACTAGATTGAGTGCGGCCTTTCTAACTCCGAGAAATTCGCCCATAACGAATTTCAACTTCAGGGAATTGAGAAGAAACAGATCGTTGCCGTCAATCTTTGAAGCCATTTCGTAGTGCCTGGCCGCCTCCTCAGGCAAACCAATAAGCGATTCCAGGGCTGCCATCCGTGAAAAAATGATGACAGATTGTGCGGAAGGAAGATTGTTTGAATATGAATCTAAAACGGCTAGAGCACCCCGCACCGAATCTGCGAGCGAAGCGAGATGAAACAGAACTTCTGGATATTCTCTATTCCCCTTATTTACCTCTAACCATTCGGCATAGCGTAGCCTGGCAGCAGGAATCTCACCGGCCTGCTCTAGGATGCGCGCATCATCCAAACTCGATGCGAAAGACAGAGTACAAACCAGGAAGTATTGTATAGCCAGTATCGTACTACTCAGCCTTGCCGTCTTTCCCACTGCCAAACTCTGATTCATTACAGCCAGCTATGTTTTAGAAGATACATCACTGCTTCCTGCTTTCTTTTTTTCCTTAGTCGTATTAACGGTTTTCTTCTTCTTGTCTTTCCCATAACGCTTTCCAATAAAAAACGGGATAACCGAAAGCACTCCAACCATGTACATCACAAAAAAGCTTAACAAAATCGGAACATCGGTAAATGTACCCTTTTCGCTTGGCCAAATTGCAATATCCGAAGTAAAGCCAGCGTTAAAACCAATGAACGCACCGACTACCATCAACATGAAAATAAATAAAATTAACTTGACGGGCATCTTAAACCTCCTTTCTATCAGTATGAAACCTTTGCGCCGCAACAGCAGTGTTCCATAATAGCATGGCTCTTGTAACTGGTCCAACTCCACCTGGAACAGGAGTGATTGCTTTCGCTACCTGCTTAACAGAATCGAAATCCACATCTCCCACAAGTTTATAGCCCTTTCTCCTTGAACTGTCCTCCACGCGGTTTATTCCAACATCGATAACAACCGTGCCGTTTCTTATCATATTTCCCTTTATCAGTCCGGGGTTGCCGGTTGCGACAATTATAATATCCCCGCGACTGAGCACCTTCTCGATGTTCCTCGTGTACGAGTGGCACACGGTCAAAGTGGCATTGCCGCCATAGCCCTTCCTAAACAAAAGATTTGCAAGGGGGGCGCCAACTATTCGGCTTCTTCCAACAAGAACAATCTCGGCTCCCTCTATAGGGATATTCTCAATCTCCAATATCTTTACGATTCCATACGGAGTGCATGGTATAAAGCAATCCAGATTTAGAAGCAAACGGCCTAAATTGGCGGGATGGAATCCATCGACATCCTTCTCAGGTAAAATCGCGGCGATGATGCGAGCCTCGTTCATATCCTTAGGAAGCGGTAATTGAACCAGAATCCCATGAATCCGCGGGTTATGATTGAGGTTGTCAATAATATGCAGAAGTTCGCTTTCCGAAGTATTCGCGGGAAGTCGAATGTCATGGGAATAAATTCCCACTTCATCACAATCATTTTCCTTGGAATTGACATAGGATATACTCGCTGGATTCTGTCCAACAAGTACAACTCCTAATCCGGGCCGTGTGCCCTCCAGCGTGAGTTTGCTTACGGTTCTCGCTATTTCACCTCGAATTCCGGCGGCGATTGCCTTGCCGTCAATTATTTTCGCGCCCATCAAACCTACATTACAAGTTTCCCTAAGCCTTGTGAACATGGATTCACGCCTGTGGTTGAACGAACAGATTTATAAGCTTATTGATGTGTCTTACGACGCTGTGATAAGATTCGCAAGTAACTCACACGATAAGGATTGCTCTTGCTTAAATCGTTATTAATCGTAACCCTTTTCCCATTGTTTATCGGAATAGTCAACGCTCAGGAAAACATACCGGAGAAAAATCCCTTCGTCCCTCAGAACACAGTCAATCAGAGATATCAGGGCGATCAATCTTTTTCCATTTCAGCAGGTATCATCATACCACTTTTCACTGTGCTGCTGCACGATATAGATATCAGCGAGAAAGGAGCCGGGGGCACAAAATCCCAACTAACCTTAGGGGGGATTGGATATCTAACCTACAACTTTTACCTTTTTCCAAATATTAAACTGGGCCTTCAGCTGGGAGGCACATTCAAGTGGGATGTCAACAGAAATTTGTTATACATGGTTCCCCTGGTATTAAGAGGTGCCTACGAATTTCGCCCCCTGGGCCGTATGACGATTCCACTGTATTTAGGACTTGGGATTGATATGGTTTCATGGAAGGAGGAATTCGAGGTTGACTTCTTGCTCAAGCCAGGCTTCGGCGTGTATTTCGATTGGAACGTGGAATGGTCTTTCGGTGTCGATTTCTATTACTGGTTTGTTCCTCAGCTCGCTTCCAAGGATAAGCAGTATAATTCCATTGTGAACTTCTTGGATATCACACTGGCTGCAGAGTATCATTTCTAATGGAAAAAATAGCGGAACGTTCAAATAAAACCCTGGGATGTCGTCGGCCGGGGCTTCGAAACAGGCCGGGAGTTCTGATTTTGTACGCTCTCATGGTGAACCTGTTGCTTATCAGATGTACTGGGGCAGGTATCTACTCCACCATAGCGATTTCCACCAAAATAGACGAAGGAAAGCTTCCCAAGGGATTGAGCGCAAGTCCTGTTTTTTATGTGAGCGGAACTAGATGGACTGAAAGATATTTTTTCTTTGTGTCCGGTCCTAACATCTGGACAAAACACGCAAGTGGTGAGAGATGGAATGCCATGGGTTTAAATGCGGGTGGAATCGAATGGGATGGTGTGCAATCAGCGGTCGCCACGGAGGACAGAATCATTTTGGCGTTGTATTCTGTGAGGGGAAATACGTATAAGGTTGGACTTTTCGCGCTGACTAGCTTTGATGGCTCAAGAGCTACTTACGACGATTTTGGCAAAAGCTGGACTTCGCAATCCAAAAGCTTTCAAACCGTCCGTCTGTTTTGTCCCCGGCCCACTGGAGATATTTACGTCAATATATTGAATCATAGCGGAAGCTATAGTTCCCTTGACGCCGAGGACAACAGCTTCACTGGTTCCACGTTGTACAAACTGGCAAATGGCAGCAGTTCCTGGGGCAGTATGACTGCCGCCAGCCAACCGGAGCTGAATGGTACTAACAAGGCCAGGTACGTAAGTGGCATCGCTGATAACGGCTCAGGGACCGTCCTCGTAACAGCTACCACTGGAGAACTCGCCAAGGACGGAGGATATCTTCTCAATGAGAATGGACTTGCCAGGGGAAATGGAAGCATTGACGGTTCATATATCCCTACTGCCGGTATTACCTGGATTGACAGAAAATGGGAAGGACATAACGGCCCTGGAGTGTTTATCGCGGCGGCCACTAGCTTGAAAGACTATGTCCATCCTGTATTCGCTAGTAAAGACGGCAGCACCTGGCACCGCCTCCAGGGAGCAACAGGCAGATATCAAACCAGGAATTTCATCGATGTGTCGGATAAGACGGCTGGCATGAGCAATTCGAAACATCTAATACTGGCCGGCACCAGTAGCTACATTGATGGAAGTACATACAGAAATGCCGCTGGATATAATGAAATCGATGTTACAAACGAAGATTTAACCAAATGGTTCGTGAATACCAATCGAAATTCTTACTCTCTTGCCAACCTTGTCAACTATAATGTCAGCAATTTATCCGAATCGACAGTGGTGGGTATGTCGATACCAGGAAATGGCAGTGTTCTCTATGCATCCACGAGAAATAATGGAGTCTGGCAGCTAAATCTAGATGAGGAGAGGCCGCTTTGGACTCGTGAATAGGCAAGAATCCAGGAGCTGACAGCTGGCAGTTGCCTGGCGCATGGTATCATTGTACGAAGGAGAGCCAAAAAATCTAATTGAAAAGCAAGCATTATTGACGAGAAAAGCATATTGAAATCGAAGGCATTGCAACTAAGAACCCCGTGACTGAGAAAGACGAAAACCAAGAAGTTGATTATCTCGAAGTCGAGGCTTGGGACAATGTGGCAAAATCGATAATGGACGAAATAAAAGAAGGATTCTTGATTTCAGCGAGTCTGATCCAGGCTCAGGATTAGCCTGACTTCTCATCAAGCGGGGCCTCTAGCGCCTGCGCATCTTCCCTGCAAAAACCAAACGGAGTAAACAAGATTTCTTCTTAGAAGGATACGCTACTTATTTCCATGCCTGTATTTCTTGATTAAATCGAATACGTCAGTTAACTCCGGATTGGCTGAGAGATAATGCTCATCAATCTCCTTTTCTGTCAATCCTTCCAGTTCATGGCTGAGATAATGAATCCAGTAGTTGTCCTGTGGTTTGTCGATTACATGTTTTCGACACCAATAATCGGGAATGATTGGGAAAGGTTCGCGGTATGTGAGAATCTTGTAATCGTGAACTGCTATTCGCACGTCTTCACGTGGCAACCCCTTGTCTAAAACTGAGGAAAGGAGGTGGTTAAGCGTTCTGCCGGAATCGAATATGTCATCGGTAAAAAGCAACTTGTCGCCCCTCCTGAGATACTCTGGGTTATAGGTCCACCCATCGATTTTCACGCCTTCGTTTTCATGAATACCGGTGTAGGAACGGGCGACAACAGCGGCATAGAAGACTGGACTCCCCTTTTTGTTGACGAGTTTGAAAAACTCGCTCAGTATGTTCCCCATGTAGGCTCCGCCGCGCAGGGGCACATATATGACATCAGGCACAAAACCATCATCAAAGATTTGTTTGGCAAGTTTGAGAGCGTTATTTCTTACCACATCGCAGGGCAGGAATTCCTTGTTCAAGGATGTATTTTCACATCCGCTGGAGGCTGTGATAGGAGTTCGATTATCTCTCCATTGCGATATACACTTAGGCGATAATCTCGGGATTCGGAGTAGGCTTTGTAGAGATCTTCCAGCGAATCGATTTCGATATCGTTTACGGCCGTAATGACATCGCCAGCTCTAAGACCCAAGGCCTGTGCATAAGTTCTAGGATACACCTCGGCAACCGGCACACCGTGGATATCATCGGGTAAATCCATAGCTTGTCGTACGTCGGGCATCATCGGTGAAGGAACAAAGCCTGGCCTCACGTTGCTATGAAGCTCCCTCACTGCCGACTCTTCCCTTCTTTCAGCGATAGTTACGCCTATATCAAATTTCTCACCGAACCGATTAATTGCGAAAAGGGCTGAATCTCCTGGTATCTTTTCCCCAATTTTGTAGGTGAGTTGGAAAACATCGGAGTGTGGGATTCCGTCCAGAGCCTTGATTAGGTCTCCAGGTTTTATGCCGGCCTCATCGGCTGGGGACCCATCGAATACCTGATAAACCAGAACGCCCTCACTTTGCTCATAATCCAGAGACTCCGCGGCCTCCTTGCTGTAGGCTCCGAGACTTACACCAAGCCATCCATAGCTTATTTTTCCGGTGTCTATCAGTTGACGAAACATAGTTTTGACATTGTTTATGGGAATGGCAAAGCCCAAACCTATGCTTCCACGATTTGGCGTTGTTATGAAGGTGTTCACTCCTATGAGTTCGCCTCTGATATTCACAAGAGCGCCCCCGGAATTGCCCTGATTTATCGACGCATCAGTTTGAATGAATTCGTTGATGTTTCCCCGCGGCCCATTTCTTCGCCCCAGAGCACTCACGATTCCGGAACTAACCGAGCTTTCGTAGCCATAAGGGCTTCCGAAGGCCAGCACCCAATCCCCCACATACACCTCATCTGAATCTCCAATCCGAATTAACGGCAATTTACGTTCGCTTGAAGTGAATACCAGCAGCGCGAGATCTTTTCGCTTATCCACGCCAACTAATTCGGCCAGAAAGACAGTTCTATCGCTGAGCTCAACGGATATTTCCTTCGCATCCCCTATTACGTGTGAATTTGTTATCACATAGTAATCATCACCACGAGATTCAATAATAATACCACTTCCCAATCCCTCACTCTGACGAAATTGCGGTTCCTGTTCCTCAGGATCTTGAAAAAAATCATTCCATGGCAGCTCTCTGTCACCGTTTTCTTCCTCTATGCTTTCCGCTTTCACGGAAACCTCAACAATCGTTGGCGACACTTCGGCATTTATGATTCTAAATGCTTCCTGAACCATCTCAGCGGAACTATATGGTGAAGTCTCGGGGTTCTCCGCCAGTGCTTTGCGCGGAGGAAAACCATATGGTTTCAACAAGCTTGTCATTAAATAGGCGCTGTAACCAACCAATGCGCCGATTAGTAATCCAATGATTAAGTTTTTATGTTTCTGCATTAATCTCCCCGTGAAGTCAGTATTTCAGCACCCGTTTCGGTTATCAAAATGCTGTGTTCAAAATGGGCGCTTAAAGACCCATCGACAGTCACCACGGTCCAGCCGTCTTCCAAAATTTCAACATCCGGTGCTCCTGCGGTTATCATGGGTTCAACCGCGAGAACCATTCCCTGCCTCAACCTTGGATTCGAACCTCGTGATGGATAGTAATTCGGAATCTGAGGCTCTTCGTGAAGCGAAATGCCAACGCCATGGCCGCAATAACTATAGACAATACCATATCCATGTGGCTCGACAAATTCATTTATAGCCCTACCTATATCCTTTACACGGCCGCCGGGTTTGCACGCCTTTATCGCCGTTCCCAGGGATTGCTTTGTCACTTCAAGCAACTTCCGCGTTGATTCACTGAGAACCCCGACACCAAAGGTAATGCACGCATCACTGTAAAATCCATCGAGTACTACTCCAATATCACAGCCTACGATGTCTCCATCGCTCAAAGGTTCGCTATTTGGTATACCATGAATCACCTGATGATTTACAGAGGTACAGACAGACGAGGGAAAACCGCCATATCCCAAAAAAGCCGGCATACCACCGCCACCTTTGATGGTATCCGCAGCTATTCGATCGATATCCAGAGTTGTTATGCCACTCGATATCTGTTCTTCTATACGAACAAAGGTTTCCATAAGCAGGTTTGCAGAGTAACGAATGCCATCTTGCTGCATTTTGTTCTTAATAGTAATCATAAAACATTTACTAGAAACTCTGTAGCTCGAATGTTGTCAGGATTCAGTGTAATGGCCTCTTCTGCCACATCCCGAGATTCGATATCATGTCCAATGCTCTTAAGGACAACGGCACGCAGATAGAGTAACTCAGAACGATCCTCATTTGATAGATCTTTGGCAACTTCTTCGGCGAGAACTAAATCATCGAGCGCATTTCGAGCGAGCGTATTGGTTTTTTGTCTCAATGCGGCGCTCACCTGAGCCTGCATGGACATTCCTTTTTTCCCATAAGCGCGTAAGCCTTTTTGTTGTTTTGACAAATCATCTCGATTTTCCCTAATAAATTCAATGCGATCCATCAGGGTATCAGTGGAGACGCGCCCTATATCGATATTGCGTTCGAGAACATCCAGAGCCACAACCTCAAATAACTCAGAGAAATCGCCAGTTGCGGCATCTGGATACATCCCGATTATCTCATCCAATTCGCTCAAAGCAAGGATTGCAAACAAGGCGGAATCATGCAGCAGTCTCCAACTATTTCGCAATTTTGCCGCTTCTCTAAAATCCTCATAGGAGCTTGTCCCTCCTTGCTTCGGAGCAATTAAATCTACCAATGCCGCTCCCCTCACTGCGTCCGCAGCCAGGCGCCATGCCAAAATCCAGGTTTCATGGGGACGAAAATTCATGTATCGCTCAATCGCAATATCTATTGAAGAGAAATTCTTCCTCAAGCTCATATACTCCAATAGAAATGTTGCAATTATTTGAGCGTCTGTTTCATGTACTGTATGCCCTGCCGATGCAACTATTTCGAAGAGCTCCCAAAGCTGAGCTTCGTATAAGCGTGGGTTAACTATTTCCGGATCGATGGCGATTGCCGTGATTCTAAGTATAGGATCGTTGTTGGCTTCAATCGACTGCCTAACCAGTCGCCTGGCTAAGGCTGGCTCCGAATCGATATGCTTACGCGCCCAAACGGCTTTAATCTCGCTTTTATCCGGAAAGCGACTAAGGGCCTCGTTCAGAATTTCTTCCGATCGCTCTACGTTGCCAGCCATCTCTTCAAGGGAGGATAGATTTATCCAAATACGCCACGAATCGTCGTCCAACTCTGCGCCGCTGGAACTAACGATTTCCAAAGCCTCATTCCAGACATTTCGCGCCAAATCCCGGTATTCGGCTTTCTCCTGCATGCTATAGACTTCCCAATAAAGATAACCAAGCAATCCAAGATTTCGCCAAGAAACAGATCTCCGACGGCGACTCTCGTCAAGGCGTAGGGACAACCAATCGATCGCGCTATCCTTATATCCGGCATCCAAAGCAATTTCAGCCAATGCTGTGTATACGTTTCTGCTAGCCGGCAGTTTCTCATCCGACCACCTTCGGGCGCCTGACATCAAAATAACTGCCATCTCATATGCCTTTTCAGAGTTGCCGTTTAGCATGTAAAGGAGTGCTGCATCATAACTTAGCTCGGCAGATTCGGTTAGCAGAGCTATTCTGGAAAAAAGTTCAGGATCGGAACTTTGATAATTCCCGCTTACAAATCGCTTTATGCGATCATCTCCAGGCAGATTTTTGAGTCGAATTTCGGCTGCCAAAGAAGACCATTTACCGCCCGAAAGCAATTGGACATGCCTGGAAGCCTTGGAAAGTTTGCCTCCACGGAACAAACCCCACAGCCAATAAGCCAGGAAGTCTTCATCGTCAGCGTTTGCCGATGCTCCCCGCCCGGCAAGCACAGTGAATAGCCGGTAATCAGACGGCCGGGCATTTGCCGGTATTGACTCCGCGGCAATCGAGAGCACCTGTTTCCAATCTGCGGAAGAAATGGCTCTTCTCGAGGCTCTTAGTAATTCACGGCGAAATTCGAGTTTCGAATCACTTTGAAGTGCTAATTCTGTCGATGAAATCAACTCGTCAAAACTATCTTCACTCGAACTTCGAAGTAAGAAAAGCAAGACTGCGACAGCAAGAGCCACCAGCAACAATAGAATTGCGAGCAATTGAAGTAAGCGACGATCAGCATTCATGTATATTAAGATAGAGGCGCTTTGTTAATGCCGTCAAGAACACCGTTTATGAATCGATACGATTCGTCAGATCCAAACGCTTTAGCTATCTCCACGGCCTCGTCGATGGTTACCGAGGGGGGGATGTCCTGCAGAAAAATCAAAGCGTATACACTCGTCCTCAAGTTAGCCAGGTCTACCTTGGAAAGCCTCTCAAAACTCCATTTTTCCAAATGTTTTTTAATCCGCTTATCAATGCTCTCGATATTCTCAACCGTTCCAATAACTAGAAGTGAAGCAAATTCCCGGGTGGCCTCACCAGGTTCTGTTTCAAGCCATGCAAAATTCAACAGCTCATTAAACGGAGGCTTTGATTCCTCCCAGGCATAGAGCGATTGAAATGCACAAATCCTAGCCTGTCGTCGCGAACCCATTTTGAACGCTTACTTGTAATCCCCGAAATAGTTTATCGTTGCACGTTTCCTGAGTTCCGCAATGGTAACTTGAGCAACCCTTTCAAATACCTCCTGATATTGAGCGGCATAAACAACTTTCTCCAAATACGAACGCACCTCCGAGTCGTTTTCCGGCAGGAGTTGTGCTGGTTTTTTTTCTGCTATTTGCACAATGTGATATCCGAGATTGGATTTCAGAACCTTGCTAATCTCACCTACCTTCAAGGAAAAAATATTGGCAATGAACTCAGAGCCATAAAGCTGATCCGCAATCTCATCCCCCGCCATAACCGGACCTATTATCCCTCCCCTAAATTTAGAAACTTCGTCTTCAGATTCAGAAATAACAAGCTCTTCAAAGGTTGCAGATGAGTTAATCAAACGATTATAAGTGTTCTTTGCCTTCTCGTTCTTTGCCCTGGACCCTTCGGGGTCGCTTTCACTCGTATCAAAAAAAATGTGATTGAACCAGACTGAATCCTTTATGAGAAACTCGCTCAGTCTCCGCTGATACTCATTGCTCAGGCTTTCCTCGGTTGGCGCGGGTATCGATTTGAGAGTTTCCTCGTTATTCAGAGATATATACTTCTCGACAAGCAATTGATCGCGCACTGTCTCCTCATATTCTTCAAGGCTTATACCCTGTTCTTCAACAACTTGCCGATATTGTTCTTTATCCGTAAGAACCGCGCCCGGCGGTATATAGCCCAAAACAATGAGCTGCTGCGACAGAAGCGCCATTCCGGCCTGTTCAACTTCCGCATCGCTTACATTTACCTTCTTATCGGATGCGGCCGCCTGTAGCAAGATAACTTGATCTATAAGCTGATCCAAAACAACTTTTTTCTCTTCCGTGGTTAAAGCGCGGCTCTGCTGTTGCTCTATGACCTGGATTGTTTTATCAAGCTGATGGCCTGAAATGGGTTCGGTTTTCTCCAATCTCACTGTGGCAACAGCCATATCCTGCGCCGCAGAGCCAAAAATCACAAGGGACGCCAGCGCGCCGGTTAAGAAATTTCTCTTCATAATAGTCCTCATTACTCATTCCATCTCGCCGAGCACAAAGCATTACATCTTTGATTTCTCAATACGCAATCTGGAACCTATCGCTTCGGCTTCTGCCGCAGTACCGAGAATATCGGAAGTTTTAAGATACATACCCTCTTTTTCCATAGTCTTCATCAATGAAGCAAGAAGCTTTCTTCTTCGTAAACCATTTCTCCCAACGAAGGCATAGCATCTTTTACCAGTGAGCTGGCCGGCAGTTCCCAGAAAAGCACTTAGCAATTCAGGTACAGTTTTCGAAAAAACTGAAGCGGCTACTGTGCCAACAGCAATGTATGAAAAGAGGGTTGGCAACAACTCTGTTTTGGCGTTCACGAGCGTAACCTCATGTCCCTGCCGTTCGATTCCTCTCACTAAACCCTTGACTGTATTGCCAAAATTTTCCGAATTATTCGGATTCAGATAAACTACTGCAACCCTCAGAGATTTCTCCTCGATGCTATGGCTGTTCCGGCTGTTCCGGCTGTTCCAGGAACCAATCCTGCTCTATCTCGCTTACGGCGCGAGATTCACCGATGACATTATCACTGTCTCCGGATTTATAGGCAATTGCAACTGCGAGAGACGAGAGCATAAACAGGACACCAAGAACTGATGTGGCCTTAACCAGGACGCTTACACCGACAGCGCCGAACGGGGTGGCTCCGCCCCCCCCAAAAAGTCCGCCAAAGCCCTCGCCCTGCTCATCCTGCAGCAGAACCAGAGTTATTATCAAAATCGCGGCAGCGGCAAAAACAACAAGAAAAAGTGTTCCTACAATACCCAAATTTGTCTCCTAACTAACTTTCGTATTGAATGTCAAAATTCTCGCAAAGGAATTTGCTTCCAGAGAAGCTCCACCCACCAAGGCGCCGTCAATGTTTTCTTGCGCCATTAGCTCGGCCACGTTCTCCGGTTTTACCGAGCCGCCATATTGAATCACGGTTGAATCCGCAACATCTGTAGAGTATAGCCCGGCCAATTTACCTCGACAAGCCTTATGGACGGCCTCCGCGTCACCGGGGCTTGCTGTTTTTCCGGTGCCGATGGCCCACACCGGCTCGTAGGCAATCACCACATTCGACATCAAACTGCTTCTGATGCCCGAAAGTCCAGCCTCAATCTGCTCGAAACAAATGCTCTCTATCTCGCCATTTTCTCTTTCTTCCAGAGTCTCTCCTATGCAGAGTATAACACCCAAATCGTGTTCGAGCGCGAGTTTCACTTTCTCATTGATTAATGTGTTAGTCTCGCCATAAATGTGACGTCGTTCGCTGTGTCCAAGAATTACATATCTTACTCCCAGCGTCTTCAGCATGAGCACAGATGTTTCGCCTGTATGCGCTCCTGATTCAACGGAAGCCATATTCTGAGCAGCCAGCATAACATCGGAGCCCTTCAGCTTCTCCGCAACAGAAGGCAGGCAGACAAAAGAC
>UWYT01000223.1 GCA_900608495.1 Olavius algarvensis spirochete endosymbiont | reverse complement strand
CCCCCGCCGGCGTGATTTTCCGGATGCAGTTGTTGTTACTATCAGCCACATAGACATTGCCTCTTGAGTCCACAGCCACGCCGACGGGGGAGTTAAACCGCGCCGCGCTGTCGGTGTCGGTGCTATCCACAAAACCCTCTGTGCCATCGCCGGCAAAGGTGCTTACTGTTCTATCTTCTATTCTATCTGCCGGCGTGATTTTCCGGATGCGGTGATTGCCATTATCTGCCACATAGACATTGCCCTCTGAGTCCACAGCCACTCCGGAGAGGTAGTTGAACTGTGCCGCAGTGCCACTGCCATCAGTATGACCTAACGTGCCAGTGCCGGCAAAGGTGGTTACCACCCCCGCCGGCGTGATTTTCCGGATGC
>UWYT01000224.1 GCA_900608495.1 Olavius algarvensis spirochete endosymbiont | reverse complement strand
GCATCCGGAAAATCACGCCGGCAGATAGAATAGAAGATAGAATGGTAAGCACCTTAGCCGGCAGTGGTGATGCGGCTTTTACGGATGCCACCGGCAATGCGGCAAAGTTTAACTACCCCTCCGGAGTGGCTGTGGACTCATCCGGCAATGTCTATGTGGCAGATTCTAACAATCACCGCATCCGGAAGATCACGCCGGAGAGGGAGGTAAGCACCTTGACCGGCAGCACAGAGGGTTTTGCGGATGGCACCGGCACAGCGGCGCTGTTTGACTCCCCCTACGGCGTGGCTGTGGACTCATCCGACAATGTCTATGTGGCAGATAGAGAGAACAACCGCATCCGGAAGATAGAGTACAAG
>UWYT01000225.1 GCA_900608495.1 Olavius algarvensis spirochete endosymbiont | reverse complement strand
ATCCGGAAAATCACGCCGGCGGGGGTGGTAACCACCTTTGCCGGCAGTGGCACAGAGGGTTTTGCGGATGGCGCCGCCAACACGGCAAAGTTTGACTACCCCACCGGTGTGGCTGTGGACTCAGCCGGCAATGTCTATGTGGCAGATTCTGACAGCCACCGCATCCGGAAGATAGAGTACAAGGTGCCCTAGGCAGCGGCAAGTCAGGTTATAAGGATGCCATCGCCAGCACTGCGGCGTGGCTGTGGACTCATCCGGCAATGTCTATGTAGCAGATAATGGCAACCACCGCATCCGGAGGATAGAGTACAAGCTGCCCTGGCCAGCGGGCGATGGCTCCTCATGTTAAGTGCGGTATCTTTTAGAACTGCCCCTTGATGCGAAGGTCGGGGCTGGTTATCGTTTTGAAAGTAGACGCTGAGTTTGAAAAAACTCCTGAAT
>UWYT01000226.1 GCA_900608495.1 Olavius algarvensis spirochete endosymbiont | reverse complement strand
AGAGTGGTAACCACCTTTGCCGGCAGTGGCACAGCGGGTTCTGAGGATGCCACCGCCAGCACTGCGGCGTGGCTGTGGACTCATCCGACAATGTCTATGTGGCAGATTATGCCAACAACCGCATCCGGAAGATCACTCCGGCGGGGGTGGTAAGCACCTTGGTCAGCACGGCGCAGCTTAACTACCCCACCGGTGTGGCTGTGGACTCATCCGGCAATGTCTATGTGGCAGATCGAAAGAACCACCGCATCCGGAAAATCACGCCGGAGGGGGTGGTAACCACCTTTGCCGGCA
>UWYT01000228.1 GCA_900608495.1 Olavius algarvensis spirochete endosymbiont | reverse complement strand
AACGCATGCTATTTTCGGGAAAATTGAAGCTGTTTATCGAGCTTGGCTCGAATCTACCTCCGACATTCAGATAGACATGATCGACTTGATTGATTTGATCGACTTGATTGACTTGATCGACTTTCCAAGTTACAGATACCTGATCGGGCAGGCCATCTCCATTCATATCGACAAATCCGGCTCTTTGAATGGATTCTACGGTGCTGAAACTGATGTTGCCCGATAAACTGGGATCGGAAAAGCCGGACGGCGCTTCGGTTTCCGAACTATCCGCCCGTCCATTGGAAGCAAGAAGAGTCTTCACTCCACTAGGAGTGACGCCGGCGGATGTGCCGTTGTTTTCAAACTCCGTTATCCCCCCGATATGCCCATTTGATGAGACTACATCCCCAAAACCGACTCCAGTCCCCGGAAGATATCTTA
>UWYT01000229.1 GCA_900608495.1 Olavius algarvensis spirochete endosymbiont | reverse complement strand
GCGCCACATCCACAAGCTCCATGGTGGGATTCACATCATCCATCTCGCGAAGTTGGTCGTAGGGCACATTCGCTTCGGCAAGTAGCACATTCATATGTCCCGGCATGCGCCCGGCAACAGGGTGTATTCCGAAGTTAACTTCAGCTCCGTTATCCTGTAGAATGGAAGACAGCTCCTGCACCGCGTGTTGCGCCTGTGCAACCGCCATACCGTAACCTGGCACAATAAGAACATTTTGAGCCGCCTCTAAAACTGGGTAGGCATCCTCCACCGAAATAGGCTTGGCTTCCCCAACAAAGTCAGTTCCGGATTTCACCCCTCCACCCGATCCAAACCCGCTGAATAACACATTCGCAAGCGATCTGTTCATCGCCTTACACATGATATTCGTAAGTATGATGCCACTCGATCCAACAAGCGCCCCCGACACAATCAGAACATTGTTCCTGATAACAAAACCCGCCGCGCAGGCAGCCATACCACTGTATGAATTGAGTAATGAAATTACGACTGGCATATCGCCACCACCAATCGGAATCACCACACTGACACCAAGAACAAAGCTAAGTACTCCAAGAGCAATTAAAACTGGATAAATGCTAAGAAATTCCAACTGCTTACCCGAAACAATCAGCGGTCTTCCAATGGAAACCAACAAAACAGCTGCCAGCACCAGAACCACTATCGCAGCATTCACCACCTGCTGTCCTTTATAGAGAATCGGCTTCGAGTTCATCTTCTCCGACAACTTCCCCCATGCAATAATGGACCCTGTAAAGGTTACCCCACCTATCAAAACTGTTACGCCAATAATCAACAAATCGTTCCATGGGGCACTCATAAGCATCTCATCGCTGTAGAGGCGCTGGAACTCCACCCAGCCCACAAGCAGACTTGCGATACCCCCAAAACCATTGAAAAGTGCCACCATTTCCGGCATTGAAGTCATCGCTATAAGCCGCGCCGCAAGTGCCCCAATGATTGAGCCAAGCGCCAAGCCGATTAATATCCAAGGCCAGTGAATGAGATTATCTGAAACTAAGGCAGTCACAATCGCCAACAGCATACCAATTGCGGAAATGCCATTACCCCTTCGGGCAGTACTCGCCCGACTAAGCATCTTAAGTCCGAAGACGAACAGCATTGCCGCGACAATGTACAAAAAGTTTGTCAGTGAATCGAGCATGACTACTTCTTTCCCCCTGTAAACATACCAAGCATCCTGTCGGTAACAAGGTAACCGCCAACCACGTTAATCGTGGCGAACATAACAGCGAGTGTTCCAAGTACGGTACGAAGAACATCATCCACGGTGTTCCAGGTGCCAAGCAAACTGATAAGCGCTCCCACAATCGTAATCCCGCTTATCGCATTAGAGCCGGACATCAACGGCGTATGCAATTGACTTGGAACCTTTGCAATAAGTTCAAAACCTAGAAAAGTAGCTAAAACCAAAACGAGAAGCAGCATAATTCCCATATCTATTCTCCTTCATAGTGAGCTTTGATGCCCTCATGAACCACGGCTCCACCGCGGACAATGAGACAGCCAAGGGCTATTTCATCGGCACCATCGCCCTCATCCAATTTCAAAATATCATTATCCACGTCGTAAAGATGCCCGAGCAGATTCACCATGTTGCTGGCAAACATCTGACTCGCATGCACCGCCACCTCGCCAGGCAGGTTATCAATGCCGATTATGCGCACTCCATCCACAACAATCTCCTTATCCACCTCGACACCCTCAACATTGCCTCCCGAGCCGGCAGCAAGGTCAACAATAATCGAACCCGGCCTAAGCGATTTCAACATCTTGGAAGTAATCAGAATCGGAGCCTTGCGTCCAAAGAGTTTAGCCGTCGTAATAGTGACATCCGAACCAGCAATCGCCCTGGCCATCGCCTCATGTTGCCTGGCAATTTGCTCTGAGCTAAGAGCCTTGGCATAGCCATCTTTGGTTTGCCCTGTCTCTCCCAAGTCCACCTTCAGGAATTTGGCGCCTAGCGACTGCACCTGCTCCTCTACAACAGGCCTTGTGTCGAAGGCCTCAACTCGAGCGCCAAGTCTCTTTGCCGTGGCAATGGCCTGTAAACCAGCCACACCCGCCCCAATTACAAACACCTTTGCAGGTGCTATTGTTCCGGCTGGTGTCATCATCATAGGAAAAATCCCAGCCAGCCGTTCAGCTGCCTTTATCACAGCAACATACCCGGCGAGCGATGCCTGCGAACTTAGCACATCCATCTTCTGTGCCAAAGTAGTCCGTGGAATCATCTCCAAACTCAAGGCGTCTACACCAGCCTTCGCATATGCCTCCACCAGCTTCCGATTGTTATAGGGGTCCAGGAGACTGACATGCAAAGCATTCCTCTTAGCATATCCAATCTCCCTTGTATCCGACGGATTTATCCGAAGGATCACATCTGCCCGACCGTATAAGTCCTCGCGATTTTCGATTATCCTGGCTCCTGCCGCCTGATATTCCTCATCTGTCCAGTGTGCCGATAAGTTCGTCTCAACATGCACCTCAAGGCCTTGAATTTTCATAAGCTTTTTTACGGCCTCCGGAATCAGCGCACTTCTGTTATCCAACTCCTCTCTAACTACAGCTACAATCATATCCACCCCGCAACAACAATTAACCTCATCTCATCTTACCCACAATCTAAAACTCTGACTAATCTCATAGTTCCCTCCCGTAACAGTCGGATTCATCATTCAACAGTCGCCTGCTAACTCATACAATTTCCTGAAATCGAAATTCAACCGAATGCCAACTAGACAGCTTCTTAACTACCAAGTTATACTAACTCCGGAAGTAGATATATGAAAGTACAGGTCAACATCGAAATCCAGTCCAGCGCTAAGAGGATATGGGAGTCCATCACTAATTTCAACTCCTGGCAGAGCATGATTCGAGGAATTGAGGAGCTTGAGATACTCAACCAGCCCAGGGAAGGCCTAGTGGGCTTGAAGTGGAAGGAAACTAGAACCCTCTTCGGCAAGCCCGCAACGGAAATTATGTGGATTACTGCGGTTGAGCCCGGCAAAAGCTATACTGTCAACGCCGAAAGCCACGGTGCTCGCTACATAACTAAGCTCAGTATCGAACAAATGAACAACAGCTGTCGTCTCATCCAGGACTTCCAATCCATTCCCCAAACCCTGGGCGCCAGAATTCTTGCTTTCATATTTGGAGCCATGGGAAAAAAATCCATCATCAAGGCCTTCGAGTCCGATCTCGCAGACATAAAAGCCGCTATTGAAGATTCACCTTGAAGCTTGAAAGGCCATGAAGTTGGAAGCGATTGACGGTATATCTGACTGCAAGCTCATCCAATACTTTTGGCTGCTGTGCCTCAAATCCAACTCATGATCAGCCAAGCAGGATTAATGCTTTGAATTCTGGTTTCCTCTCTGTGGTATTAAGCGTACAATGTTGGGGCGTGGGTTAAGCTTCAGAATCCGCCGGAGAAACTGAGTCAGCATCTATCCAGCTTCAAACCATCTCAAAAAGCCTGAAGCGAGCAGGTGGAGGGATGATTCTTTCACCTTCGGGAAAAGGCAGGTATTTGGCCGCCGGCCCTTGTGAGAAACTTCTCTCAATCGGCTCTTTGGCTGTGCTCCAGCCTTTTTGGAGGAACCAGCCATCCCCCATCCCTGCCTCTTACTTGAGTTACGCCGCTGTCTACAGAGCACCACACGCTCGAGGGACTGTGCCCAGATAACCAGAATCCTCCAGTGCAATAACTCGACTCTATCCCAGCATCCAAAAACCCAAGTCCATCCCCACAACATACTTCGGGTCTTTTACGGCAAAGCAATGTGAGAAAATATGGGATGGCCTCTTCATCTTCCTGGACTCTGAAATAATTGTATATTCCATTAAATCCAGTCTTTGGATGATGAGCTTTATAATAGCGAGGATCGTCAAAACATACGCAGTAAACTTCCGCCTGCTCCTGAAGACTCATCTCCCCGAAATACAGGGCACGATCGGAACTCAACTTCATGGGAGCTTGCGGAATGCACAGCGGGACGCTCTGCCCTATTGATGCTTAGCTCGATATCAGGGGTGGGGGTGGAATCAGAGGCAGGGGGAGGGGGGAGAACGGGCAGCTCAACCTCACCAAAATATATCTGGCCTTCAGCCCCATCCGCTGATCCATCCGCTGATGTCTCGTATGCTATCAGGCTGG
>UWYT01000230.1 GCA_900608495.1 Olavius algarvensis spirochete endosymbiont | reverse complement strand
ATCGCTTTGATGCCTTATTAAATCCAGGGGAGATTTTTTTAGCTGCAAAGCCTAGTACAAAATTTATTCCCTTGGTTATCGTGGGGCTTGTCAACTCTCCTTCAATAACATCAGCCATTAAACTGGTTCCAAAAGCCACAGCATCAGCAGCAAGTCCCACAGCTACTGCACCAGTTGCGACGGGAGCAGCCCCTGTTGCCGCAGCTCCTAATGTGACACCGACGGCTCCCTCTCCCACCGCACTTGCAATATCTGAACCCTGTCGCAAAAGTCCAAC
>UWYT01000232.1 GCA_900608495.1 Olavius algarvensis spirochete endosymbiont | reverse complement strand
GCCCCGTAGTAGTAGAGGCCTCTTCGATTTATCTCATTATCACAACTAGAGTTAACTCTCCTTGGCAAAGTCGAAACGCTAATACTCTCTTCCCCCACTAAAACTCATTATACCAGGATGCCAGGCGCCATGTCTAGATAGGTAATACTTCAACTCACTGGCAAGTCTTCCAACTTCCCTCATATAATCCTCCTCCACATCCACATGAAGTGAGTTCTCCCTGGGATGGTATTGCTTGTAGATTCGCCTTAGATTCTCATCATTCTCAGTCGTGTATAGCTCGGTGGACTGAACCGACTTATGACCAAGAAGCTCCTGAACGAACCTGAGATGGGCACCTCTGGCAAGCAGGTGCCGGGCACAGCTGTGGCGGATGGAATGTACCGTCAGGCGCTTGTGATACACCCCGGAGTGCCTAGCCCACTTCAGAAAACGACGGTTGATCGACTGAGGCCTAAGAGCTGCTCCATGATCGGATAGAAAGAGTGGCCTATCGGGGTGGGTTCCAGATGGAAGATACGCTTCCATAGCCCTTAGGGCAAGATTGGTGATGGGCACCAGCCTGTCTTGATAGTTCTTCGAGGATGAGGATGTAGACTTGAGCTGTCTTTGGGTTAAGATCCTTAACCAGAAGCCTGGAGGCCTCCCTGGAGCGAAGACCTGAGGAGTAGAACAGCTCAAAGAGAGCCTTATCGCGGAGCCCCTGCCTGGCTCTTATGTCGATCGATGATAGGAAGATGTTCATCCCATCCTCTGAAAGAATCTCCTTGGGAGCAGCCAGGCCGGCCTTGAAGGAGAGATGCCCGGTTGGCAGCATGATTATCTTCTTCTGCTCATAGAGCACTCTGAAAAGCCTTCGTATGCTTATCAGCATTCCTCGTCTGGTGTTCTTAGCATGAGTAGCCTCACTAGCCTCCAGAAATGAGACTATGTGACTCCTCCGGACATCTCGAAGGTCTGCTATGCCCCTATCCCTGATGAAGCTGAAGAAGGGTTTCAGGTTGGCCATGGCTGTGTTGATGGTGCTCTCTTTGTAGCCCCTTGCCCTGCAGGCCCTCTCATATAGTACTTGGGCGGCTCTAAAGGAGGCCATTCTTCTTATAGCCCCGAAGAGCCGGCCAGGCTCCTGGGATGGCAGGAGCTTAGCATTTCACCCAGCTTCTCCCCGTCAACCTTGGTGTATATCTCACTGGTTCTGATATGTGCATGGCCGAGTATCTGCTGGATGTAGCGCAGGGGGCAGCCTGCACGCAGAAGATGATAACCAAGGGTGTGACGAACTTGATGCACCGTCAGTCTCCAAGAGACTCCGGAGGCAGCCTTGATATCTCCATTTAGGGTGTGCACCAGGGTTCCCGGAGATGATAGAAAGAGCCGTCTCTTATCCACCTGAGGGTAGTAGCTGATGATTAGGGCTCTAAGCTCTTTGATGTATATAGCAAGGATACGGCAGGCATACTCTGTTAGAAAAACATAGCGGGACCTCTCTCCCTTGCCGGTGGTCACGAAGATACGAGCGTTAACCAGGTCGACATCTTCCACTCTAAGATCGGCTAGCTCACTTAGACGAAGCCCCGTGGCATAGAGGGTCTCCATCATGATGTGTGTGCGATAACGCCTGAGGCGGGCTTTGAAGATGGGAAGCCGGTGGAAACGCGAGAGCCCTTCCAAGAAGCATCCAAGTTCACTCTCCTTGGGCAAATCCTTGGGCAGGCTCCTGTTCTCCGGTAGCTTTCTCATAACCCCAAAGGGATTGGTGGAGAGGCGTCCTAGTTTGGTTAGCCAGGCTGTGTAGGCGGATGCCGCCTTGATATAGCTTCGCACTGTTGAGGCCTCATAGGGCTTCCCATCCCTCCGCCCTCTCAAAATCAGGTATTCCTGGTAGTCGTAGGCCACCTGCAAACTGATATCAGAGTCATTCAGGCCTCGATACTTGAGGAAGCATAGGAAGTGAGGCAGCTGGTGAGAGAAGTTTCGGATGGCCTGCTTGCTATGTCCAAGGCTCTGATATTCGCTTAAGAAGGGTTTAATGTGTTCTTTGGCTCTATCTCTCCTGGACATTCCGGACCCACTTTCTTCCATTTCTTTACTCCTTATA
>UWYT01000233.1 GCA_900608495.1 Olavius algarvensis spirochete endosymbiont | reverse complement strand
ATGGCCAAGGATGGTCTAAGGACGGGCTGGCGGGGGAGGGGAGGGAAGGAATGAAATTTTGGAAAAAGCACACGTATAGAGCCATCAAGATGCTTACTGAAGCGTGTTCAGTTTAGGCTTGATGTCCTGGAGGAGCCCAGGTTTTGGCGTCCAGGTGGTGGGGCGTCATCTCATATATCAGCGCCAGACGCATTCTGCCGCTCACAAGCCGAATCGACTATCAAGGCCAATGATAATAACCCGCATTAATATAACTCACTCTGCGTTCTTCATCGTATTTAACAAGTATTCCTGGGTCCTGAAGGGAAATTCTAACATCCCACTCTTTGAAGCCAATAACGAATTTATTATATTTGTTGTCGTAATACTCTATCCTGTATCGAGGATCATCTTGGAAATCCTCCAGAAGATTGTCCACCGGCTCACCAATGCTGATGCCGTTAAGAAGCTTGGGTCCTAGCTTTGTTATAAAGATATTTCGCACCTTGAAATCTAGATCAAAAAAGATTTCAAACGAGCCATAATCTAGTACTCTGTATTTAAATTTTATTATTTGTTCATCATGTTCCCGAACTATCTTGATATTCCTCTTGATGACATCTCTATAGTCCTCCTGAAAAACAATCCGCTCCTCATTCTCGGCAACAAGTGTCAGATTATCGAGAATAAACGGCGTCAACCTCTCATTCTTTTGCTCCGCATAGATCGCCGTGGTTACCATGAGAAAAAATAGAATTCCTATTCTACTTGACATCTTCGTCTCCTATTAAATAGTCTCCCGGATCCCTAGGTTTATCACTCACAATCACCTCAAAATGCAAATGAGAGCCAGTGGAATTACCGGAACTGCCCATATACCCAATAACACCCCCTCGAGGAACCATATTACCCACTACAACAGGAGGCTTCGAATCCATGTGGGCATAACGGGTCGTCATACCAATCCCATGATCAATGTCAACATAATAGCCATAGGTTTTTGCATTATATTCCACTTTCGAAACTCTACCGGTAGCGGCGGCTCTGATTGGGGTGCCTATATCATTGGCAATATCGATGCCTCTGTGTCCCCATTCTATACCATTTAACTCACGCGGATCATCAAATTCCGAAGTTTCTGTCCCCTCTGCAGGCTGACTAATTTTGCTGATATACGTAGCTTTTGCTATACTAATTTTTTTTGCAACTTTCTCAAAATCCTCTGCCGACATAGACGAATATGCGGGACTGGAGCTATCAGTCTTATCGATAGCAGGAGGGTGCT
>UWYT01000235.1 GCA_900608495.1 Olavius algarvensis spirochete endosymbiont | reverse complement strand
CCTGTTCCGGCAAAGGTGCTTACCACTCCCGCCGGAGTGATCTTCCGGATGCGGTGATTGCCATAATCTGCCACATAGATATTGCCCTCTGAGTCCACAGCCACTCCGAGGGGGTGGTTAAACTGCGCCGCAGTGCCGGTGCCATCCGCAAAACCCTCTGAGTCAGTACCGGCAAAGGTGCTTACCACCGCCGCCGGAGTGATTTTTCGGATGCGGTGATTGACACTATCTGCCACATAGACATTGCCGGATGAGTCCACAGCCACTCCAGTGGGGTA
>UWYT01000236.1 GCA_900608495.1 Olavius algarvensis spirochete endosymbiont | reverse complement strand
CCGCGGGTTTATCTGATTCAATTATGGCCTCGTCCTGGAACTGTGTTTCGAGGCCAGCCTCCGCGAGCTCATCTAGTTCAACCATGCTCTCCACCTCGGGGCTGGCTTCCGCGGGTTTATCTGATTCAACTATTTCCAAAATTTCGGGGTTGGCTTCCTCTGTTTCATCCAGCTCAACTATTTCCAGGGCCTCGTCTTGAGTAAGGTCGATAACTTCAAATTCCTCCTCATCCAATTTGTCAGATGTCATATCGGCAACGTCTACATCTGAGAGTTCAATATTCGTTTCGGAGTCATCTTCCTCGTTGGAAGCTTCAGAATCAGCAGTAGTCGTGTCGATTTTGGTCGTAGACGTAATCATTTCGCTAGAATCATACTCCAGAGTACTTTCTTCAGCATCATGCGTTGTAACTGTCAAATCGCTAAGAGCGTCACTGGTTCCATCCATCTGTGTTTCAATATCAAATTCACCTAATGAAATCTCTTCCATACCGGTGTCGAGAATCTCGCGCCTATCCGCCAAATCCTTTTCCTCATCATCCAAACCTATTTCAACTTCCTCACCTTCATCAAACTCATCGCTTTCGATCGTTTCAATGATTCCAGATGAATCCTGCGCTTCTTCGGTTTCAACTTCCCCGGTTTGGGTTTTGATCGAATCTTCAATAGTCGCGTCTTCCGAAGTATCCGTCTCAAATGCATCTATATCCGTGATTTCCTCGAAATCCTCAAAATCTTCATCGGAGAGGTCTTCGATGTCATTCAGGTTGACGATAGATTCATCGCCTGCTTGCTCGATTTCTGGGGATTCCATTACATCATGGCTCTCAGACACAGTAACGCTGTCGGATTTCGGAGTCTTGTCATTCTCATCAAACGAGGCTTCTTCAATACTCTTTTCTTTTCTATCCACCACCTCGTCGGTCATCTCGGCAGAATCGAGGATGTTAACCAGTTCGTCATCGGTTAACGCGATAGTTTCATCATCCTCATCATCGAAGAATCCGCCAGAATTTTCGGAGCTTTCAATTTGCGTTGCCGGAAGAGAACTTAGTTCGCTTATCTTATCTTTCAGTTGACGAATTTCATCCTTCAGGGCGTCGAGCTTCAATTCAATGCTGTGAATTTTGTCCGGAGATTTCGCACCTGCATCACTGCCCTCTGAAGCATATATTCCTGAAACTTTGGTAGAATCGTCTGCATATGGAGATGCCTCCAGTTTACCAAGGATTCTTTCCTCTTCCTCGGTTATCGGCAATTCTCCATTCTCCGAATCGTCGATATTCATAAGTTCAAGATTAGCATTTCCGTTAATCTCTCCAAGATTAGTCTTAACCCAAACACCATATCGTTCCAAGGTTTGCTCTACACTTTCTTTTTTGTCTGTGGCCATATAACCGCTCCCAAAAGGCAGTAAACTACCCCTCGATTATCGTCGAAATTCATTCACGGATTGAACCAATTCTCAGCTATCCATATTACCACATCTGTGAGTCAATGAATAGAGTGTTCTCAAGGACTGCATAATATTAGCCGTCAATCATAAGGTGAAACGGTTAGCCATTATCGGTGCATGTTATGCTGTTTTTTTGTCCAATTCTCTTTTATCCTTATTTTTTGGCGCAACTGAACTGACTGTGACAACTTCGAACCGAAAGCAATTGTTACTTGAAAACGTTGATACCCTTGAGAAAAAGCGATTACAACTCACCGCGAAACTTGAGGCGCTGCGAAGCGATCCGGAATCAGTGATTGTCGAAGCCAGGGCACTGGGATTTTATCGACATGGAGAGGAAGTGATATACCTTCAAAATCTGAAACCGTCGGAAATCACACTTGAAGCGGGTAGTGCACTATACCTGAAACCGCTGGAATCTTCAAATCGTGAATCACACAAGATAATCGCCATTGCCGTGGGTTTGCTTACACTGTTTCTATTCCTGGCGAATCGAAATTCCAGGTATGCTGATTAGGCGGAGCGACAGGAGCCTTCAACTGCTGGCAGCTACGCTACGGGCCGGGAGAATAGTGGCAATGGCATCGGACACGATTTATGGATTTGTTGGGAAGGCGCCAGACACAAGATTGGAGATACAAAAGATTAAGGCCAGGGAATTCAGCAAGCCCCTCCTTCAATTGATACCCAGTGTGGATGTACTTGAGAATTTGGGTGCCATCCTACCAAGTTCGGATATCCTGAAACTCTGGCCGGGGTATTTCACGTTCATTTTTAAGATGATTTCTGGTGAAAACGCATCGTTCAGAATACCGAAGGATAAGTACACTCAGAAATTGATTAGTGAATTGGGATTCAATCTTTACTCCACGAGTGCTAATCGAAGCGGTGAAGCTTCTATGAGCAATCCAATGGAAATTGAACGCATATTTGGCAATGCAATCTCTCTCGTAGAGGATTCAGGTGCTCTTACTACCCACATGCCTTCGACAGTGGTGGATGTAACAGTGACACCCCCCCGGATTATTCGACAAGGTGCCGGAATTTTGCCAGAGAAATATCTAAAACATTGATTATCTAGTTGGGTGATAGATTTCGAGCTTTGCGGTATTCAGGGATTGTTATCATAGGCGGTCGTTCATATTCAGGGATATTCCATTCAATAGTCTCATATAAGTCGTCGTGGGCTTGAAACTGCCTCAAAACTGTTGGGTAGTCACCCTCGCTATTTATGATACCATGCCTGCGCAAGCGTCTCAGGAAAGTTTGTATGATTCCGAAAGACATCTTGCCTAAATCTCTTGTTTCCTGGTTCCTATGAACACGTTGATCCAAATCGGTTTGCGCGAAAGTCTTCATTCCATGTTTCTGATAAACATCTATAAGGTGGCTAGTCTCTACTCCATAGCCAACCGGGAATGAAATAGTTTCAAGTACGCTTCGCCTGACGGCGTACTCACCGGAGAGGGGCTGGATAATAGCGGTCAGTTCCGGAAAAAATACACTAAAGAGTGGTCGTGTCAAAATCTCTGTTACCCTGCCACCCCCTGAGGGACGGATACTGTCCGAAAAGGTTAGGGGTCTATCATAAAATGCCTTGACATAGCTCACTTCCGGTCTGAAAATCAAGGGACCAATCAGCCCGTAGACAAATCTGGGATGGATGTTTTTTATGTCCGCGTCTATGTAAACAATGATGTCACCTTTAAGTTGATAAATCGCCTTCCAAAGGTTTTCGCCCTTGCCGGTTTTTGAACCCTCCCCAGGTAAAATCTCCGCAGACAAGTACGTGTCCGCTCCAAAACTGGATGCAACTTCCAAGGTTCGATCAGCGGATCCGGAGTCAACAACCGCTATTTCATCCAGAATGGGATAACGTTTCATCATCTCGGATTTGAATATCACAACTTCCTTTCCGATTGTTTTCTCTTCGTTGAGAGTGGGTATGCAAAGAGAAATTGTCAAACCCGAGGTTTTCTTTTGTTCAACCAAAGTTTTTAGATCGGCGAAAGCCGAGTGATGATAGGTGTTTTCCCTTATCCAATCGTTGATTTTCATCGGAGCATACCTCCTGAAAAGCCGATGCGTTTAGACATCTTCATAACCCTATCCAGTCGCTAGTGCTCCTTGGAACATTCCTCATCAATGGCTCGCAGCAGACCGGCGAGTTGAGCCAACCCTTTGCTTATAGGTTCGATAAACACCGATTCTTCAAGATCCCCGCCATTTTCTCCGTCTGTTAATCCGATAGTTAATGCGGGGATACCCTTGTCAATTAATGCGGTAACCTCGGAAGTGCTGGGCGTGATTCGCGGCGATATGCCAAGTTGATTTAAGATATTTCTACCGATATTATTCAAAGGGTGTGAGAACTCGGTTCCGCCAGACTTCCTAAGTGCGATTTTATTGAACTTCACAAGCGCACCTGTTTTCGATGTCATTTCCTCGGCCAGATAATTTATCCTAGAGGCCAGACTGGATACAATCTCGTCGGATTCGCTTCGGATTTCGAACCGAAGCCGGGCTTTTGTTGGCAGTGTGTTATACGAAGTTCCAGCTTCCATCTGGCCAAGAACGATTGTTGACTTCGGTTTTCTAGGTAGTGGAATTTCAAGGATTCGGTTAATCATATCGTTCATATCCACAATTGCCCCCACCGAGTTGAACTTGGTCCAGTCGTATAGCTCCGGAATCTTGTAGGTAAGCTCCCCCCGAAGCATTCCAATTGAAGAAAAACTCAAACGACCAATTTTGATTCCTTCCAGACAAAGCGCGGAGATCAAGGGGCGCTTGTAATTGTTCAACACAAATCTAATGCCTTCAAGATTGCCCTTCCCAAGGCTGCGGGTGCTGCCAAGTAGAACCAGATTCGAATCGAGTTCCAGGCCGATGCGCCGCAAGATAAGAGGCAGGGTGCCCAAAACAGCTACCCCGAGACTGTTATCACCAATCCCGGGGCCAATTGCTACATTGGGCTTGAGAGTTACCGTATGATCAATTGTATTATCAAACACCGAGTCCAGATGGGCTGTAACCAAGATGTCGTTATCACCCGTCCGGCCCGGCAAAATTCCGATTGCATTTCCCTTCTCGTCAATAGAGGTGTTTAGCATCTCGAGCTCGCTAAACCTGTCAACAAGGAATTTTGCCCGATTAAGTTCTTTGAAAGTAGGCGCGGGTATCTCGTTAACCATTACCATTGTGGAAAACACCGCCTCCCGGATACCTTCCAATTGGCGAACATATTCGTTAAGACTGTCAAGAATCGGACCGCATTGAGAACTCATCCATTTAAGAGTATACTACTTTGAACTAGACAGATGACAATGCTTTCTTCAAGTCTTCGATTATATCGTCTATATCTTCGATTCCTATCGACAGCCGAACCATATCCTGTTCGACGCCGGCGGCAAGCAGATCCGCCTCGCTCAGTTGAGAATGGGTTGTTGAAGCAGAATGAATCGCCAGGCTCTTGGCATCGCCGACATTCGCGACATGACTGAAAAGTTCAAGAGATTCAATGAATTTCTTTCCAGTTTCCCGACCGCCCTTAAGTCCAAATACAATCATCCCGCCAAATCCCCTTTTTAAATACTTCGATGCCGTTTGGTAGTTGCTATTGTCCTTCTCCAAGCCTGGATAACGAACCCACACGACTTCGGGGCGTGTCAACAAGAATTTCGCGACTTGGTGGGCATTTTTGGAATGCCTGTCCATTCTCAACGCCAGAGTTTCAAGTCCCTGGAGAAAAATCCATACGTTGTCAGGGCTAAGGCATGCGCCTAGATTTCTAAGCTGCACCAACCTCATCCTCAAGACAAAGGCAATTGGGGATAGGTCACCAAGATCGTGAGCATAGCGCAAACCATGATATCCGGAATCAGGTTCATTGAAAGTGGCAAATTTCGGATCTGTCCAGTCAAAAGACCCAGCATCAACCACCGCGCCCCCAACACCGGTTCCGTGTCCGCCAATCCATTTGGTTAAAGAATGAATCACAACGTCCGCCCCATGTTCAATGATATTTAGCAGATAGGGTGTGGTAAAAGTAGCGTCTACAATCACTGGGACATGGACATCGTTTGCAACCTTCCTGATAGCTTCAAAATCGGGTACTCGCAGAGAGGGGTTCCCAATAGTCTCATAATAAAAAGCTCTAGTTTTTTTGTTAGAAGCGTTCTTCCAGGCGGAAATGTCGTGGGGGTCGACATATCTTATGGTGATGCCGAATTGTGGCAGTATGTCTTTGAACTGACTGTAGGTGCCTCCATAGAGTTCTGAAGACGAGACTATTTCGTCTCCAACTCTCGCTACATTGATAATGCTGTTGAATACTGCGGCCGTACCTGATGATATGGCTAAAGCACCTGTCCCACCCTCAAGCTTCGCGAGTCTAGCCTCCAATACATCCTGAGTCGGGTTATTGAGCCTGGTGTAAATATGACCAAGCTCTTTCAGTGCAAAAAGATTTGCAGCATGTTCGGTGTCTCTGAAATTGTAAGAGACGGTTCGATTGATTGGGACAGCCCGCACGGAGTTTTTTCTGTCCCAGGCGCCATGTATAGCTGTAGTAGCAAATTTCACTTGTTTTCACTCTCCTGAAATAACCATGTGCTAAGATATCGTTCACCGGTATCACAGCCTATTGTAACAATAACCTTGCCCTTGTTCTCGTTTCTGGCAGCAATTTTCAATGCCGCCGCTACATTTCCGCCGGCTGATATCCCCACGAAAATGCCCTCTTCCTTAGATAGCCGCCTCGCGATATTTCCAGCCTCCTCTTCGTTGACAGTGACTATCTCATCCACAAGCTTGGTGTCCAACACGCCGGGAACAAAGCCGGCACCAATACCCTGTATTTTATGAGGACCGGGTTTTCCACCGGAGAGAACAGGAGAAGATACAGGTTCAACGGCGATTGCCTTCAATGATGGATTTTTCTTTCTTAGATATCTTGTTGCACCCGTTATCGTTCCACCCGTACCTACACCGGCGACAAGAATATCTACCCTGCCGTCAAGGTCTTGCCAGATTTCCGGACCCGTTGTCTTTTCGTGAAAATTCGGATTTGCAGGGTTATCGAATTGCCTTAAACCGATCGCCGAAGGGGATTTCTCAATCAGTTCCTCCGCGCGTCTTATTGCTCCACCCATCCCCTCATGAGCTGGAGTGAGATGCAGAGTTGCTCCCAGGGTGGTTAGTATTCGACGCCGTTCCATGCTCATCGATTCCGGCATTGTGAGGGCAAGCTTATACCCTCTCTGTGCGCAAATGAAGGCTAACGCTATTCCGGTATTTCCGCTGGTTGGTTCAACAACCAGGGTATCGGGGCCGATTAAACCCTTTTCCTCGGCGTCCTGAATCATTCCGAGACCTATGCGATCCTTAACGCTGCCCATTGGGTTGAAGGATTCGAGTTTGAGATAAATTTCGGTGTCACCAGGAGCAAGCACCCTGTTTAGCTTCACAAGGGGTGTCTTCCCTATTAATTCGCTTATGTTTTTTGCAAGCATATGAAGTCTCCCAAAGAGATGATAGTGAGTGTAAGTATCAACGCCATATTCATACAATAGCTACAGAGCGAACAAAGCGGCAAATTGTGCATTTTTATGGGATTATCAGGACTGGTTCTGCTATTTCGACTTGGAAGTGAATAGCTTGGAACCTTTTGAGGGGGAGAATCGACATTCGGCTAGCAAGACTTCGTCAACGTATCATCTCTTGCCATATATCTGCCAAGTGCTGTCAATTAAGGACTCAATATCGCTTCGCCACGCTCTCCAGCCGAATAATTTCTTTGCCAGCGTTGAACTCGCGATAAGTATTGCCGGATCGCCTGGACGTCTTGGCCCGACGGAGTGAGGGAAATCGACGCCCGTGATGCGAATTGCTTCCCTCACCATATGTGCAACGCTAATCCCCGATTCACTACCCAAATTAACCTTGGCGTTGGGGCCACCCCGAACGAGATAATCGATGGCAAGCACATGAGCGTCGGCTAAATCACTGACATGGATATAATCTCGCACACAGGTTCCATCGGAGGTATCATAGTCATCACCATAAATGGTTACGCCATTCCTCATTCCGGCGGCCGCCTCCATCAGAATCGGTAAGAGATTTTGAGGGTCTTTCTCCGGTTCGATTATACGATTATCATATCCGGCGGCATTGAAATAGCGAAGAGATACCGATCGAAATCCCTTCAAGTCACCATACCAATCCAAGAGATTTTCAATCTCCAATTTCGTGAAGCCATAAAAATTTTGCGGCTGTTTCGGGTGATTCTCGTCGATAGGCAGTTGAATCGGTTCGCCGAAAATGGCAGCGGAAGAGGAAAAAACCAACGGAGGGGACCTGGCCTCCAGCATCGAATTAAGGAGATTTATTGTTCCGCCAATATTGTTCAGAGCGTAATCAGCCGGTTTTTCCATGGATTCTCCGGCGGCTTTCAGCGCCGCCAAATGCACAACGGCATCCCATTCAGAGGATAGAACAGTTTCGAGAAGCCGCCTGTCTATTATGTCCCCTTCTATTATCCCGGCGCTCCTGGGACAATTATTGCGGCTTCCGGAGCGAAAATTATCGAGTATGGTAACTTCATCTCCCCTGTCCGCGAACGCATAACTAACATGACTGCCTATGTAACCGGCCCCGCCTACCACCAGTATCTTCATTTACACTCCCCATAGCTTACGCTTAATTCACGTTCCTTTAAAACTAACAAAGCAAAATGCAGCTTCAAGCGCTCGCGGTGCGGCAGCATTCCCAACCGGCCGCGGCAGTTGTCCAAGTTTCATTTTGTGGTTTTTCAAGTGCTTGCACAAGTTCCTGTTATTAGACATATTCGCACTATGAAAGAGATATCTGAATACGATTTCAGCATTGCAACCCTTGGACCGTGCAAAATTCCCTCTCCAAAACTTTCTTCAGCCGAATTGGGTGACACTATTGCAAACTTTGCCCGCGACGACCAGTACATCCTACGTGCGAGCACCACAGACGCGGCCACGGTAGGGCGCGAATACGATCCTGCCTGGATGCTCGAGGAGGCCGGCCCACGCGAGAAAATCTACTTCATACCCAGCCATTGCCACGCCGCTATAGTAACCTGCGGGGGTCTCTGCCCCGGGCTCAACGACGTAATCCGTGCGATAACCAGAACTCTCTATTATTTCTATGGAGTCGAAAGAATTAGCGGAATCAGGTATGGATTTCGCGGTTTCCATCCAAAATTCAAACTATCTCCCTCCCGGCTCGATCCGGACATAGTCGACGACATACATAATCTGGGTGGATCCTTTCTAGGATCGTCGCGGGGCTATGGTGAGGTGGAACCCATCGTCGATTCACTTGAGAGAATGAATATCAATGTGCTCTTTACCATAGGCGGTGATGGCACCCAAAGAGCCACCCTTGATATAACGGAGGAGATAGAGAAGCGTGGCCTGAAAATATCCTGTGTGGGAATTCCCAAAACAATAGACAACGACGTTATGTTCGTTCAAAGATCTTTCGGATTCGACACCGCGGTTGCAAAAGCGGTGGAAGCCGTGGGCGCGGCTCACATCGAAGCGAAAAGCGCCCCTGACGGCATTGGCCTTGTGCAGGTGATGGGTCGCGATTCAGGATTCATCGCTGCGCATACCACACTGTCAACCAGCGATGTTAATTTCTGCCTG
>UWYT01000321.1 GCA_900608495.1 Olavius algarvensis spirochete endosymbiont | reverse complement strand
ATTCCTTGCATTTAGTCCATTGAAATACGGTTGGAGATACTCGTCAATTTCACTCCTGGGATGGCAAGAAGCAAGGGGAAAAACCAAAGCAATAACAAAAAAAATTCGCATAATTCAACTTACATCTATGGATTCATCATAGATTAAAATCAGGGGGCAACGGTCCTGAATAAGCATAGTCGAATAAAGCAGAGGTGGCTTTGTGAATTCCTTCACCTACTTTCCCAGCAAATTGTTGGAGAGCCCCAGGAGCTTGAGAAATATCTATTTCAGTTCCCGCGACTTCCGTATACGCAGCGAAGGCATGTCCTTCAGCACCGCCCCCAAAACCAATTGATATAGAATGGACAGAATCATTCATTGGATTATCACTATCAAATGGCATAGATACGTCGACACCTAATGAGATTAGTGCTCCGACTGAACCTCCGGTTATGATACTCAAACCTTCTAAATCCTTGACAGAATCAACGCCCGATGCACCCAAGGTGAAGCCAATAGAAGTACCAGCCGGGCCATAGGTTCCACTTCCTACT
>UWYT01000237.1 GCA_900608495.1 Olavius algarvensis spirochete endosymbiont | reverse complement strand
AACTTGGCGTAAAACTCTGGAATACGATGCCAATCAAATCATTGTAAAGTCAGAGATTGGTGAAAGTGAACGGAAAGGAGAATACCGTTATATCTACGATGATGATGGGCTTCTGCAAACATACCAGAAGAAGAGGCCTGATTCTTCCACGGGCGAGTGGAAAACATATTCTACTAACTTCTACTATTATGAGGGGACAAAGCTGGTAAGAGTTGAAACTGA
>UWYT01000238.1 GCA_900608495.1 Olavius algarvensis spirochete endosymbiont | reverse complement strand
GCCCAGCTGTACCAGCGTGGCTTCGCTATTTACGATAAGCCCGACATTCTGAAAACCAATAAAGGCAATGAAGAGTCCAATACCAACGCTGATTGATTTTCTGACATTCGCGGGAATGGAATTGATGATTGCCTCCCGAACATTGAGTGCCGTGAGCAATAGAAAGATGATACCTTCGAGAAATACAGCCGTGAGTGCAAACTGCCAGCTCTTGCCCATGCCCATCACAACCGTGAAGGCAAAGAAGACGCTTAGAACTCCTGGCGCCAGGGCAAAGGGAAGTCTGGCGACAAGGGCCATTACTAGCGTTGCAATGGCTGATGCGATAGCCGTGGCCATAAATACCGAATCCCTGGGCATACCCGTCGCGGATAATATCTCCGGATTAACGGCTAAAATGTAGGCCATAGTAAGGAAGGTTGTGATACCAGCCAGAATTTCAGTTCTAACGTTAGAACCATTCTCCTTAATCGCAAAAAAACTCTTCATAAAACTCTCCCTCTTTCAAGTACAATTTTTCGTTTAGACGTTTTATAACAGTTATAATTTTGTAACTCCTTATGTGTAAAAGTTGTTCCTTGATTTCTTGACTTCCTTGGAAGTAATAACACCGGGAGTCACCTCATAAGGAGTATTTGCTGCTTTGACATTGCTCATAAGACACAAGGGGAAAACTGACACGCGAAGAAGCGATTTCGTCCCTGGCTTTTTGTCTCAAAACGATGGTTGCACGGCCCCTGCACCGATCGTACAGCAAACTTTGAAATTACTGCCCAACTTGCTCCCAGGAGCCGCTATTCTCAGAGCGGTATACCGCATCTATTACGGCCATATTGGCAATTGCATCTGTTGAGGGGATGGGTGCGCTTCTTCTCTCTCGGAGCGCCTTTGCAAAGGCATCAAGCATCAGACCATACTGGTCGGCTGGTTTTGCAAAAATCTTCCGCGTTCCAATACGATTTCTAATTATAAGCTCAATTGGTACATCCGGAAAGGGATTAAAAGGCAGTATCATCGTTAAGCTTCCGATACTCCCATATACGGACACCTTTTGTCTAACAGCCATCCGCATGCTCACCGTAAAGAGAGTGCGCACATCTCCAAAGTCTAAGATTGCCGAGCTGACTATATCTACCCTGCTAGTTTCATCCCTGCTGATAAGGGAAATAACGCGCTCCGGTTCCTTGTTCAACAGCAAGCGCGAAGAGGAAATTGCATAGCATCCGATATCGTAAAGCGCTCCGCCTCCTCTATCCATCTGATTTCGAATATCCTGCTGATCTACCAAATTGAAACCAAATATTGTGTGGATTGTTCTAACTTCTCCAATCTCCCCAATGTCAATCAATTCCTTGGCCCGTATCCACTGCGGGTGAAAGCGATACATAAATGTTTCCATCGCAAGAACGCCCTTTGCCTCGGCATATTCAAGAGCTTCGATTGCTTCCTTTTTGCTCAGTGCAATTGGTTTCTCGCAAAGTACAGCCTTTCCCGCATCAGCACAGCGCCGAATCCACTCTGCATGCATGTCATTTGGAAGTGGAATATAAACGGCCTCCACCTCGGGATTGTCCAACACTTCCTGATAGCTTCCATAGGCCTTAGAAAATCCCCATTTCTTCGCGGCTCTTTCCGCCCGCGCAAAAGACCTTGAACCAAGTGCCCAAGGCTTGACGCTTTCGCTCTTCGCAACAGGAATAGACATCCTGAGTCCGTAGTGGCTTGAAACCCCAAGCACACCAAGTTTTACCTTCTCCATAATAAGAATCCTTATTGGTTTATCTGCAGTCTAGCACTATTATTGCGCGGTATTCCAGCACCGATAAATGCTTTTTGCCTTCGTTGTTACTCCGGTTCTTTTTGAAAACGGAAGGCAACTGGAATTATCCCTGCTTGGAATGTTCCGGGCGAGTGGAAAGGGAAACTTCTCGATTGCCAATAGAAAGCACCCACACCGCAAACCTGCGAACATGCCGATTGTGTTCTACACCGGCAACTCCTACGCAAACAAAATCCGCACTCCTTTAGCTTATTCAAAGAAAGATTTCATAACAGTGGCGAAATTTATCCCATCGAAGTGGTCATAGATTCAAGTAAGCACTATCTATTACTGCACAGCATCTGCAAGTTAAAATATGAAATGCTTTCCTTACCTGTCCCGTGCTCGAAGCGTAGGCACACTCATGGGTTGGCCTCACCAGGGGAACAGCTGAAAGTGGATTTGCAGTGAATACAGGCAACATTCATACGTCAATTCAAAGGAGACCGGATGGACGATATATCCCTACAACCCATACGACATCTTGGTAAAACACGCATCGGAGGTCCTCTAACTGGCAATTGGCGCCCCCTTACGGAACCGGAGCTTTCTACGCTCAAAGTTAATCACAATTACTCCGACAACTGGTCTAACCTTGAAGTAGCTGAGGGTTTCAATCCAAGTTTGGTTAGCAACTGCAAGTTTTACGGAAGGGTGAGAATAGGCAAACTTACAGATGAGGTGATTGTATATCACAGCCTTATTCTACCTGTGGGATTATACTCCTCTACGATAGTGTCCTGTATCATAGGAGACAATGTTGCCCTGCACAACCTCGACTACATATCGAATTTCATTGTTGAAGACTGCTGCATAATCTTCAATGTAAACGAAATGATTACCACTGAAAATGCCAAATTCGGAAACGGAATTGTAATGGAAGGAGAATGTGAGGACCACCGAATCTGGCTCGAAGTCGCCAACGAAAATGGTGGGCGTAAAATTCTCCCCTTCGTTGGCCTGGTTCCCGCGGATGCCTGGCTTTGGTCGAAATACCGCAGTGATTCGAAATTAATGGAACGGATGATTGAAATGACTGCCAAAGTTTATAAACCACAACCCGGGAATTATGGCCGTATTGGCAGGAAATCGGTGATTAAAAACTCACGAACCCTGAAGGATGTGATGATTGGATCGCATGCCTATATAAAAGGTGCCAACAAACTCAAAAACCTGACTATTAACTCCAATGCCGCATGGCCTAGCCAAATCGGCGAAGGATGCGAACTCCTCAACGGAATAATCGGCTACAACTGCCGTATATTCTACGGTGTGAAAGCTCTGCGCTTCGTACTCTGCAACAACTCAGAACTCAAATACGGAACCCGCCTAATCAACACCGTTCTTGGCCCTAATTCCACCATCAGCTGCTGCGAAGTGCTGAATTCTCTTATATTTGGATCGCACGAGCAACACCACAACAGCTCCTTCCTCTGTGCAAGCCTACTGAAAGGACAGACAAATATAGCTTCGGCGGCCACAGTGGGCTCCAATCATAACTCCCGGGCCCCCGACGGTGAAATAGTGGCCGATCGAGGTTTCTGGCCCGGCTTAGCAGTCAGCCTGAAACACAACTCACGTTTTGCGGCTTTCATCCTTATCGCCAAGGGTTCCTACCCCGCGGAACTCGACATCCCCCTTCCCTTCACTCTCGTTTCCAACAGTCACGACTCAAAGACACTTCTACTCAGTCCGGGTTACTGGTTTCACCACAATTTGTACGCCCTCGCCCGAAATTCCGCCAAGGCTAAGGCCCGTGAGAAGTGTGGCGAAGAACTACTGGAGTATGACTGGCTCGCTCCCGACACGGTGGACCAAATGCGTTCCGGACTCAAAATTATGGAGGCCTGGGCGGAAGAAACTCCAGAAGTAAAAAACGGCACATACACATCCGGCGCGGCCTTTCTCGCCTCCAATCCCAGTCCCACTCTGTTTGCTACGGACAGCTACAGAATCGAAGCAAGCCGCCGGCCTGTCCGCATCCTCCATGCCGGCCGCGCCTGGAACGATTTCCACAGAATGATACGCTTCTACGTAATCCGCACCCTCCTAGGCTCGACTCTCCAGCACGTTCCAACTGCTTCCACAGCATCCCCTGATTCCTGGGTCAATCTAGGCGGTCAGCTCATTACCCGCCCCAAACTCTCCAAAATGATATCTCTAATTAAAAATGGTGAACTCTCAGATTGGCCCAGCCTTCATCAGCACTACCACAGTCTCGGCCAAAACTATGATGCTGACAAACAGAGCCATGCCCTGGCCCTTCTTCAAGAAATCTTCGGCAGTCCGGAAACACCTAAACTCTCGGCCATCACTCCAGCCCTTATCACCGAGGCCCTTCAAACTGCAGCATTCATTCTTGAAGGCATCAAGAAAAGCCGCCTGAAAGACTACCAGAAACACTTCCGCAACATCAACTTCGACAGTCCCGATGAGCGCGATGCCGTCCTTGGCCTCTATCATAAGGATGCCTTCATCCAGCAAGCCACTCATACCCTGGACGCTCTTCGGCAAACGCTTAAATTCCATCTTCAATAGTAGCGCTGGAGGCACTTCCCACGCACACAGAAGGACTAGAAACAGAAGCACTGTCCCGAAAAACATCAAACCCGCATCGTGATGTTGACAGCTTTCGGTTTGATTCTGTATTGTATCCTCTACGTTTGCCGCTGTAGCTCAGTCGGTAGAGCAGTGGACTGAAAATCCATGTGTCAAGAGTTCAATTCTCTTCGGTGGCAACTAAGAGGCCGCTCTTCGGGTGGACCAACGGTCGCTAAAAGTATAAGGTGCAGATGGGTGACGGGATTGAAACCGCTGTGCTATCGTTCCTTGGAAGGCACGAGTGTGGCTCCATCGAAGGGGCATATCTGGCTACGATCGTCGTAGAACAAGGCGCCGCATTCAGGACAACGCGCAAAACTGCCACTGTGTTCGAAAACAATCCTTTCCACCTCGTCGTTTTGTAGCCAGTACATTCCGTAGGTGCCGAATTCCTCGTCTATCCCTCCTAAAAAACCGTCAGTTTTAATGAATACCGCTTGTACTTCGCCGTTGGTAAGAGTGATACGGGCAGAGGGGTGAAGGATGGAATTGGCGGCTCTTTGATGCCGAAATATCCCTTGAAACGACCAGGTGCCTCCTGGCCGAATAGGTATACCCAAACATCCTTTGTACTCCCACCGATGCTAAGCTGGGCTTCCTGCATTGGATTCGATATCCGCCCGCCGTGGGAACCAATAAATTCAATCTCTTCAATCTTGCCGAAGGAGATGAGGATATGTTATCGCGCCGAGTTCGTCAATTCGACGAATCCAGAAGAAGTACTTCGAGTTTGCGGGGGGGGAGCACCGCCGTGTTTGCGGATGCTATTGGGGGTAATTCGGCAGCGGTGGGGTCATCTGAAGCCAGGTTATCCGAACTTGAGTCAGCATCTGTTTCAAGTTCTGGCCAAAGGGAGGAATCGCCATCGTAGGATGCGACATCGAAGAGAGTTAGTTGTTCACCCCCAACGCGGTAAATTCTTACCGCATAGAAATTGTTATATTTCAAACCATCCGCAAAATCAAGGTTTTGAGGCAGCGCCGAAATTGAGGGCATCGTCAGAAGTGCCAGTATAAGAAAGGAACGAAATTTTTCCACGCCCGAGGTCATTCCAATACCTCCAAGATGGTGAATACCGCGGATAGCTCGAAAACGTTCACTTCTTTTAGTTTTAATCTAACGCGGCTGCCAAGTCTTATTTCATTCCTAAGGGCTACTCGGGTTTCATAAGCAAGCTCTGGAATGATTACATAGCCCTGTCGCTCGCGACGGTCTACCAGGTATGCTTTGCATGTATAGTCAGGCCTGAGTGCAAGCCATTGAAGTTTCCAAAAGATATTCGATCTTCGCTCGGCCAGAATCAAAGCTTCTATGCGGGTTTCAACACCGGCCATGGCCGCCAGCACCGATTCGGCATCTCGTGTTTGTTTGCCAAGTATTGCCGCTCGTATTTGCTGAGAACTAATCAAATCGGGATATCTACGCAGTGGGCTAGTTACCCGCGTATAGCTTTTCAAACCAAGCCCGGCGTGTGGTGCGCGTTCCAGCGTAAGACGGCTGCGTTTCATTCCTCGACGCAGGTTGAACTGCGTGAGGTAGAAGTTCTCGGAATAATCGGGAGTCGAACCATCCGGAGCTTCATCAGGGGCATTCTGAACAGCGTACGGTATCGGAATTCCACGTTCGTGGCACCAAACAGCCGCGTAAGAGCCGGCCATCAGCATGGCCTCGGCAACCAGGTTTCTGCTCTCGTAATCACGAAGAGGCGTTATTTGGATAGTCCCTTCCTCGTCTAAATGCAATTTGACTTCAGGCATGTTTATGGTGATGGTTCCTGCCTCTTCCCGTCCGCCACGAAAAGCGGTGCATATCTTTTTCATCGTCGCAAATGGCTCTTTGTCGAGGCGCTCGTCGATTTCTCTGTAGCTGAAACGGGTAACGCGTATGGTGCTAAGGTGAATCGAAAAATCGCTGATGTTGCCTTCGGCGTCTATGTCAAAGGCATAGGACAGGGCCGGTGAAGTGGGGCATAAACCAAGGCCAAGCTTGGCTACCATCTCTGACGGGAGCATTGGCACTTTTCGCTCCGGAAGATACAGGCTGCTCGCACGCTCTCTGGCCGACTTATCAGCCGGGGAATCGATTGGTATTAAACCCGCCACATCTGCCACATGAACCCAAAACTTCCTGCCATCCCAACTAAGGGCGTCGTCTGGGTCTGTATTGCCTTCATCGTCAATTGCAAAGGTTTCAATATTGGACAGATTGAGTCTTTCTTCTCCTTTGGCAAATTCCGCTGGGATATATGAGGGAGGTTCAAACGGGATATCGAGACGAAGAGGATGAGGATTCCAAAATGGAGTTTTGATTTTCTTCGAGATTAGCAGGCGATGGGCATTCTCCGGATTCTGTTTTCGATTAAGCGCCTTCAGAATGCGTGAACCCTTATGCCCTAGCGCGCACATTTCCAGCTCACGAAGATAAATCTCGTCGGAGTCTGGTTGAATATCTCCTCTGTTGAATCTCTCAAGAAATTCTTTCCATCGCCGTTCATCGTCGGCTTTCCGCTTCTCCAATTCAACCCGGGCGGAAACTGTTTCCTCGCTGGATATCTCAATCGAATCGGGGCTGCCGCTAAACCAAGGTGAGTGATTAAGGAGCTTGAATGTCAGCCAGGAACTGCTGGGGCTGTATTCCCCATAAATCAGTTCTGCAAGTTCTTTTAAGTTGGTGTGTTCACCCCGAAGAAGCTCCCATGCGCTTTCAGGCTCTCCGGGAGGTGTATTCTTCTCCAATTCGGGAAAGTCTGGAACCGGACCGGGATGTAGGCCCGCCACATCTTTTTCACGGACGCTTTTAGTTTTGCCTCCCGGAAGGAGTATGTCCAGTTTTTCGCTGGCTTCGAGCACCAGAGCTGGACTCTTTTTGTAGAGAACCAAGCTGTTCTTCGTAACTTTCACTGGATGTTGGTTAGAGCTGCCACAGCGGCGCCAACCAAGGGGGCATCGTCTACTTGAACCATTTCGTAGTATTTGTCGCGGAAGCAGAGGTAGGGGCGTAAATAGGATTCCACGCGGTGGGCGAAGCGATAATAACGATAATAGGTGGTGCCATCGATAACGATGCATGCTGGCTGAAGTGGCCCGTTGTGGCTGGAGCTTTTGAGCACGGCGGCGGCCAGATTGGCCGCGCTTAACTTGGCCGCCCGTTCCAGCAGGCCATCAACCAAGTGCCACAGACGACAAGCCTCTGTTCCACCGCGAGTTTCGGCGGCCCTCTTCCCTCCTGAGGCGGCCAGTAATGCCACAAGCGGGTTTCTCGAATTCGAAGGATTGTGGGCATAGTCATCAGCATCGCGCGTACTGAAACTGCTCAATTTTTCAATTTCCAGGGCAACCGGGTAACTTATCAGTTCGGCCTCTGCCGCAAGTGATATGGTTTTCCGAACCAAGGGGCCAAAATATCTACCTGACAGCATTTTTTCGAAACGGTAAGATTCCGGCTCTTCCGTTTCTTCACAGAGTAAAACATCCGCCCGGCCGCTGCAGTCCAAGTCAAGGCCCCCACTCTCACAATTAATCACCTGACTGTGATTGGGATTGAGACCGTTTGCTTTCCCGATCGCAGAATTCGATTCCACATAGCAGCTATTGGTGCCGGTACCGAGAATAAACCCCACGTAGGCACCCCAATCCCGCCTCTCTGTTATCGAAGAACTTCCCGTCAAAACGGTGGAAACTGTATCATTAAGCATTACTAAGGAGGGTGCATCAACGAGCCCTTTCTCCCGAAGAGCCTCCTTTAGACAGGCGCCCATCATTTCCCCCTCAACATCCGGCGCCAGCACTTCCTTGCTCCATCGAATAAGTCGGCCGTCCCTATTCGGATACACTTCCATCGGATAAGAAAAACAGAAACCTATTTTCCTCACATCTTCCTTCAGCAAAGGCCAGATAAGATTTGCCAGTGAATCAAAGAACTCCTCGCTGCCAACTTGAATTCCCCCGGTTCCCGGCATAGGCTGCTTGAGAAAATTGTTTATCTGCACCTTGCCGCTCTTATCAAAGTGGACAGTTGCCGTTCGAAGATTGGTGCCGCCGGCATCTAAAACCACCACCTTTTCGCCAACAGTCACATCAGTATCAATCTCCAGGTAAGTTGGAATCATCGCCAGGGATGATGGCTTTCCGTTTAGTCCCTTGGTCATCTCATCCACAATGTGCTCAACTATCGAATTCAAATCGATGTTAGCCGGATTCATCTTTACATCCGTAAGAAACTGATCAACTGATTTCTTATCAGTATCCATTTAATCTCACAATATGCCTCACACCCAGCTTCTAGGCAAGCACATTTCACATCCTGAACCTAATGAGCAATCCATATTAGGGGCGAGATTAAATTTCTTAAGAAGCGACTGTGAACACGGAGCGCACATCAAGCAAAAAAGCATCGAACGAGACGCCATTTACAACTTAGGGTCTTCCAATCTCCAAGTCCAGGTATCGGTGGGCATTGAGAACATAGCGCGCGGAGTTCTTCAGGCATTTCTC
>UWYT01000239.1 GCA_900608495.1 Olavius algarvensis spirochete endosymbiont | reverse complement strand
TGTTATTGGGGCGAATGACGTGGTGAATCCTGCTGCTCGCAATGATGAGAATTCACCACTTTATGGAATGCCTGTTGTGGACGTGGATAAGGCGCGAACGGTGATTGTGTTCAAACGTTCGATGAATCCCGGCTTTGCAGGCATCGACAATCCACTCTTTTTTGGCGAGAATACACGCATGCTTTTCGGAGACGCCAAGTCTTCCATCCAATCGCTGGCAGCTGAGTTCAAGGATTAGAGGTGCAAATCGGTGAATTGCTTAATTGGATAGGAATGCCAAAGATTGAGTGCTTGAATCCAATGACTGGCGGGGTGAGGAAGTTCTCCAAGGAGAGAGCCAGCCTCTGAACGGACGACGTATCCCAGAATTCACGCTTCCAGGCCCGCGATTTTGCTGATTGAAGAATTTATCCTACTTGGAGAGGGTTAGATACGGAATTGTCCGTTCCCATGGCATTGATTATTCTGTTAAGGGTGGGACTAGGCTGCATAATGGCTTTCAGGGCGCTTGGATTTGGCATGTAATAACCACCCAGGTTGACGGGCTTGCCTTGAACTTGTGCGAGTTCATCGATGATTTTTCTTTCATTTTCGAGCAAATTGCGAGCAGGATCGAGAAATTTCACTCTTAGTTTGGTATTTTTGTTCTGCTCCGCGAGGGCCCGTGACCAGTAGACGGCCAGGTAATAGGCGCTGCCTCGGTTATCAAGTTCGCCGCATTTTCGTGAAGGAGACTTTCGGTTTTCCAGGAGTCTGCCAATGGCTGTATCGAGAGTTCCAGCCAGTATCTCGGGTTCGGGTTTACCCGATGTATCGGCCAGGTGTTGGAGGGAAGCGGCCAGTGCGAGATATTCGCCACATGAATCCCAGCGTAAATGATTTTCGCTTTGGAGCTGTTGGACATGCTTAGGCGCGGAGCCGCCAGCCCCGGTTTCGAACATCCCGCCGCCACTCATTAGCGGCACGATCGACAGCATTTTGGCGCTTGTACCGAGTTCGAGGATGGGGAAGAGATCGGTGAGATAGTCGCGCAGTACGTTTCCTGTAGCCGATATGGTGTCTTTCCCTGCGGCAACACGCTCCAAAGTCATCTGACAGGCCTCGAAGGGTCTGGCTATTCTGATGTCAAGCTCCCTATCGCCTTGAATATAGCGATTGACTTTTGTTATCAGCTGCGCGTCATGAGGTCTCTTTTTATCCAACCAGAAAATCGTTGGAGTTTTGGTTCTTTTAGCTCTGGAACCCACGAGATTTACCCAGTTTCTAACAGCTGCATCCTTTGTTTGGCAGATTCGAAAGATGTCGCCATCCTCGACATTCTGCTCTAAAAAGCTTCTTCCGTTCGCATCGACGGCTCGGATAATACCCGCGGCAGGGGCGATGAAAGTTTTGTCGTGCGATCCGTATTCCTCAGCTTTTTGAGCCATCAGGCCGATATTGGATACGCTCCCCATTGTGACCGGATCGAAGGCGCCATTTTTGCGGCAGAAATCGATGACACACTGGTATATAGAGGCATAGCTTCTATCAGGTATTAGTGCCTTGGTATCGTTAAGGCTGCCATCCCTGGCGTACATTTTCCCCGAGGCCCGGATTAACGCCGGCATGGAAGCATCTATAATCACATCGCTTGGTACGTGGAAGTTTGTAATTCCCTTCTCGGAATTCACCATCGCGAGGGGAGGGCGATTTTTGTAGGCAATTGCAAGTTCGGTCAGAATCTCCCGTCTTTGTTTAGCCTCCAATTGGGTGATTTTACTTTCGAGCTGAGCCAATCCATCTTCAGGAAATACACCGAGTTTTTTGAAGATGGCCTGGTGTTTCTCGAAGAGGGGTTTAAAATAAACCGATACCGCGTGGCCGAATATCACGGGATCGGAAATTTTCATCATAGTAGCCTTTAGATGCAGTGAGAGTAGTAAACCCTTTGACTTTGCATCAGCCATTTCCAGTTCGAAGTACTCCCTAAGGGCTTTGCGGCTCATCACTGCCGAGTCAACTATTTCACCTTTCTCGATGGGCGCGGGGGGGCGAAGACGGATGGATTTACCCTTGTTTGGGACGAAGTCGATGTGAAAGACTGTTTCATGTTCCGCAGAAATGGATTTCTCGCTGCCGTAGAAATCTCCATAAGACATACTGGACACATGGGTTGCTGATGTGGAAATCCAGGGCCCCATTGGATGGGGGTGCTGTCTGGCATAGCGTTTAACGGCGGGGGGAGGACGTCTGTCGGAGTTCCCCTCTCGGAGAACCGGGTTTACGGCGCTGCCTTTGATTTTATCATATTTCGCTCGAATTGACTTTTCTTCCTCATCCTTGGGATTTTCAATGTATAGGGGTACATGGTAATTTTTTTCTCGGAGTTCCTCTATTGCCTGTCGGATTTGGGGAACTGAGGCACTAATATTGGGCAGTTTGATTATGTTAGCCTCGGGTTTGTTAACCAATGTTACGAGGTTGGCCAGTGCGTCGTGAACTTTTTGCTCTTCACTTAGATATTCGGGGAATGCGGCGAGAATTCTTGCAGCTAGAGATATGTCTCTTGTCTCAATTTCTATTCCGGCGGCGCGTGTAAAGGCCTGTATAATCGGCAACAGGGCATGGGTTGCAAGCATGGGAGCCTCGTCGGTTAACGTGTATATGATTCTTTGCTTCACCTTGTGTGATAGTTTAGAGTAGCCGCAGTAGTTCAGCAATCGAAAGGAGTTGAAACTTAGTTTTAATAGTCATCTCATTTTAGTGAAGTATAAAGACAGCACCATCGGGCCAACCAGGACGAATCAATGTTGACTAACCGGGGCGATATCCCACTATAACATTGGATTCGTAGAAAGCAGATAGCTGATCGGAGGACAATGTTGTACGAGGCTTTTTTAGCAAAGATTGCGAGTTATGGGATTATTCCCGTTGTTACTCTCAATGATGTCAGGAGCGTCGACGGGCTTGCGGGAGCACTCATTAGCGGGGGACTCCCTGTCGCTGAAGTAACTCTTCGTGTTTCTGAGGCACTTGAAACTATCAGAATAATGTCAAAACGGGGAGATCTTCTGGTGGGCGCCGGTACTGTGCGAACACTCGATCAGGCCAGGGCGGCGCGGGACTCGGGTGCCAGTTATCTAGTGAGTCCCGGATTCAACGAGGCTGTGGTGCATTGGGCTATAGACCAACAAATTCCCATCCTTCCCGGTGTGGATTCAACTCTTGGTATCGAAATGGCCGTCGCGAAGGGGCTGAAAGCGCTTAAATTCTTTCCCGCCGGTACATCCGGTGGCCCAGCAAAGCTCAGTGCTCTACATGGGCCATATAATGATGTTCGCTTTGTGCCCACTGGTGGCATCGATGCTGGTAATCTGGATCGATGGTTAACTCACCCGGCGGTAATCGCGTGTGGTGGGAGTTGGATGGTGAGTATGAAACTCCTGGAGAATAAGAAATGGGATGAGGTGGAGTGCCTTGTGAAAGAGGCCCTCGCCATTGCCAGTCGGCATACTGGCCTTCGTGCGGAAGAAGGAGCCGGCTGGACGACTGGTTAAAGCAGTTTATGAATTTCTTCCAAACGAATTCTAGATGACATATCCAGGCTCAATGGCGTGATAGCCACCTCCTTCCTTTGGTAAAGAGCAGTCAAATCATCACATGGCTGTCCGGATTTGCCGGGGCGAGGACCTTTTTGTCCAATGGTTTTACCCACTGGCGTATCGAACCTTGCACCAGGTACAAATCCCCACCAACCAGGTTCGCGAGACTGCCTGCATACCCGCCAGGAAGTAGTCCTGTCGACTGTATCCGGTATATCCACTTTGATGATGTCCACATCCTCGGGCCAGATGGCAACCAATAATTGCCTTACTGCGCGCTCCAGTACTTCCTTTGCTCCTCTCCAATCCACATTTCCGTAGGTGTAATGATATTCATAGGGCACTTCAAAAGAAACCGCCAATGCTCGTATGCCCCAAATAGCAGCCTGTATCGCCGCCCCAACAGTTCCTGAGGCACTGACATTGGTGCCCAGATTTTCACCATAATTGATGCCCGACACCATCATATCCGGCCGTCGCTTGACGCACAGACATTGAAGTGCATGGCGAACCGTGGTTGCAGGCGAGGCATCAAGGCACCAGGCTGTAACATCATCACCTGCAACTTCCAGAGTGCGTGATTCAAAGATGGCTTCTGGAGATCCCTGGAGCGCGCGTCCAGTCGCCGTTTGTTGAAACTTGGGTGCAACCACAAGGATATCGGCAAATAATACCAATGCTTCTGCTGCCGCCACCAAACCCGGGGAATCAATACCATCATCGTTTGCAAGTAGTATCAGAGGCTTTTCTGCCATATATGATATTTTGAAGTCCTCACTAAGAGCCGAACTCGTAATCGTTAAGCGCCCAGGTAGCCCAAAAGCGTTTAACTCTTTTCATCGCGGGTTAATTCCCCTATGTTCCGATTGCATAATAGACTAAGAGGGTTTTGTATCGAAGAGGGATTTTATGTTGCAATCGTTAGAGCATATCAAAGGAACAGTTGGTTTTATCGGAGGGCGTTTTCTTCCATTTCACCGTGGCCACATTTTTGCAATCATCGAGGCGAGTAATCATGTGGAGAATCTTTATGTTGTTCTCAACTCCAGCGATGAGGACGAACGGGTTTGTAAGACAGACGGAGTACAGCCTATGCCGGCAGAATTGAGACTGAGTTGGATTGGTGAATGTTTAAGCCAACTTGAGAATATACGGATACTTCATATCAATGTGGAGAATTGGGGAAAATCGGATGATTGGGATGATGGCACGAAGGCTGTGAAAAAGGCCATCGGAAAACCTATCTCCCATGTGTTCAGCTCGGAACACGAGTATGATGAACTCTTCGATAAGTATTATCCCGAAGCCGAGCACATTGTTATCGATATTCGAAGAGATGTCGTTGCAGCGCATTCGGCCGCCGAGATCCGTCAAAATCTCTATGACTATTGGTGGCTTCTTCCTAAGACAGTGCAGGCATTTTTTGTTAAGCGGATAGCTTTGGTGGGTACGGAAAGCGTGGGTAAAACCACTCTCACCGAAAAACTCAGCAAATTTTATAATACGCCCTATGTACGGGAAGTGGGCAGGGATTATTCTTACCGATACAGCAATCAATTGACTGAGGAGCACTTCGATCAGCTGGCAATGGAGCATTTTCTGTTAACCGAGAAATTAACCTTGAATTGCAACAAACTCCTGCTGATTGATAGTGAGGCGGTTGTAACACAATACTATTTGGAAATGTACTTTGGACGACGTAGTGATTTGATCGATCAAATTATCAGACGGCAGAAATTTGATCTCTGGCTTTATTTGGAACCTGATTTGGAATGGGTTAGCGACGGTCTGCGTTTTGCTGGTGCTGAGGAAACAAGAAAGAAAAACAATGTGCATCTTAAGGAAATGCTTGCGGAGTATGAGGTTAGTTATCGAGTTATCAGTGGCGATTACAATGATCGATTTGTTGAGGCAAGGGATGCTATAGATGGGCTCTTTGAATCGAGTAGTCCCTGATATACAGATATACTGGGAAATGCCGTGTCGTGTTTCAGGGTCGCCCGGCTTGCAAAAGCATTTGCGTTGAATTATCTTGTCTAAATGGCTCTAAACATCTATAGTTGGAATGGGCCTATTAACAACAAGGGAGGAATTATCGTGCCGGATTGGAAGAAAATTGAAAACAATATCGTAAAGGGAATCAAAGATGGGGTGACCGTCGTTACAAAGAAGGCCACCGAGGTGTCTGCCGAGGGACAGAGAAAGATAAATGTACACAACTTGAAGCGAGAAATTCGAGAACAAATGGCCACTCTTGGCGAGGAGGTCTACAAAATTGAGAAAAAAACACCGGGAACAATAGCTGATGAATCAATCCAGAAGATTGTGAAGAATCTCAACTCCACTCACAGGAAGCTCAAAAAGCTTGAGCAAACGAAACAAGCCTAGGATGTGGCCTTCCGCTTCCTGACATAACTAACTTCCCTGTCAAACTTCCTGTATACTAGCCTGGGGAAAAGTCTGTAGGTAAGCCAACCTGTCTTACCCATCGCTCCCGGAATGATAAGGAACTTTTTGCTTCCGAGTTCTTTTACAAGCGCTTTTGCGACGGCCTGAGGACTCATTATGGAGGCATTTCTACTGATTCTCCGAGTTTCATCCGGTTTCGTTTTGTTTTCGGCAGCGAGCTGAGGCGTGTCGGTATCCTGGGGACAGAGCACTTTCACGTCTATGCCATCTGATTTGAATTCATTGCGCAGACACTGAGAGAGGCCGACGAGGGCGAATTTGGAAGCCGCATATGCGCTATATCCGTAAGTCCCCACAAGCCCGGCAAGCGATGATACGATTGCAATGGTCCCTTTCCCCTCGGTTTTCATACGCGGAACCACGGTGCTGAGTATATTCCACGTTCCACCAACGTTCACATCCATGGTTCGTTGGAAAATTTCCCGGGTTATTTTTTCGAAGTGGTTCGGATGGGCGATTCCGGCTCCTATGTAGCAGAAATCCGGGGTTCCGGTTTTATCAAGAAGAGGGGGTATCATCCTGTTCACCTTGTTTGCGTCGGAAACATCCAACGAGAGAGTGTGAATTTGCACCCGGAACACATTTTGCGCTGCTATTCGCTCAAGCCCCGTCTTTGCCTTAGCCAGCAGCTCTTCTCTACGTGCAACGAGAATCACTGAAGCGCCATTTTTTACGAGTTCAGTTGCTACAGCAAGTCCTATACCACTAGATCCACCGGTTAGCAGGGCTAATTGTACTTTCATTGCCATCATTTCTCCCACTTCACCATATCACATTTGGAAGTACGGTGTGTTTGAATTTCATTGCCGGATTCGACCGTTGTCTTCCAAGTAATTCTTTTTCAGTGTATTTTGCTTGAATGTTCAAGAAGCGTTCTGATGGCACTTATCTTGGAAATATTCCGCCACATACCAGAGTTGCACCCTTTATAATGCCGTCGCGTGTTGGCGGAACTATTTTTTCAGAGCAGGAAATCGATATAACTGATACTCTGTCCTTTCTGCGTAAGTTTAACAGGCAGCAGGCGACGGAAAACAAAGACAAGGTTACTTTTTTTCAGCTTTTCATTACTGCGCTTGTGCGAATAATTGCGCTTAAGCCGAAATTAAACCGCTTTACCATCGGTTACCGAATGTGGCAGCGTAATTACATCGGTATCAATTTCATTGCGAAAAAACGACTAACCGAAGATGGGGATGAGATATGGATTTTGGGAGATTATTCGCCATTTACAGCTCTTAGGGATGTAGCTGATACATTTAAGGAACGCCTGAGGGAGGCAACTAGAGGTATAGGAAACAATAGTGAAGATCTAAATGTGCTCTTATTGAAATTTCCGCGCTTCGTTATTCGATTTTTGTTTTGGTTGCTTAGGAAATTTGATTCGTGGAATATGATGCCTCAATTCCTGATGAGAGGCTCGCCATTTCATGGTTCTGTTTGTATCACAAACGTTGGCAGTGTGGGCGTGGAGGCGCCATATCATCATCTCTATGATTTCGGCACCTGCGGTCTTTTCGTTTCGCTGGGAATTGTTAGACGGGAGTGGCGGCCCGATTCAAGTGGAAAAATGAGGCAGAGAGATGTTGTAAAGGTTGTATATACTTTTGATGACAGAATCTGTGACGGTATATATAGTGGACGGGCTATAATGCTCCTAAAAGATTTAGTAGAGAAACCCGAAGCACTTCTGAAGCAACCCGCGCTAGGCAGGGCTGATTTGAAAAACCTGTCGTTAAGGGATTACCCCCTGGAACTAGCCAATTTCTAAGGCGAGGGCAGGGATGTGATGGATGATTGCGAGAATTGAGCGTGGAGTGTCCATTGATGAAGGTATGTGTTCGAGACCAACAAAAAGGTGAGGAAATATGACTTGTTATCTTTTCCCCGGACAAGGCGCCCAGTATCCTGGTATGGGACGCAATCTTTACGAACACAGCACGGAAGTGAGACTGCTTTTTGAAGAAGCGTCGAATAATAGCGGCAAGGATTTTGCAAAGCTTCTTTTTGAGGGCTCCGAGGAGGAGTTGAAATCCACGGATAATACTCAGATTGCTGTCACCTTGGTGAATTTGGCATCGTCACAGGTTCTTTCGGAGCGTGGAATTGTTCCGGATATCTGTGCCGGCTTCAGTTTGGGAGAATACTCGGCGCTTTACCAGTCGGGAGTTATCACACGAGGCGATTTGTTCTCGTTGGTGCAGCTGCGAGGTGAGATAATGGAAAGGGCTAGTCGCGCTTTGGATTCTTCTGAAGGCTCAGCGGGCATGATGGCGGTGATCGGCTTGGAGCTTGATAGCGTTGAGGCCGCCATTGCGGACATTGAGTCTGTCTATGTTGCCAACCATAGCAGTCCGATCCAGGTGGTACTTGCGGGTACTGACAAGGCCATGTCAGTTGCTGAGATTAAACTAAATGAGGCGGGGGCTATTAAGATTGTGCATTTGAAGGTATCTGGCCCTTTCCATTCTCCGTTGATGGCTGCGGCGAGGGAGGAATTCTCCGAGCATATAGCGAATACTCGATTTTCCGATCCCACTATTTCGGTTTTTGTCAACGTTACTGGGAAGTCGCTGAGGAGCGGGGAAGATGCGAAGAAGTATTGCCTTGAGCAGTTGATTTCACCGGTTCAATGGGTTGCTTCGGAGCGAGGCATCATGGAATTGTTTCCTGAACGTGTTCTTGAAACCGGTCCGGGAACTGTGTTAAGCGGGCTGTGGAAATCACTGCGGAATGGTTTGAAATGTGTGGCTGCAGGTACTCTTGAATCGATTAACAAGCTAACTGATTAGGAATATACATGAGCAGACGGGTTGTAATAACCGGCATGGGGACAGTGAATCCACTTGGTGACACGCTTGAAGGGTTTTATAAAAATTTGATATCTGGAAAATCTGGTATGAGAAGATGGACTTCGATTGATCTTTCGAAGGTAGAATGTAAGATTGGCGGCGATATGGGGAATTATGATGCCATTTCTGTCCTGGCGCGCTTCAAGGACGCTTTGGGTGTCGATCGTCATAAGGCTATAAGGAAGCTTTTTCGACGCACAACTTTTTCAGCGCGGATTGGAATGCTGACAGCTTTGGATGCCTGGTTGGATGCGGGTTTGACGATTGGTGATGGCGATCCTTATCAAACCAGTGTGTTGGTGGCCGGCCATAATCTCAATTCAAACTATATTTTTGAGCTGATCAAGCAGTACCAGGATGAACCGGAGTATATAGATGCCATGGCCGGAGTTGAGGCTATTGATTCGAATATACCTGGCATTATTGCAGAAGTGCTTGAATTGAAGGGGCCAAGTTTCGTGTTAGGAGGGGCTTGCGCAAGTGGGAATTTAGCCCTTCGCGATGGTTTTCGAGATATCATGAGCGGTGATTGCACGCGTTCGGTGGTTTGTGGCCCCCCCTTTGATGTTTCGCCTGCCGATATCCTGGCATCTACGATTATTAATGCGGTGGTAATCAAACCGGAGTATCAGAATAGGCCAGAGGAAGCTTCCCGACCTTTTGATGTCGATAGGTGCGGTTTTTTGTACTCTCACGGTGCGGCTACGCTTATTTTGGAGAGCTTGGATAGCGCTCTTGAAAGGGGTATACATATTTATGGTGAGGTGCTAGGTGTTAGTGCCGGTGCCAATGCGAATCATCTTCCCATGCCCGGCGTGGAAGATCAGGAAAGAGTGATGCTTGAACTTTTAAGGCAAAGTGATGTGGAGCCTGGCGAGGTGAGCTATGTGAACTGCCATGCGACTGGCACCCCCGCGGGTGATTTGCAGGAGATTAGGGCGATAAAAAATGTGTTCGGTAAGGATGCTGGAAGTTTGAGAATAAATGCTCCGAAATCGATGCTTGGCCATACTTGTTGGGCTTCTCCTCTCGTGGAAACAGTTGGAGGTCTCTTACAGATGAAATACGGTGAATTACACCCTACAATCAATATCCGGAGGCTGGATCCGGAAATTGATCTGGATGTGGTACTCGAGCCACGTGTCTTTCAGATTGAATTGATGTTAAAGAATTCCTTTGGTTTTGGCGGAATCAACTGCTGTTCGTTAATAAAGCGATACGAGGTTGCAAGGTGAATGCACTTGTAACTGGCGGATCGCGGGGAATTGGCCGTGCCATAGTGCTGAAGCTGGTGAGAGAGGGTTATAATTGCGCCTTCACCTATTCTGGCAACCAGGAGGCGGCGAATGAAACGCTGAGATTGGCTTGGAAATCTAATTCCAATCTTCAGATTGAAGCGCATCTTATGGATCAGGGATATGCGGAGCAGGTGGAAAGGGTCTCCAACAGTATATTGGAATCGTTCGGCAATATTGAAGTTCTTGTTAATAATGCAGCCACTAATTGTAACAATGTGATTGCTTTTATGGCAGATGAGCAATGGGATGAAGTGATTCGCACCAATCTCTCGGGGCCTTTCTATCTCATCAGGCAGTTTATAATGCATATGGTTGGAAATAGGTTTGGACGTATCATAAATATCTCGTCGCTGGCGGAAGATGGAGCCAGCGGACAGGCAGGTTATGCCGCAAGTAAGGGCGGACTGGTGGCTCTTTCAAAGACCGTGGCTCGCGAATACGGTCTCAAAGGCATCACCTGCAATGTGATAACTGTCGGCCTTGTGGAAACCGAATTGACAAATAGTCAGCTCTCGGAAAAGCTTAAATCTGTTTGGCTGGAATACTGTCCGATAGGAAGAATTGGCGAGGCGGATGAAATAGCGGATGCGGTACACTATCTTACAACGGAAAAAGCTGGATTCATCAATGGTGAAACAATAAAAGTGACAGGTGGACTCACCTATGTGCCGTAAAGCTCAAGGAACGATGATGAAAATTGGAATCGAAAACCTGAACATATATGGCTGCAGCATGGCCCTGGATCAGGGAAAACTGGCTGAGGCTAGAGGAAAAGATCCCCAAAAAGTTGTTAAGGATTTTTTGATCGATACGCGGTCGCTTAATCCGTTATGGGAAGACGTGGTAACCATGGGGGCAAATGCGGCCAAACCGATAGTAGAGAATATCGATCCCAAGAGCATTGGTATTCTGATTGTTGGCACTGAGAGTTCGGTTGACTTTGGCAAGCCGATTAGCACGAACATCACCGGCGCGCTTGGTTTGCCACCTAATATCAGGAACTACGAGACAAAACACGCCTGCTATAGCGGCATTGCAGCGATGGATGCCGCCGTGAACTGGCTGGCCTCCGGATTTGGCGATGGCCGTAAGGCGCTTGTTATTTCGTCCGATTTTTCACGGGAGCATTTGAGAACCAAGGAAGAATTTGTATTGGGTGGAACCGCTGCGGCGGTGCTGCTAAGCGATACTCCGAGGTTGTTGGAATTTGAGCCCAGGAGGAAGGGTACGTGGACAACAGATATCTATGATACGTTTCGACCCAGTGCGAGGGCGGAAGTGGGGAATAATGAGGTGAGTCTCTACGCCTATATGGATGCTCTGGAGGGCGCCTGGGGAGACTATGTGAGCAGAGCCGAGGGAGGGACTGATTTTGATGGGGATCACCGATGGCTTTGCTATCATACACCATTTCCGGGCATTGCCTTTCAAGCACATCGCACGCTGTGCAATATAAATGCACCACGAAGAAAATCCGAGGTGATTGAAGACTTTGAGAGGAGGGTTGTTCCAACCCTGCAATTCTCGCGCCGTCTGGGTTCCACCTATGGTTCGAGCAATTTTGTGGGTATAGCGGCTCTGCTTTCCGGTGATTCGAAACTTGGAACCGGGGATAGAATAGGTTTCTATGCTTACGGTTCAGGCGCTATAGGCGAATTCTGGAGTGCCAGATTATGTGATGGAGCCCGGGCTGAGATGAAAAAAATGGATATTCAAAGTAGTCTCAATGCTCGAATGAATGCCTCGGTGGAAGAGTATGAGAAAATCGAACTTCATCGAAGTCAGGTTGTGGAATTGCCTGATTTCAACCCTGACCGCAGTTTTCCTGGGGGTCTGTGGGAATCCGCCTACAGGGGCAGGGAGCTACTCACCTTGGAGAAGGTGGAAAACTATGTTAGGACTTATGCGTGGAGTTAGCACCTGCAGCATTGGAAACCTTTATCGTATCCGGGGCGGGGATTATAGTGATGGGCGATGGCGATGGAGGAAACCGATTGACACCCGGCTTGATCGATTCCTTAATGGATGCCGTTGAGGCTCATGTTGATAATCCGGATGTCCGCTTCATAATTTTACGCTCTCGTGGTGCACATTTTTGTCATGGAATGGATTTGGAAGCTTATCTTGCCAATCCGGACAGGGAGGCTTTGGAAAGGGAAATTACATCCTATGCGGCGTTGCTCCTGGCGTTGAATAACTGCCCAAAAACCACTCTTGCGGTTTTGGAAGGTTCGGTTAAGGCCGGTGGAGTGGGTTTGGCTTCGGCCTGCGATATTGTGATTGCATCCGAAGAAGTAGTTTTTGAATTGAGTGAGGCTTATTGGGGTTTGATACCAGCCAATGTGATACCATATCTTCTTACCTGTCGCATTTCTCCCAAGCGGGCCGCTTATTTGATTCAGACTGCTGCAGCTGTTAAGGCGAACGATGCGCTGATTCTGGGTTTGGTTGAGGAGGTGCATCCGAAGATAGAAATGGAAAGAGCCGTTAGAAGGATAGGAAGGAGATTGTCACGTATTTCACCCCTTGCAACATCACAGTACAAAGCCTTCGTTGCTGATATCCAGGATTTACCATTGGCAGAGCGTGGGAAAATCGCGGTTGGGAAACTTGTGCAGATAGCATCTAATTCACAGATTCGGAACTCCATTCATAACTTTTTACAGGGTGATGCCCCAGTTTGGTTTAAGAGCTTCAAGCCTACCAGGGCATTGACCGAGTCTGGGGAAGAAGAGAAAGTATGAGCGGGATAATCAAACTTCGAATAGAAGACGATGGAATCGCCTGGATCAAGATGCGCGATGAACACAACAAAAACACTTTTTCCAGGAATTTCGTAGAGGATTTTCTCGATATTATGAACGAATTGGAGTCGTTCAAGGATTCTGTAAGAGTGATGGTGTTGCAGGGCTTATACGATGTGTTTTGCGCGGGAGCCGATGAAGATACATTGATAGCGCTCACGAGGGGCAAGGCTGTAGTAAGGGATATTGCTATCTCTGAACGCCTTATAAACCTTGAATTTCCGGTAATCGCAGCGGTTGAAGGACATGCAATGGGGGGCGGACTGGCTATGGCCACTTGCTGTGATATTGTCGTTGCCGCCCGCGAAAGCCGTTTTGGAGCGGTTTTCATGTCTATGGGATTCACGCCGGGAATGGGCATGACTACATTGCTTTCTGAACTGGTTGGACCCTATGTCGCCTCGGAGATGATGTTTTCGGCTAAGCGTTTCAGGGTGAGCGAATTGGAACGGATGGGAACGAATATCAACCACATAGTGACGAAAATCAGAGTTCTCCCGGTTGCTAAAGACATTGCTCGACAGATTGCCGAAAAAAATCCGAAGTCAGTTCGGCTTCTAAAATATGCTTTGAGCGCAAGGAAGAAAAAACTATTAGTTGAAGCGCGTATGCAGGAAGATATGATGCATCGGATAAGCTTCAATTATCCTGAAACTTTGAAAAATATAAGGGACGCCTATGTTAAATAGGCATTGTGATGAAAATGATTGACTTATCCGGCAAAACAGCCCTGATTACCGGTGGAACTGGAGGGATAGGTTTAGCCAGCGCCCTCAACCTGGGTGCTGCGGGGGCCCAAACAGTCTTGACTTTCAAATGGGGCTCTTCGAAGGAAGGGGAAGTATTGGAATTCTTTGAGCGTTGCGATGCCCCCAAACCAATGCTATTTGAGGCCGACGTCTCGCGTGAGGAAGATACGGTTTCCTTGATGAACAGCTTGAAAGATTTGGTTAACGGTATCGATATCTTCGTTAGCAATGTGGGTTTTGCTCTCAAGGCTGAAACTCTGGATGATTACCGTAAGAAATCATTGTACAAAACCTTTGATTACAGTTCATGGCCGATAATCGACTATACAAAGCGTATAAAGGAAGGTTTTGGCAGGTATCCCAGATATGTAGTCGGAATTTCGTCCAACGGTCCGGATCACTACTATCGTGGTTATGACTATGTGGCGGCATCGAAGGCACTGCTGGAGTTCTTTACTCGCTATTTAGCGGTTCATTTATATCAGGAAGATTGTCGGGTGAATTCTGTGCGATTTGGTATGGTGAAAACTGCCTCGTTCAGTGCAATATTCGGTGATGAATACTTTAGGTGGCTCAAGGATTCCAGGGGTGTGGATGAGTCTGATTTGCTTAGTACCGAGGATTGTGGTAAGGTGGTGCTGGCTCTCTGCAGTGGGTTGCTGGATGCAATGAATGGACAGATTATAGAGGCTGATTTGGGTCTTCCGTTCGTTGACAACGTTATGACGGATTATATTAATATGAGAAACAGGGAAATCCAGGAAAGCGATTTGTAAGCATATTATGAGGAATAAAATGACTAGATTTGAAGTGATCGAAGTAATGAAGAGAATTATTGCAGATAACTTAGATGATATGAACGTGGATAATATCGATCCGCAGAAATCAATGAAAGATTATGGTGCGAATAGTTTGGATATGATTGAGGTGGTTTCCTGCTCGATGAGGGAACTCAATATCAAAGTGCCTCGCGCCGAATTGGCCGAAATTCAGGATATCGATGGTTTGGCTGATAAGTTCATGGAATACATCGATACATAGTATTGGATGTGGCCAATAATATTCTAAATTTCAGTTTGGCTGATTTCTTTTATAACGATAATCCCGATGTGCTTGGAACGCCTCTTGATTTTGAGAAGTGGATAAACCATTCGGACGTCCGGAAGAGCTTCAGTTTCTTTGAGCAGGAAATTCTGGAAGCGCCCAGAGTATCGACACGAATTCGCAGCAAACTGGATGGCAAAGTACGGAAGGTAATCAATCTTACTTCATATAACTATCTGGGACTATCAACACATCCGGAAGTTATCGCGGCGACAAAAGCCGCTTTGGACAAATATGGGTTGGGATCTTCAGGTGCGCCGCTGCTTTCAGGGACTTTTGATATTCACACTGAATTTGCTCGGCGGCTTGCTGAATTTAAGCTGAAAGAGGACTGCATTCTTTATTCAAGTGGTTTGGGAGCTAACGTTGGCGCGATTCAGGGGATAATGCGTAAGGGCGACTATCTCATCCTGGATGAAAAATGCCATAAGAGCCTGATTGACGGGGGAAATCTCTCAGGCGCCAAAATGCTTTTTTTCACGCATAACGATATGAAAAATCTGGAGCTGATGCTTGAGAAAGCCAAAGGCAAGAGAACCTTGGTAGTTGTTGAGGGAGTCTATTCAATGGACGGGGATCTTCCCAGGCTGACGGAAATACTTGAGCTCTGTGAAATCTACAGGGCTGGTTCGTATATCGATGAGGCCCACTCCACGCTGATATTCGGAGAGAACGGACGAGGAGTGGCTGAGCATTTTGGAGTAGAGGATCGCATCGGAATATCCTTTGGAACTCTCAGTAAGTCCTTTGGCGGTGTAGGCGGCTTTGTCTGCTCTAATAAGCCCCTGATACGATATCTCAAGGGGTATTCATCGCCCTGGAACTTCTCATGCGCCCCCTCGCCTGCTGTCATTGGGGGGTTGATGAAGGCCTTGGATGTGGCTACTAGAGATTCCTCCCTCAGAGATACCTTGTGGGCAAATGTCAATTATATGAGAAATGGATTGAAGGGCATGGGGCTCAATCTCGGCGAGAGCGAGTCTCAAGTGATACCGATTATTATCGGACATTCAGGCGAAAAACTCATGGGTTATGCCGAATCGATGCAGAAAAGAGGTTTGTTTCTGCAGCCGGTGGATTTCCCGGCTGTTCCCGCTTATTCCAGACGATTTCGTATTTCGATATCCTCCCAGTTGAGCAGGAATGAAATGGACGAAACCCTTTCGATAATAGAAGATGTAATAATTAAGGGTTTCAGGTAACGGTGAATGAATCGGCTCTGCTTAGGCTGTATCGGAGGAAGGTGCTGGCAAAACCGGATGCTCTTCCCTTCCAGTTTGAGTATACAAGGTTTGACATAGAGAGACTTATTCCCCATCGCGATCCGTTTCTGTTCTTAGATAGTCTGTTCGCACTCGATTTAGAGAATGCAACCCTGGCAGGCCGAAAACACCTCATTCCTGATTTACCGCTCTTCAAAGGGCACTTCCCGGACTATCCGGTGTTTCCTGGTAGCCTTCAGGTTGAAACGATTGGGCAGCTGGGTCTTTGCTTACACCATTTTGTTGGGGAAAACACCCACTTGATAAACGAAGATGCAAAGCTGCCGGATGTTCGTGCTACACGGGTTTGTGGCGCTTTTTTCAGGATGGAGCTGCGTCCCGGTGACGATATGGTGATTTTAGCGAAGCTTATTGAGCATGATGAATATTTAGGAAAGATTCTCGGTCAGGTGACGCTTCGCGGCGAGGTTGCAACGACGGCTCTGCTGGAGGTAGCCTTTCTATAGCATGCCCTGATATCGTTTTAGAATCAACACTGCGTTCAAACCTCCAAAGCCGAATGCGTTCGAAAGAATGTGATTAACCGAAGATGCATCAGTTGGAGTTGTAATAACGTTCAAATTGATTTCTGGGTCTAAGCGATCGTGGTTGGCGGTTGGATGAATTATATTTTCTTCGAATGCCATAATAGCGGCGATTGCTTCTATTGCACTCGCTCCGCCAAGCAAGTGACCAGTCATAGACTTCGTGCTGTGAACTGGAACCTGGCTTCCGCGTTCGTTCAATGCGTTATTTATGGCTATGCCTTCAGTTTTATCTCCAACAGGTGTAGCGGTGCCATGCGCGTTGATTAAATCGATATCCGCTGCCTCAAGCCCAGCCATATCCATTGCAGCCTTTATTGCGCGAACCGCACCTTCTGCTTCCGGATGTGGAGCAACTAAATCGTGAGCATCGCTGGTGAATCCAAACCCCGCAATCTCGGCATATATATGGGCCTTCCTTCGTTCGGCATGTTCAAGTTCCTCTAGACAGAGCACACCTGCGCCCTCCCCAAGAACAAAGCCGTCTCTATCTGCATCGAAGGGACGACTCGCCTTTTCCGGGTTTTCGTTTCTACCCGACAGGGCCAGGATATTCCCAAAAGCGGCTAGCCCCATTTCGTTTACCGCCGATTCCGAACCCCCGGCAAACATAATATCCGCAATCCCTGTTTTTATAAATGAATAGGCCTGACCAAATGCATGATTGCCGGTGGAGCAGGCCGAGCATATTGAAAAACAGGGCCCCCTTATGCCTGCTTCTTTTGCGAAAAAGGCAGTTCCAGTGCTTGGAATACAACTGACGATGTAAAAGGGCGAAATCTCATTCATCCTATTCTCATGAATCAGGTTGGTGGCGTTTTGGTGGGCAAGAACGCCACCCGCGCCGGAACCGATAATGGCGCCGCAACGCTCACTCAAATCTCCGCTCTCAAGTTTAGAATCTCTAAGTGCCTGAATTCCTGCAATATGGGCCATAACGATATACCGGTCAAGTCGTTTAATCATCTTAGGCTGTTCAAAATACTCTCGAATATTCTCAGGATAGTCCACTTCGCCGCCGAATCGAATATGGTAATCATGAAGCTCGATATTTCTAATCATACGAATGCCAGAGTGTCCCAGCTTTAAATTCGTCCAGTATTCCTGCACGGTATTTCCAATGGGATTTACAGTTCCTAGGCCAGTTACGACCACTCGTCTTTCCCTGGAATCAACTTGGTGTTGTGTCATCTTCATCCTTTTCAAGTATCCAGCCGATCACGATTGTGTCAGAATTCGAATGTTATGCCGGGGGTTTGCGAAAAAGAACCTCGCAGCAGCTGTTGCCTTTGGCAATGGTTCCACCGAGGGCAAAATCAAAACCTACTTGCCTGGCAATCTCCCGATCGCCATCCATAGCAATATCACAAAGCACCTTGATTCTTTCCTCATCGATGCCCAGCTTTCGCCAGGCACTAACGAGGGGACAGTAATTAAATTCAATTTCGAGCTTATTTGCACTAAGCTCAGTAACTTCCATTTCAAAAAGTTTTTTATTTAATTCAGACAGGAATGCCTTGCTAAATTCCGGCATGTCGGTTTTCTCCGCCATAGCTTCAAAGATGGCTTTACCATGCAGCATGCCGGTTTGGCTTACCGCCTTTCTGGCTATACTTTCCCAGTCTGCACCATGTTTCTCGGCTTCGAGACACATGAGGCCCATCCATGTAGCCCGGTGTTCAATGGCCTTTCTAACGCTACTTACAGTCTCATCGTCGTTGATGGAACTCGTGTTCAGGTTCATAAATGACTCCTATATGAGGAAAACAGGGATTTACAGAGCATGCAACACTCAAAATCCAGATTATCATATGGCTGATAACTCTGTCATCTGCTACCAGTACTGTCTGCTGTTAAGATGTCTTTAATAAAAACCCTTTGTAATTTACCATTATCCGAAATTTTTATTCAAAAGGAGTGTATATGAATAGGTTTTATGCAATTCCCATTTTCATTTTGGCATCTGTAGCAATGTTTTTTGCTGGTTGTCGGGGGAAGACAGAAGCAGGAACGGACGATGATGGGGTTTTGAAGATTGTAAATTTGATTAATGGTACTCGGGGAGATAAATCATTCTTTGATTCATCCGCAGCCGGCATGGATTTGATTGAAGCTAAGTACGACTCTGCGGTGTTAACCAAGACAATTGAGATGTCTTACGATCAGCCAAACTGGGAGCCGACTCTTCTGGATATCGCAGATCAGGATTGGGATATTATTATTGTGGGGACTTGGCAGATGACAGAGATGCTGGAAGAGGTGGCGAGAGATAATCCTGATAAAAGGTTCATTATCTACGATACGGAGGTAGACTATTCACTCGATTTGGGAAATGTTTACTCAATTCTTTACAGTCAAAACGAGGCTTCATTTGTGGCAGGAGCCTTGGCGACGGCGCTTACAAAATCGAATTTGCCACTTACAAATCCTGATAAACTTATCGGTTTTCTAGGTGGGATGGATATCCCGGTTATCAATGATTTTTTGGTGGGTTATGTGGAAGGAGCTCGCTATGTCGATCCCGATATAAAGATAGCTGTGTCTTATATTGGTTCGTTTGATGATACTGCTAAAGGTAAGGAGATGGCCCTGGCACAGTACAGCCAAGGAGTGGATATCGGTTTCAATGTTGCGGGCCAGGCGGGCTTGGGTCAGCTTGATGCCGCCAAGGACATGCATCGCTATGCCATTGGTGTAGATTCCGATCAGGCTGAGTTTTTTGTACAAACAGACAAAGCTACCGCGGATCTGATAGCTACCAGTGTTTTAAAGCATGTGGATAAGTCGCTTCTTAGAGCGATAGATATGCATATGGAGGGCAAGGCACCATATGGCAGTTCGGAGATACTGGGATTTGACGAGGAAGGAGTTGGAATTGCGAAAAATGAATTCTATATGGCCATTGTGCCAGAGGAAATACGTGAGCTGGTTGATGAAATTGAAGAGAAGATTCGAAGCGGGGAAATTGAAGTGAGCTCGGCTTTCGGCATGGACTCGGAAGCGATAAACGAACTGCGTTATTCGATAAGTCCATAGCTAAGAATGACAAGCGATGCCGTCCTCAGTATGGAGGATATCACCAAGGTGTATCCTAACGGGATAGTGGCCAACAAGGGTGTGAACTTTTCCGTTAGGACAGGTGAAATTCATGGCCTGGTGGGAGAGAACGGAGCAGGCAAAACCACCTTGATGCAGATTCTTTTTGGTTTGAATCAGGCAGATGTGGGGAAGATTTTTTTCAACGGCAAGGAAATCAAGATCGATAGTCCCCATGCTGCTATTGCTCAGGGCATAGGGATGGTGCATCAGCATTTTATGCTGGTGCCATCGCTGACCGTGTCGGAAAATCTGGTGCTTGGCCTGGAACCACGTCGGGGGTTTATTTTCGATAAATCCAGAGGAATCCATATTACTCAGGAACTTTCGAAGAAGTACAATCTCAAGGTGGAGCCTGACATGCTTGTTCGCGATTTGCCTGTGGGTCTTAAGCAAAAAGTTGAAATTCTGAAGGCACTGTACCGGGGCGCAAAAATACTGATTCTAGATGAACCGACCGCCGTTCTGACTCCTCAGGAGATGGTGGAACTTTTTAACGAACTCAGGCAGTTAAGAGATGAAGGAAATACGATCATATTCATCTCTCACAAGCTGGCTGAGGTAAAGGCTCTTTGCAATCGCGTTACGGTGATGCGTGCGGGGAAAAGTCAAGGAGTGTTCAATGTGGAGGATGTAACCGAAGAGGATATTTCCCGGATTATGGTGGGCCGCGATGTGATACTGCGGGTGGAGAAAGATGTGGCTCAACCCAAAGAGTCTGTATTGAAAGTTAACAGGCTCACTGTTGTCAATAGTTTTAACAAGAGAGTTGTAGACGACATCTCCTTTTCTTTGCGGCGTGGTGAAATTTTGGGGGTGGCAGGTGTTGAGGGTAATGGGCAGCGAGAATTGGTAGAAGCCATAACCGGTTTTGGGAGTTATGGATTGGGCAGCATCTTAATTGACGGGGAGGATATAAAACAACTGAGCATTAAGGAGATTCGTGATTTAGGATGCTCTCATATTCCTGAGGATCGTATGAGTTATGGTTGCGCCCCAACTCTGAGTGTTAGGATGAATCTACTATCCTACAAGCATAACCGTCGAGAATTTAATCGGCGATTTTTCCTGATGCATATGAGCACTATCCGAGATGTCTCGACGGAATTGGTGAAGGAGTATCAGATTCTTTGTACTTCGACGGAGCAGGAAGTAAGGTGTATGTCGGGAGGGAATATACAGAAGGTGATTGTTGCGCGAGAATTCTCGGATAATCCCAAACTGATTGTGGCCAATCAGCCCACTCGGGGTATCGATGTTGGCGCAACTGAGTTTATCAGGAAACGTCTGGTGGAGTTGCGTGATAGAGGCGCGGCGGTGCTTCTGGTATCGGCCGATTTGAACGAGGTGATGGAGCTCTCCGACAGTTTTCTTGTAATGTATGGCGGCAAAATAAATGCGTTCATCGAGGATGTTTCCAACTTCAATGAAGAAAAATTGGGGCAATACATGCTGGGCTTGAAATCTCAAGATGTGGATGAGATTGGGAGGGCCCTGCATGACTAAGGCACAGTGGCGCTTCGAGTTTTATCGCACCGGTGTAGTGATTATTACCGCTGTTCTGCTATCACTGCTTATCATTGTTTTGGTGAGCGATATGCCTGGTTTGGCAATAAAGCTTTTCCTCACAGGCCCCCTGGATAGTCTTCGGCACTTCGGGAACCTGGTGGAAATGGTTGTGCCTCTGCTTTTTACAGGCTTGGCGACTACTGTGATGTTTACCGCTTCGCAGTTCAACTTGGGAGCCGAGGGAGCCTTTTTCTTTGGCGCTATCGGCGCGGCGTTTATTGCGGTGAATTGGAATTTACCTCCAGTTTTGCACCCTGCGGTGGCGATTGTTTGGGGAGGGATTATCGGATCCGTTTTTTGCGGAATTCCAGGCGCTTTGAAGGTTAAATGGGGTAGCTCAGAACTGGTTTCCTCCTTGATGTTCAATTACATCGCCTTTTTCCTGGGTTTGTATCTAATCAACTATCTGCTGCGTGATGTAACTGCGGGGGCGATGGTTTCCTTTCCATTTGCCAACTCCTCGAAGCTAGTAAAAATTATTCCTAAAACCAGAATCCACACAGGACTATTCATAGCGGTTTTCACGGTTCTTGTGATGGGTGTGTTTACATATAGAACTCGTTGGGGATATAGGATACGTGTCCTTGGTACGAATATTGAGTTCGCTCGTTATTCGGGAATAAATACGACTTGGACCATTGTGATGAGTCAGGTGCTGGGTGGATTTCTTGCTGGTATGGGTGGTTCCATTGAGCTATTGGGAATGTATAGACGTTTTGAATGGCAAACTCTGCCGGGTTATGGTTGGACGGGAATTATTGTGGCTATCCTTGCTCACAACAACCCTTTTTACGTGCCCCTAGCCGCTTTATTTCTGGCATATATGAAAATTGGTTCGGATATTATGTCGCGGTCCACCGATATGCCTAACGAGTTTGTGGCGATTATTCAGGGAATGATTATAATACTGATTTCAGCTTCAAGTTTTCTTTCAAAACAGAGACATAAGATGATAGTTCGCGAGGCGATATCATGAATGCTGTTTTCGAAATCGTCTTGAATCCGCTTTTTGCCTTTTCCGTGCTTCGGGTTTCCACTCCCATTCTTTTCGCTGCGCTTGGTGCGCTAATCTCGGATAAAGCTGGTGTAATCAACATTGCGCTTGAGGGGATAATGCTAATCTCCGCCCTGGCTGGAGTGATTTTCTCGGCAATCAGTGGGAGTGCTTTTTTTGGACTCTTTATGGCGTTGTTCTTTGGGGGCCTGGTGGCATTCGGTTTGGGATATGTTTCTCTGAAACTCAAAACCGATGTTATTCTGGCCGGAATTGCGATAAATCTCATCGCATCGGGCGGCACGGTGTTTGTGTTATTCTTGCTAACAGGCGATAAGGGAATTTCTTCATCATTGGCTTCCAAGTTGCTGCCCAAAATTGATATCCCAATTCTTAAGAGCATTCCGATATTGGGACCAATTTTATCCGGCCACAATATTCTTACCTATTTCGCCTTCATTTCGGTTTTTTTAGTTTGGTTCCTTCTGTATAGAACTCCGCTTGGGCTCAGGATTAGGGCGGTAGGAGAGAATGAACACGCTGTCGATTCGGTTGGAATCAGTGTTGTCAAGACAAGATTCATAGCACTGATAATCAGCGGAGTTATGGCTGGTTTCGGCGGGGCTTATATGACTATGGGATATATTTCCTGGTTTAGCAGGGATATGACGGCAGGCAGGGGATTCATTGCCCTGGCGGCTGAATCCATGGGGGGGGCTACGCCGCTCGGTTCAATGCTGTCGTCCTTGCTTTTTGGTTTTTTTGACGCTCTTTCCAATTCGCTGCAATTGCTCAAAATTCCATATGAGTTTGTTAGCATGCTGCCGTATGTTGCCACGGTTGTGGGGCTTGTCATCTATACAACTCAGAAAACTAAGAGGATGCATAGGATGCGTATTAAGGCTGAGAGCAAAAAAGAGGTTTTGTGAGCTCTAATCGAATTCCTGTAATTGTGGATTGTGATCCCGGGCACGATGATGCTGTCGCCTTGTTTTTTGCTCATGCAAGAAAGGAAATTGATATTAGGCTGGTTAGCACAGTAGCCGGGAATCAGACAGTTGAAAAAACCACCCTCAACGCGCAGAGAATTATTAGCTTCTTGAAAATGAAGGCGCCGGTGGCCAGGGGGGCGTCAAAACCACTCTTCAGGGATTTAATCACGGCGGAGTCGGTGCATGGTGAAAGTGGATTAGATGGGCCGGTGTTGCCGGATGTGCATATATCTGCGGTAGAACAGCCGGCATTTTCTATGATGGTTAAGGTTCTGGAGGAGAGCGAGAAACCGCTGACTATAGTGGCTACCGCCGCCCTCACCAATGTTGGCCTTTTGCTCTTGCTGCGTCCTGATTTAAAGTCAAGAATAGAGCGAATTAGCCTGATGGGTGGATCGCTTAGTGGCGGTAACTGGAGTCCATCAGCCGAATTCAATATCTTAGTGGATCCTGAAGCGGCGCATGTAGTGTTTTCTTCGGGGTTGCCGATTATTATGAGCCCTCTTGAACTTACTCATAGAGCACTTGTAACCACTTCGGATATTGAGCGAATTCGTTCTATTGGCAGTCGAAGCGCCTTGTTAGTTGCCGGATTGCTTGATTATTTCTGGAAGGTGCATGAGAGGGCTGGTTTCCTCGGAGCGCCGCTTCACGATCTTTGCGCAGTGGCCGTCTTGACGGCTCCGGAGATTTTTCAGGGAAAAAGAGGGCGTGTACAGGTTGAGTGCGAGGGTGTTTATTCGAATGGAACGACTGTAGTGAGCCTGGTTGATTTTCCGGATCCTGATGCCAATGTCGAAGTTCTATTGGATTTAGATAGAGAGGTACTTGTAGACTTGCTTGTGACGACTTTGGAAACGCTGGACTAGAGTGATATGGAACGCGATTTCGGATAATTGTGATGGTACGCCGAGTGGTTGATAAACGAAAAATTATTATCGATTGCGATCCTGGCATTGATGATGCGCTGGCAATTTTCATGGCCCTGGCATCTGATGAGCTTGAAGTTCTTGGCATAACTACTGTTGCGGGGAATGTCAATGTGGCGCAGGTGAGCGTCAATGCGCTTTCTTTGGTGAGCCTTTGTGGTAAGAGAATTCCGGTGTGCAGAGGCGCGGCAAAACCTTTAATTCACACCCGGAGGGAAGAAACTCGTGTTCATGGCGTAAATGGGGTGGGGGGCGTGAGGCTGCCCGAGCCTGATTTTGGTGAGGATACCCGGTTGGCGATTGACTTCATTCGGGAGATGATAGAACTCAACAAAAACAACCTGGATATTATTGCCATCGGTCCACTTACGAATATTGCCGGAATCTTGTTGGCCTTTCCAGAATTGGCGAGGAGCATCAGAAGCATTTTTCTGATGGGTGGGGCTGTGGGGCCTGGGAATGTCACCCCCGCGGCGGAATTCAATATTTTTGCCGATCCTCACGCCGCGGCTGTTGTTTTTAATTCGGGTGTTCCGATTATGATGTATCCTCTTGATGTTACCAATAGAGCTTCTATTGGAGAGATACAAATGGCTGAACTTTGGAATATGGGAGGGGAAATCCCGAAGTTCTGCCATAGAATGCTAGCGAAATATGCCGACTTTTATCGCGGCAAGGGGATTGCTGAAATCGCACTGCACGATCCTTTTGCGATGGCCTGCGTTATTGACGAGGGCTTGGCAACTTACAAGGAATACCATATTGACGTGGAGATTAGTGGTGGGTTGACGCGGGGTAAGACTATTACGGATGTGGACGGCATAACTGGGAATAGGGCAAATGTGAAAGTGGCCGTTGATTTGGATAAGAAGGGTTTCGTTTCGCTGTTGTTCAGACTGCTTGCATCGTTTTGACATGATGGGGTGGCGGAAGCCACCCCATGGTTTTTTTTATTCTATTACGGTGATGCGCCCCTCAACTTTTGGCGTTATTGAGCCACCCAAATGTTGTATGTAATCGATTAATGTATCTCGCTGGAATCTAGAGGTGTCATATTGGTAACCATTAGTCATCATGACATACTTGTCGCCTCCAGTGGCCAGGAATGAATTAGTGGCCACTTTGTATGTCCTGCCTGGATCGATTGGCTCGCCATTGATGCTGATGTCGCGGGTTTCGCCGGAGGTGAAATCCACGGTAAATTCCACGCCTTTTGAAACCTGCGGAAATCCACCCTTGCCTCTGGGGATAGTGGGAAAGAAATCGAACATTTCCTGCACTTCGACGCCTGTCATCTCCACGGTTATCACTGTGTTGTCAAAGGGAAGTATCTCGTAAATAAGTTTTTTCTTGATCGATCCCTCGGGCAGATCTGCGCGAATTCCACCGCCGTTCTGTATGGCGAAGTCCACCTCCAGTCTTTCGGTTTCCCAAAGCATGGCATCGGATACCAGATTTCCCAGCGCCGTCTCGGTTATTCGAACTTCACTTTGGTTAAAGAATGCGGTTGAATTGCCAATTATTTCTCCGAGTTCTACTTCCACTTGGTTTTTATAGGGGATAAGCGCGGCTAGTAGATAGGGATCTTCGGTATATTCCTCGCCGATGTATGTGTAGATATTGTTTCCATCGGCATCTTCGCTTACCTCTTTGAGGTTTACGGGAAGTGCTTCCCAATCAAAGGCGCTAAGCTTGCCATTGTCAACTGTTATCGTTGCCTTGCCTACATGCAGTCCCCACTGCCAGGCCTGCACTATTGGAGTTTCATTTACCCAGACGGCCTCGCTTAAATTTGTGTGACTGTGACCATCGATGAATAAATCGATGCCGTCCACCATTGAGACTACCCTGCGGGAACCAAGGGTATTGTCATCGTAAAGACCAAGGTGCCCTACGGCGATTATTATGTCGACTTTTGGTTCCAACTCGGCAACGATGCGCTTTGCCGCTTCAACTTCATCTTCAAACAAGAGACTGCCGGTTATGTTCGGTGAGGTGACGGTGGGGGTTTCGGCTGTGGTTAGGCCAAAAATTCCAACACGAATGTCGTCAAAGGTTTTGATGATGTAAGGTTCTACAACCGGTGTTCCGTCGGCATAGCTGATATTGGCGGAAATAAAGGGGAAATTAGCCAACCTCTGCTGTTTTTCCAGAATCGCTAGAGGTTTATCGAATTCGTGGTTGCCCAGCGTCAAGGCATCATATCCTATGTAGTTGTATCCGATTATGTCCGGTGTGGTATCGAAGAAGTTGGACTCGGGGCGGCCGGTATTCAAATCGCCAGCATCCAGTAACAGTACGTTTGGGTGTTCATCACGTATGTCTTCAACGAGGGTTGCTATGGCCGGTAAGCCGCCTACGTCGGGAGATGGGTAATGAAAAAATTTAATGGGATGACCGTGAAAATCGTTCGTATGGAGAACAATTATTTCTCCGGAACCTTTAAGTGGTACTTCTCCGCCGCCGTTTGCTATGAGCGCGAACGGTAAGGCTACCAGTAATAAGCCCGCTGCAAGTATAATGCGAATTCTCTTATTCATAGATTTCCTCCAAATTTTAGATTCTTATAGGCTAAATAGTAGCTGGGAGCGGATGTTTTTGCAAGTGAAGCGACGTCTTTTGGAGGTGAAAAGTTTGGAACAATTGCTATTGTGGAACCATTCGGTTAATCAGGGATTTTGGGTAGCCACCTTTCAGCATTTTTTTTCTTGTCACTTCGCGATTCCACGAACAGCTTCCGAAGAGGATTGTTTTTAATTCGGGTTGGAGTATTATGTAGCGGGCGGTGGGTATGCCGTCTCTTGACTGTCCGACGCTTCCTGGATTGGCTAAGTGGAAAGTGCTCGAATAGTTGAACTCTTTGTTATACTCGATTCTCAGCAGTTGCGCGCCTGTTCCCGGGGTAAGGGCCCATAGAGCGGGGATGTGTGTGTGGCCGGTTAGGGTGAGGGGAGTCTGTGTGGCCGTTAAGATTTGTGTGGCTGAGACATTGTCCAGTATATAGCCCCAAATCGGGTTTTCCAGGCTGCCGTGGGTTAATGTTATTGAACGCCTTACTATTACTTTCGGCAGGTTTTGAAGGAAGCTTTTTGCCTCTTCGGACAGAATGGATTGATGAATCTGTATTGCTTTTTTTGCCTCGAAATTGAAGTTATCGATGCTGAGTTTTCCGCAGGCGGCGAAATCGTGATTGCCGCCTATCATTAAGGCGTTATACTTGCGGAGGAGTTCCAGGCAAAGGTTCGGATCGGGGCCATACCCGGCTATGTCGCCGAGTACCCAGATTTCCTCGAAGCTTCCCAGGGTATTGTCCAATACTGCTTCAAGCGCTTCTAAATTGCCGTGAATATCGGCAACCACTAGTACGGGTGAGTGAGACATAGGTTCCCTTCATCCATTATAGTTATAGTGGATATTTTTGGGATAATTAAATGTTTGATCGTTTTCGGACCCGAATGGGGGAGAGATTTGCGGATGTGTGGGTATTGTTGTCGGATACTGATCGCTTCGTTTCCCGTGCTGGATTGCTGGGAAAGTATGAAAGCCAGCTTAAACTGTGGCGTTCAAATTTGCTGCGATTCAAGAACGTTGGAGATAATGTAAAGCGAATTCGCAAGGAGATTGTTAATTTCCGTCGTGAAAGAAGGGTAGAGGGTTGGGAACTGAAGTTGGGGTGGTTGGATGTTCAACTGAAGGGGTTTAGATCGGATGATGCGATGGCGGTGGGTTTTCGTCGTTTGGTGTTAGTGATAGGTGGTGAGGGCGAGATTCGATTTATTGCGGGGAGCGGGAATCATATTGAGTTGGATAACGAGTTGAATTTTAAACTTAGCCAATCGCCTTTAGCTGGTTCTGTGAAAAAGCATTATCTGTGGTATAGACGAATTGAAGGAGTGATTGAGCTGGCGGGTGCTGATTCCGAATTGAAAGAGTCGTTTGAGCAGCTCAAGGTATATATCGGTGAAAATAAATCCAGTCTGGTAAAGGTATTGCATCGATTGAGCTGAGTGGCCTGTCAAGCGTTCGGTGGAGATTGCGTACTTGTTTTTGAGCCTTTGACATCGCTAAGGGGTTGAAGGAGGTCGAAAATGTAGTGTTTAGCCTCATTGAGGTTGAATCTCTCTGGGAGGGGGAAGTCTGGGTTGATTACGATTTCGCGGGGAGCTGGTGAGGATGCTATTGCGAGAAAGTACTCATTGGACAGCATGTAGGATATTGCTTCTATTGGTGAGTGATTGTAATCACTAGTGACGACATTCAAATTGCCTTGAGTTATTTTGGGACCGGGCTTGTTGCTCAACTTGGCAGAGGGCACCATCTTGAGGTTCCAGACGGACATATTGTTGGCCTTTATGTAGGCCTCCTTTATGGTCCAATACTCGTAAAAGAGTTGCAGGGATTTGTTTTCGAATTCTATTTGGGCCAGTTCCTGTTCGTGAAAAAAGTCTTTAGCAATCGACATATAGTGTTTTCTCTGAGACCGACGTTCTAAATCCAAGCCGAGAAACTCCTCTCCGGTGATGCATGCGGTAAGCCCGCTTGAATGGGAAAGGCTGAAAGTTGCTGTGCTGATCGGGCGCCCACTTGGATGAATTTCAATTCTGACATTGCGAATTTCGATGTTGAGTTGCGTGGACAGCAGGGATTTGGCCAGTATTCTTCCACCCAGGAACTGACGCTTGAGAAGCCTATTGGTAAATTGGTTAAGTTTATCTTTTTCCGGTGAATCGAGATATTCCAGATTGGCTGGAGATAACTCCAAATTTTCGTATTCGAGAAAACCAAGTAAGAATTTCATTTGTCGTTTATAATAGCTGGAAATTGGGTGATGGTGCTAAGGGAAGTCTCTGCTTGCTTTAGGCGTAGTGATGGAGGTTAATTCCTTTTTTCCTGTTGCAATTATCGCCTGTGGCGGTGCGCCAAGACCTTGAACAATCTGGATTTTGGCCAATCCGGCTTTTACCATCATGTTCCTAAGTTCTTCTTCGCTGAGGAATCGGAACCAGCCATCTTCTTCAAGCGAAAGAAGTTTTGCCGCTTCGCCTAACATACTGTGTACCTTTTCTAAGTTTTTTTCGTGAAAATTCCCGTTTGAAGACTTAGCATGGCTGCTGAAGATGCTGAGGATGTCGAAATCTGGTTTCATTGTGGAAAGTAGAATACGCCCGCCCGGTTTCAGCATACGGGTGAATTCTTTTACCGCTTCGGCGGGCGCGAAGAGGTAGGGAAGGAGTAGGCTTCCGTATATTGCGTCGAAACTGTCATCTTCCAGAGGAAGTTTCCCATCGCGCGTCCAGGAACCGAAATCTAATTTCTGCAGGGCAAGATCTGAGCTTCTGAGGTTTTGCAGTTGCTGAGCGTTTAAGGCTTCTGTGCCCTTGCCGAGACTGATTTTTAGATCTTTTTGGGTAAGATTACCTACTATGAACCTGGCTCCAAGGTTGATATCTTCGAGTAGAGGCAACTCTTTTGGCCCAATGCTCTTCTCGATAATTTGCCTGATGGAGGCATTAATTGTTTTTCCTTCCAGAATCTCGGACATGAGTTCTCTATCGAGTTCGCGAAATTTATCAAAGCACTCGCAGCTAACGCCTTGCACCTTCCCTCTAAGCTGTTCAATAAATTTTGCACCAGGCTGGTTTAGTACATCTCGGATTCCCGCTAGAGGAAAGGGTTCGAGATTGAGGGATTTCCATGTAATTTCGACTTCTTTCAATTTCGGGTTTTTCTTGCTCAGTCTGTTATATTTTTCGTTGGCTTTTGTTAGCAGCTCTGGTATTAGATCGATACCGATTAATTTGGTTCCAGCTAGAGTTGTAATGCTGGTTCCTAGATCGAACAATATGGCCTGAGTTATCAAACCCGTGCCACAGCCCATATCTGCGATGGATTCGCCCACCATGGGTTTAAGCAAGGCGAGTTCCAGTTGCGCAAATTCTTGAAACTCAGCGAGTTCGCCATAGTTGTCGTATCCCCCGTCGATACGGTCGCCGAGCATGTAAGACTTCCAGAAGCCTGGAATATCTAGATTTTTTTCTCCAATAACGCTCTCCCGCTCCCTGGCTATAAGTTCAGTGAGTTCGGAATTATCCGGCATAACCGCAGGGCCTGAGGAACCTGCCAATTGACGAAGAATTGCGTCAGATATTATTTGGAAGCTTGCAATGCCATCGTCGCTGGCGCGTAAATTGTGCGTGCTCGGAATTTCGATTAGTTCGCGTTCACCGGGAGATGCAACACTCATAATATCTCGTATTTCTTCCGGATCAGTCCATTTGTCGTGGGTTCCATATATCCATGTTATTGGTGATTCGATTTGAGCCATGGCTTCTCGTGCATCAGAAGTCGTGGTATAACCCAGATGTATTATATCGGCAATCATCCTGTCCATATCGATTTGCTGTCCACACAGATTCATTGTACCGACAGGTATGCCCATTCGATGGTTGGCTATTGCATCCAAGCCACAGAGCATATTCTTCAAAGCGTTTTGAGCGGAGGCAACACCCATAACCGAAATCCAATGATCGGCCTGTGGGTTCTCAAGTGATGTCTGAAGGCGTCTCGCTTCAAGTGCGGCCATATCAAAGGTTATTAGGGCGGTTTTATCCACTTGGACTTTCCCGTTGTTATGAACCCAATTCATGGTGGTTTCCAAATCGGTATATGATTGATTGATTCGATAACCAACCATTTCATTACCTGGTCGGACATCGGGATTGGAATTGGCACTTTCGCCGGGGCGATTTGTGCCATCATATCTTAGTACTGCGATATTTTCGCCGACAGCGGCAAAATTAGTGAGAAGAGTAAGGGCCAGGGTTGCAAATGATTCCTTTTTTCTGGCAAAGGCGGGAGGAATTATTATGACAATGGCAGGCAATTTCGGATTGTTAACATGCAGCAAACCAACTATTTCCCGTCCTTGATAATCCTTATACGAAACGCGTTCGGATTGAAGCAATCTTTTATTCCTTAGAGGTCTTGACGGTCCGTGCCAGGTTTCAATCCAATTGTCTGGGCTGTATGTGATTGCATTTGCGGTTTTGCGTCTGATGCCGGTTTCCAAACCCACTCTATAAACTATTTGATTTTCCGTGTTACCCAGGTGTTCCACTATGTGTCGAATTTCACCTGGTATTGTTTCTTCTCCTACCGCGATTTCCAATGTTCCCCCAATCACCGGAATCATAGCAGGTAAGGATTCCGAATATACTTCCACCTGCATGCCTTTTCGGCTTGAATTCAAAATCTGCACGGGTACTGGTTCACTGATGGAGGGAATTCTCAGTTTGATTCTGTCGCTGCTGGTTTTTCGTTTTTCCGCGCGTTTTTCGCCGCGGTAGACGCGAACTGGAATTTGAAATTCTCCATATCCACCGTTCCAGGACTTGCGCTTGGCTGAGAAGAAATAGGATGCGCCATCTCGAGTGAAAGAGAAAAATGTCGGATTGGATACAGTTTCCGGAGAAGCTACTTTGAAATTAATGCCTTCGAATTCCTCAATGTGTGTTTCAATAATGCACAGGTTCTCTTCATCGAGAAGATTGACAGTGCTGGCCTCATTTCGCAGCTTGTGAAACATAGTTATCGCTTGAGTTCCGCTTATTTGAAATCTCTCGGATGATTCATCCTTAATCATTTGTTTGTGATACTCGAGTATGGCAAGATTGTGTGAAGTATCGCTTACGAATTGTTGAAGTTTATCTTGACTTGTCGCGTTAATTCTCACAATGGATAATCCAGCTTGAAATGGATTTTCCGGTCCGCTGTCTATTAGATAGACGACGCGTGTTTCAATCGATATTGGACAGGAGAATACGGGCAGATTCATTTCCAAAGAGAGCATGTCTCCACTCTTCAGTTCGCCACTGCCCTGAATTAACACCCCCCTGGTGGATATGTTTTGCGCCGAGTAAATAACTAAGTCTCTATTTGTGCATTCGATATCCGTAATGGTGCAGCGCATTCTAGGTGCACGTCGAGATTGAAGCGATATCGGTTCACTTTGGTTTGTATGTTTCTCCAGGCTGTCGATCCAGCGATTCACCAGAAGTACCTGAGCATTTGTTTCACCGGAGAATTCGAGCCCGAATTCCCAACCTCCCACACCTTTGACATTGCGTCTAATCTGGCAGGGGATACCCTCTCCACCGATACCCGGGAGTTTTACCGAAATGCGCTTAACCTTGTTGAAATCAATTGGTTTGTTGATGATGACACGCATGCCGCTGCGACTGAGATCCACCATGGTTGCGGGGATTTTTTCCTTCTCACCTTCTAACCGGACAAATTCTTCCAGGTGATAGCGGACAACTCTGCGTTTCTCCAAAGTGGGCCTCGAAATGTTTGTTTTGTAACTGCGAGATCGGCATATGAGCCAATTGGCTAGACACAATAAAGTAAAAACTCCAAAAAAACAAGCTAATTGAGATTGCTTTGTAATCACTTGTTATTAAATAATGGTACTCTTTATTTATGAAGCCAGACGCCCTTCTAAAATCAACAGCTCTGTTCTCAACCTGTACGGACAAAGATTTAACCACAATAGCCTCTTATAGCCGCTTCATGCGGGTTAGTGATGGAGAGGCAGTTTTCAATGCCGGTGATTCACCTGATAGGCTTTATGTTATCGATAGCGGCGAAATAGTTATTAGAAGATTTGATGATGAAGGAGGCTCATCTGATATTGCCAGATTCCTTTCCGGTGATTGCTTTGGTGAGTTGGACATGTTCACGGAAGAGAAGAGAAACGCTTCAGCGATTGCAGTTGGTGAGGTTTCCCTGCTCGTGTTTCCTGGTGGGGATAGCAAATTCAGGGACGTTTTGAATTCGCAGCCCAGGGTTAGCGCCCGCCTTTTACATGCTTTTCTGGTGCAAATTTCAGCAAAAATTAGAGAGGTTAACGCCTTGGTTAAAGACAATTCTCCTTTGATTCAAGAACTAAGGCGCAAGGTTTACCTGGACAAACTGACTGGCTTGAATAATAAAACCTATTTTGAAGAAACCCTTACATTGCTGATAGGCGAAAGGAAACGGGTTGGGTTAATAATGTACAAACCCGACAATTTTAAGGAAATCAATGATGCTTACGGTCACGAGGCAGGCGATAAAACACTGTGGCGAATCGGAGAAGAGTCGAGCAGCATTGTTCCCAACAGGGATTTGCTTTTTCGCTACATGGGCAATGAGAATGCTGTTATTCTGCCGGATGCTGACAGGTTTGATTTGATTGAACTTGCGAAGAAGATTAAAAATGGTTTGCAAAATTTGGATTTGAGCGAGTTCCTGGATGGCAACATGGTGTCACTTACTTTTAGTTTTGGATTAGGGCTTTCGCCTGTTCATGGTGAGGATGTCGCGACTTTGGTTGAGGCTGTTCGTTCGCTTCCGCTGGACGGCCGCCAGCGTGGTGGCGGTGTTGTTTTGTTTCCGGAAGAAGCCCGCGATTATGGATAATAGAATCAGCAAGCTTGATATTTTTTCCAGTCTGGATGCAAGGGAACTAAGAAAGATTCAACGCTTTCTCAAAGAGCTCAGGGTGCCTGCAGGGGAAACAATCTTTCGGGAAGGGGACGAGGGGCTGCTGATGTATGTCATTCTATCCGGCACGGTTTCGATTTCTATTAAAACAGCCGATGGCGAGGAAGTGGAGGTTTCTCGAATATGCGAGGGGAGCTTCTTCGGCGAGATGTCCATCTTGGAGAAAACTGTCCGCTCCGCAACTTGCAGAGCTCTTGATTCCTGCCATATGCTTTCGCTCGATTGGAAGGGATTTAGAACCCTCATGATTCGCCAACCCAAGGCATCTATTAAGGTGATTCAGCACATGCTCAATACTGCCACGAGTCGGTTTCTGAAAACAGGCTCGTTTCTTTCGGATATGCTGAAATGGGGGGAGAATGCGCGAATTCGCGCCGTAACGGATGACTTCACTGGCCTGTATAACAGACGCTTTTTTGATGATGCCTTGGTAGATGCGGTTTCAAAGGCGAATCGGAATGACAAACCCGTTTCACTGATTATTCTTGATCTGGATTATTTCGGTGAGCTTAATACCAGGTATGGCGAAGCTGTTGGGGATCGGGTAATTCTGGGAGTGGTGGAGGTGTTTAATTCCACCTTCAGGAAAAATGATATTCTTGCACGATACGGAGGAGATGAATTTGCCCTTGTACTACCGAATACTGAAGGAAAGGAAGCTCTGCGACTCTGTGAGTCTGCCGTCAAGGCGATTCATGCAATGAGTATATTTGATGAGCACAATAGTTCTCTCGTGGAAGTCAGTGCAAGTGCTGGAATTGCTCAATGCCCTTCACATGCCAATTCTCCGAAAGCTCTGTTGGAGAAGTCGGATAAGGCGCTGTATAAAGCCAAGGAGACTGGGAGAAATCGCCCCATACTGTTTTCTGGTTAATTCCCATACTCGGATGAGAATTCCCAATCCATTTTCTTTTGGCTGACGGATGTGCCTCGGGTGGGTCTTCCACTCTGGTTTCGGTATTCAAGATGGGATAGTTTGGTGTCGTATGAGAATGAATTATCTCTCGTGATCGGCCGGGTTTGATTCCGTGTGCAGATGCAACCGCCTTCACATAAAAGGCCTTATTTGTTGTATACTTAAAAACACACACTGGTGAATACATCATAGCAAACCTGTTATCCGGATGGACAAAATGAAAAGAATCAGTATCGGCACTCTTTTTCTCATAATTCTCTCCCTGGTTACAGCCTGCGCTCCAACAGAGGATGTTGCTGAAAGTGAAACTTCCTTCTTAGCCCTCATATCTTCCGATGATCAGGATATCGATGTCCCAGTTCTAAGCGATTCGGAACTGCTGCATCAGGCAGAGATGTCTCAATTGGATCTTGAAGCTTTTATTGAACTCTATGAAACAACCTCCTCCGAACAGGAATTGCTTCTGAAAGACAACGTGGATTTGTCTTCTATCACAACCAACTATTTCGATATAGGAAATTTCGACGTCTCATTGATGAAAACATCGGGGAAGGCTGAACCTCTGAAGATTGTCGATTATGGCCCTACCGGAGAACTGCCCATAGAAATGAAGAAGCCCACCATCTATGTTCAGTTTAATCAACCGATGGTTCCGGTCAGCAAGTTAGGGGAGCCTCTCCGAAAGAGTTCCATCATGACTGTCACACCAGAAATATCCGGTACATATCGATGGTACGGTACAAAGATTTTGAGTTTTGAACCTGACAGTCCGATGCATCGCACTCGGAGTTACTCTGTCCAGATAAGCAAGAAGGCTACCTCCATACACGGCTCAGAACTGAGGGAGGATTTTGAATATACAATTCTGAGCGAATCCCTGGAAATGCTTTCACTGATGTTCGGCACCTGGGAAGAACTTCATGATGCAACGATTGAGATTCCTCCTGAAAAAGCAAAACGGGTATTAGTTACATTCAATCAGACTGTTGATCCGGAAATCGTCGGTGAGTACATCCAGATTCTGGACGGGCGGAAGATTCATCCCATAACTGTTTCAAGGCCGGAAGAACCTGAAGTGTTCTGGGAAAGAGGCTTCATAGAAAGGACTGTCCTGCTTGAGGTGCAAGAAGACCTAAGCACGGAGAGCCGGTATAGGGTGCGGCTGCTGGCCGGAGCAAGAGCCAATTCGGAATCAAGCCCCCGGAAGGAAAACCAGTATCTGAATTTTCATACACTCACATCTTTCCGATACCTGGACTATAAGGATTATGGTTACTATTTTTCATATGATTCTGAGGGTGTAATGAACCCGATATTTCTCGAGTTCTCCCATTCGGTCGATCCGGAATCTTCAAAGAGAAGTATATCTACCGAATTCGAAGGGCTAAACATGTCGGATCATGTGAAGATTTTCGGTTCAAGAATCCGTGTGGCGAACCTGCCGGTAGATTATGAATCCACATACAAGCTCACCATCAGCGGAGAACTGAAGGATATCTACGGGCGTTCTCTGGGAATCGATAGAACTATTGAAATCGAAGTACCTCCTGCCATGACCTACTCCCATTTTCCCGGCAATGACGGTCTAAACAGCCTGGAAGCGCAATTTGATCCTGCTGTTGTTTATGAATTTCAGAATACTGATAGAGGAACCTTCAAGATTAATGGAATCAGCCAGGACCCGGGACTGAAGGAGGCTATCAGGAATCAAGCCAACTTCAAACTGATTGATCTGATACCCTACATGAATTCCGAGGGCTTCGGGAAGGTAGATTTGGCCTGGAGCTTCATCGAAAAGTACAAGAACTGGAAGGGAGAAAACGTAGAGGATTGGAATAAACGGTCTATGACTGTCCAGGTGACAGATCTCGGACTGACTACGAGATATGCTTACAACAAGTTTCTTGTCTGGGTGAACCGATTGTCAACCGGGGAGCCTGTCAGTAATTCGAGAGTAATCCTGAGGGGTGTCGGAAAATTCAAAAAAGAAGCTGTCACTGATTCCTACGGACTGGCTGAAATAGCGTTGGAAAAGGGCGAGTTTAGACATGGTTTTTACAATGCTCAAACCGAACGTTATGAAATACGCCTTGCCGCGGAATTCGGCAGCGACAGGGTGGATCTGCCCGTATCAAACACTCAAAGTGGCTATCGGTTCAGTATAAGCACTTCCCGACCCCAGACTGCCGAAAGAGCAATCCCCCGAGTTTTCCTTTTTTCCGACCGGGGAATATATCGTCCCGGAGAGACTCTGACATATCGGGGAATGGACTGGAACCAAAGACTGGGTGTCTTCACCCCCTATTCCGGTTCACACGATATATCTATCCTCAAACATGAGGGTTGGAAAAAGAAGGAACTAACCTCGTGGAACGGCCGGACTAGCGAATCCGGAGGATTCTTCGACACCTATGATATTCCGGAAGATATGGAACCGGGGGACTATACAATTCGCTATGAACGATACGGCGTCAGGCGGGATGAAAAATTCCAGGTGGCTTTCTTCAGGCGACTCAATTTCCAAGTACTACTGAAACGCCCGGAGCGCGCCTTTTTCCTGGGTGATACGGTTTCCATACCATTAGAAGCCAATTATCTTGCAGGAGGAGCTCTCACAGAAGGAGATATGTCTTATTTCTGGACCAGAGCACCTGTCCGTTTCCGTCCAAGTGGAGATGGATGGAGGTTTTGGGTATTCGGTCCCAAGGGATGGGAACGGGAGAAGGTTTTAAGTTCAAATGAAGATACACTGAGCCTGCAGGGAACTGCAAACCTGGAAATTGATACTGCCGATCACAGTCTCAAGGGGAAGTCTTACAGGTACGTTGTTGAAGGCACAGTTCAGGACATAGATCGTCAGTCCATCAGCGCCGCTACTTCCGTGATAGTTCACCCGGCATTTTGGTATATAGGTGCCCGAATAGGTAGCAGTGTGGAAACAAACCGGTGGAGCAGGTTTGTCCCAATAGACAAGGAGATGCTGATTAGCTTTGCCAAAGTTGGCGTGGACGGGTTGCTAAGAGCTGAGCCCGGCGAAAGCGAAGTTGAACTGATCAAGGGTTCTTACAAGGCCATACATCAGAAGAGCATCGGCGACAGAATCAGCACCCGGTACGAATGGGTGGAAGAAACACTTCAGAGCGGTAAGGTGAAATGGAAGGATGGTTATTCCGAGTTCAGGTACACTCCGGAAGAATCGGGCAGCTACAGGTTGAGAATCACCGGCCGGGACAATAACGATAGGGAAGTAATCACGGATATCAGTTTCTACGCCAGCGGAGGCTCCTGGGTTAGATGGATCGGAGAGAATGTAGAAGACATCACTCTTGAAGTTGAACAGGATATCTACTTCCCAGGAGACAGCGCTCGGATTCTTGTCAGATCGCCGTTGGAAAAGGGCAAATATCTGATGACGATAGAACGGGAAGGGATTCTGGAAGAACGGTTAATCGAACTCGATCCCGCAGACCCCATTATCGAAATCCCCATAAAAGAGGAATGGGTGCCTGTCATGTATGTCACCCTCTCAGGGTACATGACTAGAACAGCGGAACCGCAATCCTACTATGAACCGGATTTTGGCAAGCCTAAAGGAATATTCGGAGCAGCAGCCATCAACATCTCAACCAGATCCCGTGAGTTGGATATGGAAATCACCTCAGACAAAGCGCTTTACCGTCCGGGCGACAAAGGGGAAATTACCGTCCGCGTCACCAGCGATGGTATACCTGTTTCCAATGCGGAAATCACATATCTGGCGGTAGATAGAGGAGTTCTGGATATCATCAATTACCACATTCCCAATCCACTTAGTTATTTCTATGATATCGACAATTTCGATATGTACGGAGCAGGAGACGATTCCAGACGCCTTCTTATGGCTCCTGTCACTTACGAAATTTCAAATCTACGTGGTGGAGACGGAGAAGAAAAGAAACTGCAGAGGAGGGAAGATTTTACTCCACTTGCGGTGTTTGAACCCTTCCTCACCACTAATCAGAACGGAGAAGTTCGAATTCCCGTCGAGTGGCCCGATACACTGACTACCTATCGATCTACGGTGATTGCCCTGAAGGGTCAAAAAATCGGTTATTCGGAGGATGAACTCTACATTAAAAATCCCATCAATGTCAAAACCGCCCTCCCCCGTCAGATGCGGGTTCGAGATACCAGTTTTGCCGGTGTGGTTTTGTCCAATATCGACGATCGGGATCATGAAGTCAGTGTAAAGATCCGCTCAGATAATATCGGGCTTCCGGGCACGGTTGAAAAGACTGTTATTGTTCCGGCTGGAAAGAGCTATGAGGTTCCATTTGTTCTCGAAGGAAAGACAGCCGGTGAAGGAGAGATTATCTTTACCATTAACAGCGAAGTTTTAAACGAAGAGCTCGTGGATACCATGCTTGTGGAGGCTCCCATCATCAAGGAGAGCTTCACTACAACGGGAATCGTGTCGGAAGAGGTATCCGAAGAAGGATTACTGATTCCTTCCAATATCGGAAAAGGATACGGATCGTTGGCACTTTCTCTGGATTCCAGCCAGGCACCCTTCCTGCGGGAACAGTTGAAATCTCTTTCGGCCCACAGAAACTTCAATTTCACGTTCGATTACCTCTATGCCGCAGTTCCGGGTATTGTCGCTCCGGAAATTTCTGCCCTTATGGGCAGAAGATTTGAGAGGGATTCCCAAAGAAAGCTTGAGAGCTTCCTGAAAATCACCTCTCACCGCCAGATGTCCGACGGGGGAATTACCTCCTCGGAGAAACGTCTCTCTCGAATAAGCGATCCTTACTGCTCTCTCGTAACTCTTCATATGCTGCAAATCCTGAGCAATCAGGGGCGATTGGAGAAAAATAAAGCACCAGAACTTAGCAGACTGAAAAAGTACATTTCCGGGAAGTTTCCACATGCGACCCTCTATTACCAGCTCTACGCTCATTACGTATTCACCCTTGGGGGTGATTTCAACCGAAAGAGAACGAATTGGCTGGAGTCTCATGAAGATGAACTTGGAATCAGCGGCTATGGTCTGCTCGGAGCAATCTACCAGCTTGAGGGCAGGGGAAGTAAGGCGAAGACGATTTACAGTAAGGTAAAAAACTTTGTATCCATTGGAACCAGGGGTGTTGATATCCGGGACACTTATGAGTCCAGATTTTACTTTGACTCGGGATACCAACAGCTCGCACACCTTCTCCGCCTTGGAATCATGGTAAGAGAAAATTCGGAGATGATTCGGCGATATACTTTCAGTTTGGATATTCAGAAAGGGCCGAGAAACTGGCTGGATTCCCAGGATCGCCTCTGGATGGCAATTGCATTGAATGATCTTCTGATAAAAGAAGATCCGGGGAGAAATGATTTTACCGGCGAAGTGGTTCTCAAGGATCAAACTTTGATGAAGGAGGCCTTTTCCGGGCTTTCGAAAAAACCGGAAGAGGCAGCTTTCAGCCTTTTCAATCAGATTATCCCGATTGTCGGTGAGAACGAATTGAACAGTCTCCAATTTCGTAAGGAAGGAACGGGAACCCTGTTCTATGCGACCACCCTCAATTATGCGCTACCCAATGAAGTGGCGCCCGCAAGGGACGAAGGTTTATCAATCTACACTCAAATTGAAACTCTGGAGGGGGATTTGGTTGAAGAGGACGTACTTGATCTGGGAAAAACCTACCGGATGCGGGTTATCCTCAACACATCTAAAACCAGGAGTTATGTGAATCTGTCCGTTCCGATTCCCTCGGGAGCTGAGATTTTGGATCCCAGCTTTTCAGTCTCATCTAGTTTTTTAAACAAAGGCGGCGTTCAGTCTGAAACCTGGACACGGGAAACCAAATACGGTGATGAGATTGAAATCCTTGCAGAAGGATATGTCTGGTTCCATAATAGGGATCTTTACTTTTACCATTTCAGCCCGAATCAGATGATTTACAACAATGAAATCCGATATTCCTGGTCGAGCCTTTATTACGGACAAAGAGAAATCACCTTCCTGTTTCGGTGCACCACTCCCGGAATCTATCCAACACCTCCAGCATCTGCGAATCTTCTCTTTGAACCGGAAGTGTTTGGCAGGGACAGAGGAAAGTTGATTGTTATCCGTTAGAAAGAGGTGGACTCTCAGTCTGCTTGTTCTGGCGGCCGGAATCTACTCCATCCTGCGTTTTTCCCCATATCCGGACTACTTGAAATTCAAAGATTCCAGATACAGTCTGCCGGTATACAGCAGACAGGGCACACTCCTGGCCGTCCTCCCGTTGGAGGAAGGACTTAGGCGGCAGAAACTCTCTTTGAATTCTCTAAGTGACAGGCAAATCTCAATCATACTGAAGAACGAGGACAGCCGGTTTTATTTCCACCCCGGGGTTGATCCGATAGCTCTTGCAAGAGCTTGTTACCTTTACCTGAAAAGCGGCGAGTTCAAATCCGGTGGATCGACCATCACCATGCAGCTGGCCCGGATAATTTCCTCCGGATCGACTGGACTCAAAGGAAAATTGCTGGAGGTGTTAAACGCTCTCCGCCTTGAAACCAGGATGAGCAAAAAGGAGATTCTAAACAGCTATATAACCCATCTCCCTTTTGGCCGGAATGTGGAAGGATTGGAAAGCGCCGCATACTATTTCTTTGGGAAAAAAGCCGCGGAACTGACAAACGAAGAGCTCATGATTCTGATGATGATTCCCCGGCAACCGGTGGATTTCAATCCCCTGGAAAATCGGGAAGCCAACAGAGAAGCGATTATCCGAACACTCCCCCGAGTTGATATAGACCTCTCTTTTTCCTTGATAGAAGAGGCTTATAATGGTCTGACGGCACCGTTATGGCCGTCAAAAGCTCCCCATTTCATCGAATTCATCAGAAAAGAGTTAACGCCTGAAGACTGGCAGATGGGAGCTCCCATACTCACAAGCCTGGCCGATGATTTCCAGATTGCAGTGGAAAACAAGCTCGAAGAGATAGTTGAATCAGCCAAAGATAACCGAATCAGCAACGGTGCGGTACTTGCCATAGAGAATTCCACCGGGAAGATTCTGGCCTATCAGGGATCGGTAGATTTTTTCAATGATGAAATCCAGGGACAGATTGACGGGGTTAGAATCCTTCGGCAACCGGGATCGGCGCTTAAACCCTTTCTTTATGCCTATGCCCTGGAAAAAGGGTATACTGTCTCGACACCCCTGCCGGATATCCCTATGGAATTCGGTCATCAGGAAATCTACATCCCTAAAAACTACAATCAAAGGTATAACGGACCGGTTCGTCTAAGTGTAGCACTCGGCTCTTCTCTCAACATTCCGGCCACCTATCTGGGTGAGCGGTTGGGAGTGAAACCTTTCATTCGCAAGCTGGTGGCTAGCGGATTTACCTCTCTTGAACATCAAGAACATCTTGGACTCGGCATCGTTCTGGGAAATGGAGAAGTCACTCTTTGGGAATTGGTTCGGGGGTTTTCCCTGTTTTCGAGGGGGGGGGTACTCATTCCATTGAGTTACAAACTGGATACCGAAAAAGCGGTTGGACGTCAGGTATACTCCGTTTCAGTGGCGGAAAGCCTTCGAAGTATCTTGTCCAATCGGAAAAATCGTATTCTGGGATTTGGAAGATCCAATCCGCTGGATGTAAATTTTGAGGCCATATTTAAAACGGGAACCTCCAATCAGTTCAACAGTATCTGGGCCCTGGGTTCAACTCAGGATATCACTGTCGGTGCCTGGATGGGGAATTTTTCCGGTGAAACAGTGATTGGAAAACCCGGCAGCTCTCTTCCCGCCCGTCTGGTTGTTTCCCTTCTTGAGGATTTTCACCGGGAGAATTTCTTCAATTGGCAGGTAGATTTCCACACCGAAACAATCTGCAGCGTCAGCGGATACAAACTCGGTCCGGGATGTGCATACGCAGTACAAGAAAGATATGCCGAAGAGACAGAGCTCCCGGTATGTACCTGGCACCGGGAAGACAATCTATACCTGCCGGTGGAATATGCCCAATGGGTTCACTTCTATGGCTTGGATTACAGGCTGGATGATTCCCGTGCTCCACTCAAGATTGTTCAACCCAGTGACGGAGCAGTATTCTTTCTCGATCCAACGATTCCGGAGGAATCCCAGGTTATGCCTATTCGGGTTATCGGGAATCAGGATGCAGTATTGCGTATCAATGGGAAACAGGTTTTCGAAGGGATCGCTCCATTTACTTATTATCATCCTATCGAGAAGGGCAGATTCTCCATTGAGGTGAGAAATGAGATTTTTAGCAAAACATCAAGGGTGTTGGTGAAATAGATCGTCCGGTTTTTTCATCATTCGGCAAATCTGAAATCTGCAAACGGGCAAGTCTTTGGAATCAGAAAAATGCGGCAACGTTCCTGCTTAGCTATATTGGTATCAATGTCTTACAATGCAGGTGAAAAAGCAGTGCGGCAGAGAGGATTTGAACCTCCACAACGTTGCCGTCACCAGCCCCTCAAGCTGGCGTGTCTACCGATTCCACCACTGCCGCGAATAGATTTACCACGCTATGGCAAATAGATTTTTTCGTCAACTATTGACAGTGTTCGGGTGGAATTTTTCCTCTTGACTGACTGCTGCTGGATTTCACATCGTTGATTTCGCAGCCATGAGCAAAATTTGGTTTGAAACTCGGATTGCTCTTCCGGAGAGAATAAGCCGTTCGGAAGATGTGATGTGTTCATTCGCCCATGTTTTTGGGCTTGGAATGGCACTAAGTGCCGCTATTCCACTGGTTTTTGAGGCTGTGGGATCACGACGAGACTTATGGGTTGTTCTGGTTTATAGCTTATCCATATGCCTGGTGTTTGCCGTCTCGGCGATTTATCATGGATTGTCTCCGTCAACAGCAAAGCGAGTATTTCGCTTCATAGACCACAATGTGATTTACGTGCTGATAGCCGGAACCTATACTCCATACGTTTCGGAAATGGGGAATTCAGGCCGCTCTCTTCTGATTATAATCTGGATGCTGGCGGCTGTTAACATTGTCGTAAATATTCTCTTCTGGAACAGATTCAAAATTTTTCACCTTTTCTCTTATCTATGTATGGGCTGGTTTATCGTCTTTTTCTGGAAGGATCTTCGGTTAGTCGCTTCTTTGAGACAAATCTGGTGGATGTTGACGGGTGGATTTCTTTATACAATGGGAGTGTTTTTTTACGTTAAGATGAGCATCCCCTGGGCGCATTTCATCTGGCATCTTTTTGTAATTGGGGGGGCGGCGGGTTTGCATGTGGGAATTACGCTTAGATGACGAATAAAATGCTTTGCTGGTTCCCGGACGGAAACGGTGCCCAAAGTGGCTTTAATGAGATTCCAAACCGATAACTATGATATGAAGCTTCTCTTACGTTCGGGGCTGTCAATTCTGATTCTGGTCCTTAGCCTGCGAAAAGGCTTTGCTGTCGCTTTGGAATCGGGGATGCTGGCCGAGGCGGCCTCAAGAGGAGATGTGAGTGAGGTGAAGGCCCTGCTTGGCATGGGTGTTCATCCTGATGAGCCGGATGGTGAGGGGCAGACGGCTTTGGGTTTTGCGACTCTTTTGGGACATATTGAACTGATTGATATCCTATGTGAAGCAGGAGCGGATCCGAATCTTGTCGGCCCGAAGGGTTTGAATCCATTGATGACCGCTGTGCAGGCTTCCAACTATGGCTTGGTGGTAGTCTTGCTCAATTACGGCGCGAATGCGAATTTTGTCAGTGATTTGGCCGGGACTGAGAGAACTCCCATCTCAGTTCTTTCGCTTGCCATTAACCGCCGCGACTATGAGGTGGTTCGCCTGTTGATTTCAGAGGGTGCAAAAGCCTCGCGCTTAACTGATTTTGAGACGTCAAATCCACTGAACCTGCCCGGTGTGGAGATTCCACTTGATTACCGTATTTGGCGCTATCTATTTGCCTTAAGAGATTTTGCGAATTCTCCGGATTGGGACGCCGCGGCAGATGTTGGAAATGATGAATGGATTCTTCATCGCGCTGTCCGCGATCATGATTTTGAGCTCTTGGAGAGGAGTATCAGGGAAGGCAAGTCGCCGAATAGACTTAACGCGAAGAAAGTTAGCCCCCTTATGGTTGCCGCCTGGCATGGCAATCAAGGCGCGGTGACTCTGTTACTTGACAGGGGAGCGAATCTCGCTGATAGAGATGTTATGGGCAGGGATGCCCTTTGCTACGCGGTGGCCGGGGGTGATATTGCCATCGTTCGACGCTTGCTAGTTGGATTAGGCAGGGATGCCGCCGATATCGCGAGTGAGTTCGATGCCCCGGCCGATCTACCTGCAGAGGAGGATTTTGCGGCCGAATTGGAACTCCTTCTGGAGCGGGATGGGATGCCTCTGAAAAACGCGCCTTTATCCGACACAGCTTTGATGTCCGAACCGGAGGCTGCCGGGGAAAGCCGCGAAATCGAAGAAACAACTCCCGCGGAGCCTGGTTCCAGGGAAAACGATTCGCAGAATACAGAGGATATTCACGGGCTCGGCTCCTTTGAAGCTTCCCCTCTTTACTATGCCCTGGCTACCGGAAATCGCCTGGTGCTGGACATGTTGCTAAGCGCCGATTTCGCAACTCCGATTGAAGATGAGGAGGGCGTGGACCCACTGATGATGGCCGCCTGGCTTGCGGATTTATATTCCGTAAAAAAACTAGTGTCGTATTACTCATCCAGGCGGAATGATCTAGCCGGCAGAACCGCTCTCGCATGGAGCACCGCCGCCTTTGCCCGCGATCGCACACTCGCCCGTGACTCCGGGTATTCCAATCTGCCCAGCAGAAACTACCCAGTCGCCCGTTTTCTCTGCGCACGCCAGCGCAGCCCACAGATGTACAACCCCGAGCCAAGTACAGAAATACCTTCTTCGGTAATCGAGGCTTGGAATCCTGGAGGCAGCTTCGATGATGTTGATTATTGGCGTCAACTCGAACCCTCACCTGTTCCACCCATTCCCGGGGATGGCGATCGCACTCTCTATCAGATTCTCCGCGACGAGGAACACGATATCGACGAAAACGTGACTCCCTGAAATGTGAGCCATAACTTGGATGGTGGTGGCGGCTGGAACTCTTTTTGAAGCTGCTGTTGAAGCCGCTAAGCTAGCCTCTCGCGATTTTGTCGGCTGGTGGCGCCGATAGAATTAGCTATGAATCAAGGGTAAGATATCCCATAATAGAGCGATGTCATTGGATGAGGACATTCTGGCGGCTCGGCTTGAGGAAGCCAGTGAGGCTTATTACAACAGCGATTCTCCATTGATGAGCGATGATGAATTTGATGCGCTGGAGGAGGAGCTGAGAAAACTCGCTCCGGAGCATGCGTATTTTTCAACGGTGGGTTTCTCTGTCGGAGAATCTGATAAAATCGAACATAGCATCCCAATGCTCTCTATGGGGAAAGTTAAGAGCCTGGAAGGGGTTAAGAAATGGCTGGTGCGACTCAAACTGGACTCCAGAACATCCATCGTGGTGCAACCGAAGGTAGATGGTTTATCTGCGAGTCTTTGCTACGAATCTGGCGTGCTCCGATATGTAAGCAGCAGAGGGGACGGCGTGAAAGGCCAGAATATCTCCCATATCGCAAGGTTCATTGAAGATATTCCGGACACAGTTTCCTTCACCAGGGAAACTGTTGAAATCAGAGGCGAACTCCATCTTCCCAAAGATACGGATTTCGACGCTGGGGGAAAACCGCTTCGAAACAATTGCTGGGGCCTGATAAATCGCAAGGATGGGCATGAAGATCTGCACTTTGTACGATTTCTTGCATACCAGGTTCTGTGGCACCGGAACGCGGCCTATGAAGAAGCTGGGAGGTGCGATGAGCGCTGGTGGTCTGAATCAGGGAAGATTGACATCCTGGCAGAGAACGAATTCTATACCTTCGACAAATGGTTGCTGCAACTTGATAATTCTGACGCATCCACGGGTGAGGAAATGAATCAGTTAATCAGTCAAATCGGGGGAATTTACAAGACTTACATAGAGAAACTGCGCGATGAATGGAATTTCGAAACCGATGGACTCATCATCGCCGTGGATGACAACCATCTCCATGATGAGATTGACCAACACTGGGTGGTGAATGCCCATCATCATTATGTCATCGCACTCAAACCGCCTTCAAAGATGCTGAGAACGGTACTGAGGGATGTATTGTGGCAGGTGAGTCGTCAGGGTAATCTGACACCGGTTGCGGTTTTTGATTCTGTTGAAATTGGCGGGGCCACGGTGGAGCGGGCCAGCCTTCATAATGCGCAGAATGTGCACAGGCTTAGGCTCGCTCTGGACGACATGATAATTGTCGAACGGGCGAACGATGTTATTCCCTATGTCCGTGATAACCTGGAAGCTGCAAATAGAGGCGATGATTTTCGAGATGAGAGAATCTGGCCGCAAAACTGCCATTCCTGCGGTTCCATTCCAGTTGAGCGCGGCGTCAATATTGCTTGTTTGAATATCGATTGCAAGGAGCGAGTATTGCAATCAATTCTGTATTGGGTTCGCCAAAATGGCATCGAAGGAATTGCGCTAAAAACACTTGAGACGCTCTACGATTCGGGAAAACTAAGAAAAATTTGCGATCTTTACACCCTCAAGTATATTGATTTCGAGGATTTGGAGGGTTTTGCTGAGAAGAAAACTGAGAGCTTCCTCGGACAGGTGGCATCGTCAAGAAGCTTGAGTTCAATCAAGCTGATCGCCTGCCTTGGCATCCCTTTGATACAGAAGAAGACGCTCAGGCAGCTGGGTATATCAACCCTGGATGACTTTTTTGGTTTTACTGATTCTTCCCGTGCTGCGGGTAGGAAGATTATCGAGTGGAAACACACCCCGGGCAATCTCGAGTTTTTGCAGGAGCTTTCGGGAGTTCTGGAGATTCAGGAGGAAGATACGGTTGGTGAACGCCTGGGAACAATCTGCCTAACCGGTAAGGCGCCAATGCCGAGGCAAAAACTGACAGCGGTTCTTGAAGAACTTGGGTGGTTAGTGGCAGTCATAGTAACAGGAAATACGACTAAGGTTGTCTCTGACAATATCAATGGCAAAACCACTAAACTGAAGAAGGCCCGTGAACTCGGTATTGAAATTGTAAGTTACGATGATTTTCTGGCAACTCAAGGAATTGTCAGATAGCTGATGCGGTATGGTTGGGGGAGTAACTTATGAAATCTATGATTGTCACTATTCTTGTGGTTGTGATAGTGGCAGCCATTGTTTTATCTGCAAACAGGTGTGGCCCCGTTCTCTGGTGAATCGGAGTAAGCTTTTTGCGACAGCGAATGTACTCCAGAATGGGCTTCGAGAGCTTACAACACAGTCTCATTTAGAATAAAATGAGGAATTATAAGGAGATTTAAATTGAGAAAGATATTTGTAATTCTGTTGGTCCTCGCCGTTTTGGTGCTGAGTGCCTGTGCTCCGGGAAGCGGCAAGTTCACAGATGCCGAGCCCGCAAATTTTTTACATGGCATTTGGCATGGTTGGATAGCGCCATTCACGCTCATCGTGAGTTTGTTCAAAAGGGTAATACGGATTTATGAAACTGTGAATACCGGCTGGTGGTATGATTTTGGCTACTACATTGCCGTGATTGCCGGTTTCGGAAGCCTCTCTCTACTTCGGGGGCGCAAGAGGAGAAGTTCGGATAGAGATAATCATTGAAGCAACAGGCAAAAATCGTGGAGTTAAAGGATTAATCGCGGGCGAATCAAGGTTTGGTTGGATTTTTGTTGTTTAGCGGGAACTGTAGCGCTAGTATCAGGTTATGAAAGAACTGCTGAAGCTGATGGCTCTATACAACCAGGTTACAAATCGTGCGCTCTATAAATTATTGCAAGGCCGGAATTCCACTCTTGTCACACAAGATGCCGGATCATATTTTGACAACATACTGGGAGTGCTGAATCACGTCCTGGTGTCAGATCTAAGCTGGCTGACTGCTTATCGAGATGGAAATCTGGAACTTCCGGTTCTAAACTCGCCGGTTCTTCAATTTGAGCATCCGGGGTGGGGGAAGATTTTGCACGATAATCTTCCCGAACTGTGGGAACATCGTCAGGGCACTGACAGCCTGATTATTCATTTAGTGGAAACTGCTCCATCGGAACTGTTTGAAGGTGATATCGATCTCAAGAACCCGAAAGGAGAAGTTTATACGTTCACGTTCGGAAAAATACTAATGCATCTGTTCAATCATCAAACCCACCATCGCGGTGCGATAGCGCAGATTCTGGATGCAAGTGATGTGGAGAACGACTACTCGAATCTGATGGGACTCTTATTGAAATAGAGCTCTCATAGCTTCCATGTTCCTGCTTTCTTCTCCCCACGCCTCAATGTGAAGGAACGCCGATGTACTGTCGATAACCAGATTTGACACCTGGCGCCGAACACCCGCTGCAGCCAGAACACAGCCTGTGTATCGTAAAATTCTTCCCATTAACTCTGTTATACGGTAAAATGTGTGTAAGCCTAGGCGATGAGTGGAGGTGCTTGCTATGGAATACCGGTTATCAGATGCGGCGCATAACCTGCATGGGCAGCCCATGTTCAAAATGCTGGGGCGCATCCAGGAGCTTGAGCGAGAAGGGAAAGAGATTATACAATTCGAGATTGGCGATCCGGATTTTTCCACTCCTGAAAATATCACTAACGTTGCAATAGAGTCATTGGTTAATGGAGAAGTACACTACACAAGTTCTTATGGAATGTATGAGTTTCGTGAAGTTGTGGCTAGTGTTACCCAGAATAGTCGAGGATTCACCCCTGCTATAGAGCAGATTGTGATAACTCCAGGAGCTAACATCATTGTTTACTATGCAATTCGATGTCTTGTGAATCCAGGAGATGAGGTGGTTGTTCCGGATCCTGGGTTTCCAACCTACTACTCAGTGATAGATTTTTGTGGTGTTAAGCCGGTTCGCGTACCTCTTAGAGAAGAAAATGGTTTTCGGATGAACCCGCAAGACCTTCGAGATGTAATAACTAAGCGTACCCGCCTTATCATACTCAATTCTCCTCAAAACCCGACAGGAGCAGTGATTACCCCGGAGGAGATTCTCGAAATATATCAGATTGCAGAAGAGCACGACGTATACATCTACAGCGATGAGGTTTACTCGCGCATGCTATTTGCGAATGCGCTCTTTTGCAGCTCATCGGTGTATGATTCATGTAAACGCAGAACCATACTGGCAAATGGTTTCAGTAAGGCGTTTGCTATGACTGGCTGGCGCTTAGGCGCAGTTATTGCGCCGACGGATGTTGCCGAGAAGATGGCACTTTTACTTGAGACGACATCCTCTTGCGTTTCTCCTTTTGTTCAACGTGCGGGGATAGAGGCGGCGATCGGCGATCAAGAGGGTACACGGGCTATGATGCGGGAATACCGGAAACGGCGGGATATCATTGTCGAGGAACTGAACAATATTCCTGGTGTAACATGCTTAATGCCAGGAGGGGCGTTTTATGTGTTCCCCAGTGTCGTAGGCACTGGTTTGAGCAGCAAGGAATTTGCTGATTTTGCCCTTGAGGAGGCAGGAGTGGCGTTGTTGCCCGGAACGAATTTTGGGCAGTATGGGGAAGGATTTGTTCGATTATGCTATGCAAATTCACAGAGTAACATTCGCAGAGGAATGGCGCGACTGAAAACTGCTGTGCAAAGTCTATAAATTATTGTATTAGGGAGAATTAGTTGAGAGTAGCCGATTATATTTCAGAGTATATATATAGCTTGGGCGTGAGCCATGTTTTCATGGTAACAGGAGGGGGGGCGATGTTCCTTAACGATGGAGTCGCTAAGCATCCTGAGCTTAAGGCGCTGTGTAACCATCACGAATTGGCATGCGCTGTTGGGGCAGTGGGATACGCGAAGTACCGGAACAGTTTTGGGGTAGCCATGGTTTCTACTGGGTGTGGAGGAACCAACGCCCTTACCGGGTTACTTGACGCATGGCAAGACAGTGTTAGCTGCATATTCGTTTCAGGGCAAGTAAAAAGAAAGGAGACTTCAGCAAATAGCGCGGCGAAACTGCGACAATTCGGTGTGCAGGAGGCAGATATTGTATCTATAGTAAAGCCTATAACGAAGTATGCTGCAATGGTGAACAATCCCGACGAAATTCGTTATCATTTTGAAAAGGCAAGCTGGATGGCTCAGTCGGGGAGGCCGGGGCCGGTTTGGTTGGATATTCCACTGGATGTCCAGGGGGCTGAAGTTGAAATAGCTAACCTGAAAGGATACACCCCTCCGGGAAACAGCTTATCGTACAAGCTGGAAGCCTGCGAAGATGGGATTAAGCGTTTTGCGAACTGTATTGAAAGTGCGAAGCGGCCGGTTATTATAGCTGGAAATGGAATAAAACTATCCAAATCGAACAGTTTATTTCGGAAATTCGCGGAGACATGGAATATTCCTGTGGTGTGCACTTTTCTAACCATTGATATTCTTCCCAGCGATCATCATCTTGCTATCGGGCGAATTGGTATCAAGGGCGATCGTGCTGGAAATTTCGCATTGCAGAATGCAGATCTTGTCATTTCTCTGGGAAGCAGGCTGAGTGTACCCTCTACCGGATTTGAATATAACCAATTCGCCCGTGAAGCACATGTATTTGTTGTTGATATCGATCCGCAGGAGCATAAAAAAGACACTGTTGCGATAGATGACTTCATAAATGCGGATGTGAAGGATTTTATGCAGAAATGCCTTTCGACTCTATCAATGCAGGAAGGTTCTTTTGAACCATGGGCAGAAAAATGTAGAACCTGGCGGAGCAAATGGCCGGTTTGTCTCCCTGAATACTGCAAGGAGACTGAGGGAGTCAACATCTATCACTTTCTTGACGTGCTCTCAAAAAAGATTAAACCGGAAGCAGTGGTAGTTTCTGATGCCGGATCGGCATATTATGCTACAGCCCAGGGACTTAAAATATATGGCGATCAAAAACATATTACCTCGGGTGCTCAGGCAGATATGGGATTCACGTTGCCTGCTTGCTTGGGGGTAAGTATCGCAAAAGGAAACGGTGAAGTGATAGGAATCACTGGAGATGGATCACTTCAACTGAATCTTCAGGAGTTTCAAACACTTGTTCATAACAGACTCCCGGTTAAACTCTTTGTTATCAATAACAATGGTTACTTATCTATCAGGGCAACACAGGGCAAATTCTTTGACGGAAGAACCATAGGGACAGATAATCGAAACGAGGTTTCCTTCCCTTCAACAGAAAAGATTGCCGCAGCCTATGGGATTAAGTTTGTGAGGATACACGATGTCTCAGATTTGGAAGAAGGTTTAGATATTACACTTGGATACGATGGCCCAGTTATTTGCGAATTTCTCTCTCCTGAAAATCAGGCAATAATTCCAACGGTAAGCTCCCTCAAGCTGGATGATGGGCGCATGGTGTCAAAGCCAATGGAGGATATGTTTCCTTTTCTCGAGCGAGAGGAGTTTATGCAGGAAATGCTTGTATCGCCACTGCAAAAAGACTGACAATGCGAATTGCCTTACTCGGAGCGACAAGCCATATCGCGAAGGGGCTGGTATATACGTTTCTGCACAGGGGTTTAACAGGCAGATGTCATCTGTTCGCAAGAAATACTGATGGCGTGAGGAAGTTCCTGGAATCGCTGGCTGTGTCCAGGGGCTCTGTCACTTTCGTGGTTCGCGATTTAGATTCATTTGAAGACTCAGAATCAAGTTATGATGTGATTATAAACTGCGTAGGTATTGGAGATCCTGCAAAACTTCGTCACGCCGGATCGGAGATATTCTTTTTGACAGAAGAGTATGATCGGAGGGTGATTCACTACCTGAAACGCCATCCCGGGACGCGGTATACAAACTTCTCAAGCGGAGCGGTTTATGGCAGAGACTTTCCTTCTCCTGTGGATGAAGCCACAGTTTCGCATGTACCTATTAACAACTTATCTGTAGAGCACTCTTATATGATAGCAAAAATCAATTCGGAGGCAAAGCATCGTGCATTGCACGAATATCATATTGTCGATATCAGAGTGTTCTCTTATTTCAGTAGATTCATTGATCTGGGAAGTGGATTTTTTTTGTCTGATGTCGTTCGGGCACTGCGAGCAGACTCTGTGTTCCAGACAAACCCGGCTGATATGCTTAGGGATTACGTTACTCCATATGATTTGTTCTCCTTGGTTATGCTATGTGTGGAACGCACCCCACTCAATGATTCCTTTAATCTCTACAGTCGAGGTGAGGTGTCTAAATTTGATGTGCTGAATTATATGAAGAAGAACTTCGGCCTCCGTTATCGCGTTGAGGACGATTTTGACTATGCTGCTGTTACGGGAAGGAAATCGAATTATTACAGTACTGACAACAAGGCTCGAGAACTCGGATATCAACCTAAATTCAGTTCTCTGGAGGGAATTGATATCGAGATGCGTGCTTTGTTGGCGAATAATTGATGGATGAACAGGGAATGATAAACTCAAGGGCCATGCTGCCCCAGTGAAACAATAGAATAAGAGCAGGTTCTTATGATGAGATTTATTGATGAGAGCAAGCTGGTAGGGGTGTTGAAAAAAACTGAAGGCGCATCCAGCAAAGAAGCAGAGGATATCCTGGGGAAGGCTTTGTTGCTCGATGGACTTGGCTTGGAAGAAGCAGCGGTTCTATTGCAAATGGAGGATATGGAACTGCTGGAAGGGTTGTTTACAACTGCAAAGAAGATAAAAAACGAGATATATGGGAAGAGGCTTGTTTTCTTCGCTCCATTGTACATCTCAAATTATTGTTCCAATAACTGTCTTTATTGCGGATTTAGAAAAGACAATAAGGAGATAGTCAGGAGAGAACTCTCTATAGAGGAAATTAAAACTGAAACCCGGCTTATCCTGGAACAAGGCCACAAAAGGATATTGCTGCTCTCCGGAGAGGATGAGAATAACTTTGAACTGATTATCCAAGCCATAGAGGCCATATATTCTGTGAAGGACTCCAAAGGTAGTGGCATACGCAGGGTGAACTTGGAGATAGCTCCCTTGGAAAAGGAGCAGTTCGGAGAAATAAACAAGGCGAAGATAGGCACCTACACCGTATTTCAGGAAACCTATCATAGAGAAACCTATAGGAAGATGCATCCGGAGGGAATGAAGGCTGATTATGAACGTAGATTGAACACCATGGATATGGCGTTGGAGAGTGGTCTTAATGATGTTGGCATAGGGGCGCTCTTTGGGTTGTACGATTATAAATTCGAAGTATTGGCCCTGTTGCAACATGCGAAGCACCTTGATACCGCCTATGGCATAGGGCCTCATACGATTTCTGTCCCAAGAGTAAAACCAGCGAACAATGCTTTTGCCTCCATGAACATACCGAAACCAGTTTCAGATATCGACTTCAGGAAGCTGGTTGCTGTATTGAGATTGGCGGTTCCCTATACAGGGATAATACTTTCCACTAGGGAACCAATGGAATTAAGAACAGAGCTTTTTAATCTCGGGGTTTCACAGATAAGCGCCGGGTCAAAGACAAGTCCGGGGGGTTATTCCAGGGAAGAGTGGGGGCAGTTTTCCCTAAACGATACAAGAAGTACCGGGGAAGTTATCAAGGATGTGATAAATAGAGGGTTTGTCCCTTCTTTCTGTACAGGATGCTACAGGCTTGGAAGAGTAGGGAAGGATTTCATGGATCTTGCGAAACCTGGTTTAATCAAAGTCCATTGTCTGCCTAATTCTCTTACGACACTGCAGGAATATCTTGAGGATTATGCCGATGCGGAAACTAAAGAAAAGGGCGAGGAGCTCATAGAGAAGATGATGCGATACGTTCCCAGGGAAAGGAAAAAAAAGACAGAGGAATATCTCCATAAGATAAGAAATGGAGTGAGAGATCTTTATTTTTGAAATGGATACACTGAGTTTGCTGAGAACGGATATTGAGAAGCTGAGGAAGAAATCATATGCCGTAATGAAAAAGGCTGTGGGAGAAAAAGTATATTACAGAGGACTATTGGAATTCTCGAACATTTGCAGGAGAGACTGCAATTATTGCGGAATAAGGAAGAGTAACTCAAATGTAAAAAGATTTGAACTTAGCAAAGAAGAAATTGTGAATATTGCCTCCTGGTGCGCCGGGGAAGGCTATGGTTCCCTGATGCTGCAATCGGGAGAAAGAGAGAGTAGGGACTTTGTAAGTTTTGTCGAGGATATCGTCAGAACGACAAAGGAGAAAACTGTTTCCGAAAAATTGCCCAGGGGATTGGGGATATCCCTAAGTTGCGGAGAACAGAGCAAGGAAACATATCGAACCTGGTTCAATGCTGGGGCGCATAGATATCTGCTGAGAATTGAAACCACGAATCCAGAACTCTTCAACAAGATACATCCATCTTCAGTTTCTCTGCAGAAGAGAAAGGCCTGCTTGGTGGACTTGAAGGAAGTGGGATATCAAGTGGGGACTGGAGTTATGATAGGACTGCCCGGGCAAAGCGAGGAAGATCTTGCAGAAGATATAGAATTTTTCAAAGAGTATGACATAGACATGATAGGGATGGGGCCTTACATACCGCATAAGGATACGCCTATGAGAGACAACAGAAGTGGCAGTATAGAGCTAAGTCTGAAAATGGTGGCCGCTGTAAGAATAGCAATGAAGAATATAAATATCGCAGCTGCAACTGCCTTGCAGGCCATAGACCCCATAGGCAGAGAGAAGGCGCTTGCATTTGGAGCCAATATCATAATGCCATTAGTGACTCCCGCCGAAGTAAGGAAGCATTATCAACTTTATGATGGAAGGCCGTGCATAAATGAGCAGACTGCCGACTCCAAACTCTCTCTGTCAGAGAGGATAAGAAGCATGGGAAGGGAGATTGGGTTTAATGAATGGGGGGATTCAAGACATTGGCGATGTTAGTTGAGAGAGATTATATAGGGATATTTGGAGAGATGAATGTGGGTAAGAGTTCTGTGATGAACTTGCTTACTCAGCAGAACACATCGCTTGTAGATGCTACTCCTGGAACCACTGCGGATACGAAAATATCCCTGCTGGAGATTCATGGGATAGGCCCCGTAAAGCTTTTTGACACTGCTGGACTGGACGAAAAAGGAGAACTGGGGAACAAGAAGAGGAAGAAGGTGTATTCCGATTTGAAAGAATGCGATCTTGCCCTCGTTGTTATAGATCCTTCCAGTTACAGCTTTGAGGTTGAGGAAGAGTTGATAGAAAGAGCAAGGGATATGGACAAGCAGATACTCATTATCAAGAACTTATTTTCTGAAGATAAGGAGGTTGGAATTCCCCTGCTCAAATTCTACAAGAAGATAGCCATCAAGGCAAATGATGATTCTTACAGGCAAAGATTGTTGAATTTTGTAATCGATAATTTTGAATCCAGGAACAAGAAGCAGGCACTTCTGCCCTTTGTGGAAAGGGAAGAATACTACGTGTTGAATATACCAATGGATGTTGAGACTCCCCCTGGCAGGTATCTGAGGCCGCAGGCTATGACCGAGGAGTATATAACAAGAAATTGGGCCTATCCCGTATCTTTTAGGATGGATTTAAACAAGGCAAGAAGCGAAAGGAAGAAAGAAGAGAAGCAGAGATTTCTGAGCTTCATAGACAATTTCAAGAAAGGGCCGGAAGCAATAATCACCGATTCCCAGGCGATGGATATAATGGCAGAGTGGGTTCCTGCTGATATCAAGCTAACCACATTTTCGATAGCGATGATTAATTATTTCAGCAGAGGAAAGCTAAGGCTTTTTGTGCAGGGATTGAAGGTTTTAAAAGAACTTGAAGAGGAAGAGAGAGTTCTGATTGTGGAGGCATGCAATCACTCAAGAGTAGGGGAGGATATAGGTACGGTACAGATTCCTAATTATTTCAGAGAGAAGTTTCCAGGGGTTGTCCTGGAGCATAATTTCGGAAGGGAGTTTCAGGAGAATGAGCAGCTTAGTGAGTATAAACTGATTATTCACTGCGGGGGCTGCATGATAAGCTCTCAGGAATTAAATGCGAGAATAAGAGATGTTGAGAACTTGCAGATACCGTTTACAAACTATGGTTTGTTACTGTCTTATATCCAGGGAGATAAGGCGCTTAGAAAAGTTTTGGAGCCCTGGGGCCTGGCAAGTGCTTGAAGACAATGGATAACCACCTGCCTGCCGAAATTATCACGAGTACTCACACTCGCTCGGACAGGCAACTTGCAGGCTATCGCTGGACGTTTCAGTAATAACCGCGGGACTAGAGCATCGAACTAACCTTGAACCTACTTGATAACCAGCACTTTGCGAATCT
>UWYT01000244.1 GCA_900608495.1 Olavius algarvensis spirochete endosymbiont | reverse complement strand
CAAAATCACGCCTCAGCGTAATCCAAACAATCCTGGATAAATTTTCGAACACAATCGTTGAAGAATTTGGGGACATCGAAAAGAATTTCTATGCAAAGCTTGAAGAAGCTTCCTCCCCGCAAGTAGGACTAATAGCCCCGACCCATCTGGCGAGATTAATCGATGCACTTCGCCTGATTCCACATGGGGTTAAGGCAATGTACTCGAATAATTTAGTGGAAACCAGCATGAATTTTGCCGTACTCCGCAGCAAGGAAGAAAAAATCGAGGTGCTGGCAAACAGGCGAAGCGCAAGACTGAGCCGAGGTACCGATTTCTCAGATATCATTGCGGGGCTTACCCGTATCTACGGCGGAAGCTTCAACACGGGGAATCACTATCCGATCTGGGAACCAAATGAGAATTCAGACGCGCTGAAACGATCCAGGCGCATATGGGCCGAACTCTTCGGCACAAAGTGTGAGGTGGAACTGTCGCATGCCGGTTTGGAGTGTGGCGCAATCGGTGAGCGCTTCCCGGATTTGGACTTGATTTCATTTGGCCCCACCATACTCCAAGCCCACTCGCCTGATGAGCGCATACATATTCCTTCGATTGGCAGGGTTCGCCTATTTCTTCGAGAGTTGCTTAAAAGCTACTAGGAATTCAGCCTGAGCGGCGTGTCGTTCCCTAGAGCGGCGTGTCGTTCGCTAAACAAGAGATGACTCTACGCACCCGGGACTATCCCTCGGAGTTAGCCTGGCAAAGCAAAGAAACCGAAATCGGCCTCAAAATCTCAGTTCGGGTCTTCTCATTGTGGCTTCGAAATTGTAGTTTAATCTTGAAGGAGTCGTTATTCAAAATTCTGCGACGATAAGCATTGTTTATGCTATGGCAGTTCTTAATCTTGTGCCTGCAACCAAAACAGGATAATATGAAAGCATGGAGGGAATATGCTCAATTTCAGATATATAAGCCCAACCCAGTTTGTATTCGGTCGCAATGCCGAAGCATCGCTGGTTGAGGAAAGCCCAAAGCTCGGCAAGGTGATTTTGCTGCACTACGGAAGCGGAAGCATAGTGAAATCTGGCCTTTACGATCGGGTTAAAAAACACCTGGCCAAAACGAGCGCCAAGATTGTCGAGCTGGGAGGGGTTAAACCCAACCCGAGTTTGGAACTGGTTAAGAAAGGAATAAACCTCTGTCGCTCTTCCGGGGTTACCGGTGTGTTGGCCGTGGGTGGCGGAAGTGTAATAGACTCGGCAAAGGCGATTGCCATAGGGGTACCTTATTCGGGCGACGTATGGGATTTTTTTACTGAAAAAGCCACTGTGGCCGAGGCGCTTCCGATTGGCGTTATTCTTACATTGCCGGCCGCCGGCAGCGAAGGCAGTTCAAGTGCTGTAGTCACCGATGTGTTAAACAAATCGAAGTTTGACTGCGAACACGACTTGATGAGGCCAATCTTCAGCCTGATGAATCCCGAGCTCACCTACACTCTTAGCCCATTTCAGACAGCCTGCGGTATTACCGACATGCTTTCCCATGTTATGGAGCGCTATTTCACTCACACTGAGGATGTCAACCTTAGCGACAGGCTATGCGAGGCGGTTATGCGCAGCATTATCGATACCTCGCCCAAGGTGTTGGCCAATCCCACAGACTATGCCGGGCGAGCCGAACTAATGTGGGCCAGCACCATAGCTCACATCGATCTTGTTGGTCTTGGCCGCGTGGGCGATTGGGCCAGTCATCGCATCGAGCATGAACTATCCGCCCAGTATGATGTGGCCCATGGCGCGGGTCTGGCAACCGTATTCCCCGCATGGATGAAATATGTGCTAAAGGAGAATTTGGCGAAGGCGGTTCAATTTGCACTGCGAGTCTGGAACGTGAACTATGTCACCAACAAGGATGAGGAGATTGCGCTTGAGGGGATAAGACGACATAAGGCCTTCTATGACTCTATCGGAATGCCAACAAACCTCAAGGCACTGGGAGTGAAGGATAATCGCTATGCTGCAATGGCTGAAAAAGCTTTGCGCAGCGGTGCCCTCGGGGAAGTGAAAAAACTCGATAAAAAAGACGTTGTAGGCATCTACACATTGGCGGAGGCCTGATTCCACCTCACATCAGCCATTTGCGCTCTCGTTTCGCCTGCTTGACGTTGAACTGCGACGGAAAGGTTAAGGAATGAGTGACTGGAAAAATCACGATGATGCCACCAGTAATGGAGTTGAAGCTCTCGGGCAAATTGGACCGTGGACCGCTAGCGGGCCCTGATTTGCACATATTCCTTTATTCTGAACTCGCGAATTACATCCACAATGTTGGCGTTGCGAACTGTCATATATATATCCATATCTGATTCCAGGGCCGTACGCATGAGTTTTGAGTAACCTCTGGCGCTTAGTTCGATTCTTCCAATTTCGTCAAAGAAAAAGGCATCGGCCTCAGCCGTCTGAGCGGCCTCGAAAATCTCTTCTGCCCAGACGAAAGCGGCAGCATTGACGCAAAAAGGTCCATAGGCAAAGCTCTCGGCAACGCATCCGTCCGGTTCGATGCGGATTTGAGCCAGGAGAATGCTGTCTCCGTTACGAAGGTTCACAAGATTATATGCAACCAGGCTGCCGCCTTTGAACATCTTCTCGGCGGCAAAACCATATGCATTTCTTACGGTGAGGAATATCTGTTTGAGACGGACGGTTTTGCCTTCGTTTTTTTCACCGCAAATCAAATATATCATGGCGTTTCAACAGGAGATTTTTCTTTTTCGGGTACAACGGTTTTTGGAGAGGAAGTCTGAAAACTCCAGGTAACGCCTAAGTGGAAAAGAATGTCAGGCCCCTCCCAGGTAAGAATATCTTCCTCTACATAGGCCTGCCAGCCAAAACGACCGACATGTCCTTTAAACCCTATTTTGATGCTGGTTTGAGGTAGGGTGAAATGGTTGACTCGCCCGAAAAGTTTATGTGTAAACGGCATTTCACCTATAAACGGCGTGCTTTGAATGTTGAGCTGTGTAAGGATTGAAATATCGGGAATCATCCGGAATTCGACCGCGGGAATCACCTGGATCATCGAGCGTCCCTCGCCGGCCAGTGGTATGACAATACCGGTGTTCAGATAAAATCCCCAGCGATCCCGCGGATACCAATCGAGGAGGAGAGCCATACCGATATCCGGAAAGCCTGAACCGTATCGCAGGTCGCTGCGTCCAGTTGGCAGCTTAAACGCAAAGACCGCAGCCAGGAATAGCTCCGAATTGCTCCAAAAACTCCAAAGAGCCTGTAAATCAACATCACCTGCTCCGGGAATCGAGCCACTGGCTTGCCACTGTTTCTCACTCCTGATACTCCAGTACGAGCGATAATTGTCGAAATACTCACGTCCAGCATTGGGGAACCCAAAAATTCCATGCCACCACTCAATGACTTGATCAAAAAAACCACCATACCGAAAGTGCATACGCCAATCCGCGCTGAAACGCCATGAATTGAATGCCTGCCAATCAAAGCTGAATTCTACAACCGTGCTCTCATAGTCGATCAGGATTAATTCGTCCTGCTCATATGCACTTAACTTCCCGCTATCAGCAATGGAAGAGTAATCATCAGCATTGAAACCCTTGGTGACGAATTCGTTCAGGAAGTAAAGGGCGGTACCAGCGCGAATTGTTCCGAAAGGCAGGGGAGTGGCTGAATTGGCGGGGAAACTGAACCAGGATATATACGGTGTGTGGAGATTCCTTCCGTCAAGTGGGCCATGCGCGGAGCCCCAGTGATTAGCTGCCTCCAGGAGATTGGTTGGAAATATTAGGCCGCAGAGGATTGGGCTCAGCTTGCGCAAGTACCGCAATCGACCAGTTCTCCCCCATCCCCGGCTCGCCGCGGGAGTTTTGATTTCCTTTGTCACCGCCTTGCCCCGTCTCAGCCAATAATCAGAATAGCTCCGAAAAATTTCCACCTAATAAATTTCCACCCACTATCTTGAGAAAATGTTTTAACAAATCAAAAAATTATCGCACGATCAGGCGATAGACAATTATTTTCCGTGGTCCGCTTGTCAGAACGCAAAAAATCATTGGAAGAATCAGATTTCATCTTATAACTCCGCGATTTTCATTCCGATACGTATCATCATGCAGGCCCGCTGTGCAGCATCCTGGAGGGTTTCCGAAGAGCGTTCCATCGCTTCATCCCGCCGCATGGTACGATCCACAGTACTCATAATTGAGTCTATCCCGTATTTGAACACCGCCTTTGCGTTCGAACCAATATCGCCAACAATAGCCAATACCGGGATGCCGCACTTCTTGGCCCGAATTGCAACTCCAACAGGAACCTTGCCTCGAATAGTTTGTCCGTCTATCCTGCCTTCGCCTGTAATAACCAGATGAGCTCCTTTGAGTTGGCTTTCGAAGTTCACCAAGTCGAGTATGGTATTTATTCCGCTTTCTATTCTGGCATTGCAAAAAGCCATTAAACCAAAGCCCAGTCCGCCTGCGGCACCGGTCCCGGGGCTGTTTCGCAGTTTTGAACCCTTCCAGCGTTCAACCACATCGGCAAAATTTGTGAGGGCCGCGTCCAATTCTTCCACCGCCGCTTCATTAGCTCCCTTCTGCGGCCCGTATGTGGCGGAGGCACCGTTTGGGCCCAGAAGAGGATTATCCACATCGCAGGCCACATTGATTTTCGCTTCCTGCAACAGGGGGCTAACTTCCGTATCGTCTAATCGTGTGAGTTCCGCCAGCGCAGCTCCGCCTTCGGGGAGTTCTCTGCCTTCCGAATTGAGAAATCGATAGCCTAGTGCGCGGGCCATTCCCGCCCCTCCATCGTTTGTGGCCGATCCACCAATACCTATCGTAATATCTTTGTAACCCGCGTTCAGCGCGGCAAGAAGCTGCTGACCGGTACCGAAGGTGCTTGTTATCAGCGGATTTCTCTCGTTCCGAGCGAGCAGAGGCAAACCGCTTGCGGCTGCCATCTCCAATACGGCCTTGTCGCCCAAAACGCCATAAAAGGAATCTATCGGACGGCCCAATGCATCCTGCGCCTTCACATGCTCAATCTTGCCCCTTAGCCCGCTTGTCAGGGCTTCAACAGTACCTTCACCCCCGTCCGCAATGGGAATTTTGACGTAGCTAGCTTCGGGGAATACAGCTTTGGCCCCTGCTTCAATCAATTCGGCGACACGCATGCTTGTATTGCTACCCTTGTACGAATCCGATGCAATAATAATTTTCATCCTTTTCAAATCTAACACAGAATTTGCCTGTTATCCATCTAAGATAATACTGATCGTTCATGATGTGGTTTCCGTCTTTCGAGAAGAGAGGTATCATCTCCCATCATGAGTTGTATACTGAATGTGCCCAAAGAAATTTTCTCCTTAATACTGCGATAAATACGAGTATTTGCGTTGTATAATATCGTTTTCAGCACTTGTTGTGTTCTTTTTTTGGTGTTATCATTAATTTTGATTGTTGGGAGATTTTGAGGAAAATGCCAAAAAATTTGATTGTTGCGCTTGGCGGCAATGCACTGATCGAAAACCCGAATCATGTTTCGGTTTCTGCGCAGCATCAGGCTGCCAGACACGCTGCACGAAGCCTTGTTCCACTGTTTGCCAAGGGCCATAATATCGCGATTGTTCATGGCAATGGCCCTCAAGTGGGGTTTATTCTGCGGCGGATGGAATTGGCTCGTGAAAAACTGCACAAGGTTCCCCTGGATTCCTGCGTTGCCGATAGTCAAGGGGCTCTTGGTTATAGCATTCAAAGGGCCATCAGAAACGAAACTGAAGAGCGAAGTACGGCGGCCGTGGTGACACAGGTGCTGGTTGACAGGGCGGACCCCGCGTTCCTGAATCCGGTTAAACCTATTGGTAGCTTCATGGATGAGAAGAAGGCACGACAACACAGCGAAACTGACGGCTGGGTGGTAAAGGAGGATGCCGGCAGAGGCTGGCGCCGTGTGGTGCCTTCACCCGAGCCAATTGAAATCCTCGAGTTGGATATTATACGCGCTCTAGTGGAATCGGGTGTGATTACGATAGCTGCTGGGGGCGGTGGAATTCCTGTGGCTTTGAACGATGATGGCGAAATTGAGGGTGTGGAAGCTGTTATCGATAAGGATAAAACGGCTTCGCTTCTGGCCCGCTTGCTAAATGCGGATAGCTTTGTTATTTCAACAGCTGTCCCGAAAGTGTATGTGGATTTCGGAAAGTCGACACAAAAGAAATTGGATGTGCTTTCGGTATCGGAGGCCCGGGCGCTTTCAGCCGAGGGACAGTTCGCACCTGGGAGTATGCTGCCAAAGATTCAGGCACTCATGGATTTTGTTCAAGCCACGGGCAGGGAGGGCATAATAAGCGACCCATTACATCTGGGCGCTGCACTTGAGGGGAATGCGGGTACGAGGATTGTACCATAACAGATATTTGAGGAGAAAACTATGAGCCGTCCAGTCAATTTCTCGGCAGGACCTTCCATGATCCCGTTGAGTGTTCTTGAATCACTCGCCGCCGAGATGGTGGATTATCAGAAAACGGGTTTGTCGCTGGTGGAGGTGAGTCATCGCGGTGCTGTTTACGGAAAGGTTCATGAGGAAACTATCACCCTTATCAGAGAACTGATGAGTGTGCCTGCAGAGTATTCCATCTTGCTTCTTGGTGGGGGTGCGACACTGCAGTTCTCAATGCTGCCGATGAATTTGCTCCCCCCTGGGAGGAGCGCGGATTACATCAACAGCGGTGCATGGGCACATAAGGCAATTGAAGAGGCCAGGAAAGAGGGTGTTGTAAATGTGATTTACGATGGAGCGGATGAGAACTACGCGAATCTTCCCAGTCCTAAGTCGGTTAAACCCAGTCCTGATGCGGCTTATTTGCATATTACCAGCAATGAAACTATTGGGGGAGTGCAGTGGAAATTCTTCCCTGAATTCCAGGATGTCCCGATGGTTGTGGATATGTCAAGCGACATCTTAAGCCGGTCAATCAATGTTAACAGCTTCAGCCTTATCTACGCAGGAGCACAGAAAAATCTAGGGCCTGCCGGTGTGTCAATTGTGATTATTCGAAATGAGCTGCTCGATAGGAGTCCGAAAAATCTTGGTTCATATTTGAGTTACGCGGTACACGCGAAAGCTAATTCACTGTACAACACACCTCCGGTGTTTCCTATTTGGGGAATGAAGCTGGTACTTGAAGGTGTTAAAAGGCAAGGCGGTGTTGAGGTTGTTGCAAGAGCGAATACGCAAAAAGCTACAAAACTCTATGAAGCCATCGATTCCTCTGATGGATTCTATCGATGCCCGGTGAATAAATCTGTCCGGTCGGGTATGAACGTGGTTTGGCGACTGCGAAATGAGATTCTGGAAGCGCAGTTCGTTAAAGACGCCAACAGTGCGGGGCTGATTGGGCTAAAGGGACATCGCAGTGTTGGGGGATGTCGTGCTTCGATTTATAATGCTCTGACGGTTGAGGATGTGGATAGGTTGATTTCCTTCATGACGGATTTTTCGGCCAGGAACAGATGAGAGATTTGTGTTTCGACTGGACCGGGTGAACAAGGGAATTATTGGCCATCTTCAGGATGGACGCAAATCCTACAAGAAGATTGCGGTGGCCCTGAAGGTGTCTGAAAACACGGTTAAAACCAGGGTCCGCAAGCTTGTAGCGGAGGGTATCTTGAGAATTGCGGGCTACGTTGATCCCGGAGTGATGGAGAGCCATCAGATTGCTTACTTGGGCGTGAAGCTTAAGGATATGGATTATTTGACTAAAGGTGAGGAAATTAGTCGACTTGAGCGGGTTGTTTCGGTTGCTGTGGTAACCGGTCGCTTCGACTTAATAGTTATGGTTCATCTTAAACATGGCTTCAACCTTTTGAGATTTCTCAGCGAGAAACTATCAAAGATAGATAGAATAGATGCGATTGAAACTTTCATGGTGTATAAGGGCCTCAACATCAAGGTGCCCTACATCGTGGACGCAAAAGATATGGGAGAATATGACCTCAACCTCTAATGAGCGCCTTTCTAATCTGGGTATTAAACTCCCTGAAATTCTTATTCCGAGAGAGGACGTTAGTTTTGAGAAGTGGGCTGTTATCGCCTGCGATCAATTCTCGTCTGAACCCTCTTATTGGGCGGAAACCCGACGAATAGTGGGAAATTCGCCATCCTCTTTGAATCTGTTTGTTCCTGAGTGTAACCTGGAAGATGATGATTTGAATGAACAAATTGGCAAAACTCGGGCGGTTATGTCGGAGCTTATCCAGAATGCCACTTTGAGGAAACTTGCACCTGGTTTCATTTTGGTGAATCGTTCCACTCTCCATGTAGCCAGACGTTTGGGTTTGATTTTGGCTGTCGATCTCGAAGCTTATGATTTTTCGGAGGATTCGCGAGCTTTGATAAGGCCCACCGAGGGTACCATTTTGAAACGTCTGCCGCCGCGGATGGCGATTCGCAGAACGGCTCTTCTCGATTTGCCGCATATAATCCTGCTCATTGACGATCCGAATGATTGGGTGATGGGTGCCGCTCGAATGGCGGCGCGAGCTGCGGGAAAGAAGGTTTACGATTTTGATTTGATGCAGAATGGGGGGCATATTGATGGTTTCCATATCAAAGAAGATGAAGCCGAGCCGCTGATTTCGGCTTTTGAAAGACTTGCGGATGGGTCGGATTTACTTCTCGCCGTGGGAGATGGCAATCATTCCTTGGCATCGGCAAGGGAGGTTTGGCTTGAGAAGAAGTCTACTGTCCCGCCGGATCATCCGATGCGTTATGCCATGGTTGAGGTGGAGAATATTTACGATCCGGGCTTGGTGTTTCATCCCATTCATCGGGTGATGTTCAATGTTCAAGATAGCGAACTGAAGAGACACCTAAGAAAACGATTGGGCATTACAATAATGCCAGGAACTGAGAATAAGCTCTCATCAGACGAATTGAAGATTCAGAATTCGGATGGAACTCAAGAGCGCTGGAGAATCAGGACGTCGGGTGATGGGCTTGTTGTTGAGTCTATACAGGAGGCATTGGATTCCTATCTGAAACTCCAGCCTGAAGCCAGTTTGGACTATATCCACGGGGAGAGTTCCGTTCGCAAATTGGTTTCATCCGGCGCTGACCGAAGACTCGGCATAATCCTACCGGAAATTGATAAAACCATGTTCTTCCGCCGTATACTCGATGCGGGGATTTTCCCCAGAAAGACGTTCAGCATTGGCGAGGCGACGGAAAAACGCTACTACTTGGAAGCCCGGCGCCTGTAAGCTGGGCTCTTTGCCTATTCCAGAGAAAGCTTTCGTCTCCGCAAATTGTTTAAAAAACTAAGAAGTGGCACTTGGCTCAAAACCTATACTGATGTAGCATTCCCTCTCATAAATTTGTCCTGCTTGGGAGAATGGAAATGTCCAACCTCGGATTTGAGAGTTTAGAAGGTGTCTATAGCGTGAATTGTTTTAGTGAGTCAGCTATGCGGGAGCGCTTACCTAAAACAGTGTTTAGCCAGTTCAAGAGTGTGCAGGCCGGTGAGATAACTCTCTCCGCCGAGATTGCGGAGGTTATCGCGAATGCAATGAAGGATTGGGCTCTGCAAAGGGGCGCGACTCATTATACACACTGGTTTCAACCCTTAACCGGCTACACGGCTGAGAAGCACGATTCTTTTATTTCGCCAAATGAAGATGGAACGGTGCTGATGGAGTTCTCTGGTAAGGAATTGATTATGGGTGAACCAGATGCATCTTCTTTTCCTTCGGGTGGACTGCGAACCACTTTCGAAGCTCGTGGCTATACCGCCTGGGATACCTGCTCACCGGCCTTTCTTAAACGTTTCGGCAACCGAGTGACTCTTTGTATACCCACCGCATTTGTGTCTTACACGGGTGAAGCGCTCGACAAGAAGGTGCCCATGTTGCGATCGATTGAGGCGCTCAATAAGCAGGCTCTTAGGGTGTTGCATGCCATGGGGTACAAGAATGAGAAGAGGGTTAACGCATATTCAGGTCCCGAGCAGGAGTATTTTTTGGTTGACCGCAAGTACTTTGACTCAAGGCCCGATCTCAGATTAACTGGCAGGACGGTGTTTGGGACAATGAGCGCGAAGGGCCAGGAAATGGACGATCATTATTTCGGAGCCATCAAAGATAGAGTGGCTGATTTCATGGCTGAGGTTAATATAGAACTTTGGAAACTTGGCATTAGTGCTAAAACCCAACACAACGAAGTAGCCCCGAATCAGTTTGAAATTGCCACGGTTTTTTCCACAAGCAGTATCGCTACCGATTGGAATCAGTTGCTGATGGAAACCCTATCCAAAGTGGCCGAGCGACATGGTTTGGAATGTCTTCTGCATGAAAAACCCTTTGCGGGTGTCAACGGCTCAGGAAAGCATATAAACTGGAATATTATTACTTCTTCCGGCGTAAATCTTTGTAAGCCCGGCAAAGACCCTCACGCCGATGCTCGCTTCCTGCTCTTTTTCACCTCGGTAATCAAGGCGGTTGACGTTTACGCCCCTATACTGAGGGCTTCCGCGGCGAATGCGGGTAACGATCATCGTCTTGGCGCCAATGAAGCGCCGCCGGCAATTGTTTCAGTTTTTCTAGGAGATCAATTAATCGAAATTCTCGACAAACTGGTTGCAAATGAAAGATTTGAAACAAAGAAGGAGGGAACGATGCAGATTGGCGTGACTTCCCTGCCCGATTTACCCATGGACGTTACAGACAGGAATCGTACAAGTCCATTCGCCTTTACCGGAAACCGGTTTGAATTTCGTATGTGTGGTTCGTCGCAGTCTATTGCCGCCCCTAACGCCGTGCTTAACACGGCGATGGCCGAGGTGCTCGGCAATACGGCCGATCGCCTCGAATCGTCTGACAATCCTCTGGCTACGGCGAAAGATATCATCCTCGAAAACTACCGAAATCATCGCCGCGTTATCTTCAACGGCAACGGTTACAGCGATGAGTGGGTGGCTGAGGCGAAGAAACGAGGTTTACCAAATATCCGTTCCACGGTTGAGGCCTTATTGACTTACCTCGAGGATGAAGCAGTAGAGCTTTTCGAGAAGCATAAGGTGCTAAATCGCGTCGAATTGGAAAGTAGAGTTACTATCTATCTTGAAACTTACAGCAAACAGATAAATATCGAGGCGGGCGTGATGTGTGAAATGGCCGAAAGAGTGATATGCCCAGTTGTTGCCGAGTATATTTCAAGACTTGACAAAACTGTCGCTGGATTGGAAAAGAACGACGTGGAAAGTAAGGAATTGATAGCTCAACTGCGGGGAATTGGAATGAATCTCAATGGTTTGCTTGGCGCATCAAAAAATCTGCAAGCTAAGATGAAAGCGGCTATCTCGATGGAAGAGGATGTTAAGGCCCAAGCCTTCACCTACTACAAGGAAGTGATTCCTGCGATGGCTCAACTACGAATCTACGGAGATGCCCTGGAAAAGCTTACCGACAAGCGCATTTGGCCGTATCCCAGCTACGAGGAACTCCTCTTCAACATATAGCACCGACTACATGCAGCTGCCCGCGAGAATTTATAAATTCTCATAGCCGGGATTAAGTGTTTATTCGTCAATAGGATTCATCCTCAATAAAGACGAATAGACATCGAGCCATGCAAATGCCAGGAAACTAATTAAAGAAAGTGTTCCGGATGAGATAATATCATTTGAAACTGAGGATATTGTTTACAAGTCGAACTATTTGTGACTCATGCAGAGAGATGTTGAGAATAGATATCAAAAAAATGAGCCGAGACTTCCGATACTTGTGTTATGAAGTGTGTTAGTGATTCCTGCTCAGTGTATTCGATTAGATAATTAACCGTTGAGTAGTTGTGGACAATATTTCATATAAGGTGGAGAAATGAAAAAATCTATTTCGTTATTGGTCCTGTTTCTTGTTTTTGGAGCCACGGTGGAATTATGGGCCGGTGGTGCACGGGGTGTACATATTGGTGTGGCAGCCGCCGACTTTGATGACGTATGGATGTCGTTCATGCATGAAAGCATGCGTACCGAGGCAAGAAAACAAGGTGTGAAACTGACAATTGTGGATGCGAAGAACAATTTCACGATTCAACAGACCCAAATTGATACCCTTATCGCTCAAAAGGTGGATGCGATAGTTATCGTACCTGTCGACCCATATGCAATTGGGCCGCTATTGAATGCAACTGATGAGGCCGGCATCCCGCTGATTGCGGTAAATAATGCCCCGGAAGAGCCGGAATTAAGCCGCTTGGCCACTTATGTCGGTTCGGATTCCCTGTATGCTGGAACCATTCAGATGGAAAAAGTTGCTGAACTGCTTGGATGGAAAGGTGACGTAATTATTATTTGGGGAGGAATGGGCAATAGGGCCCGAAGTCTTAGGACGGAAGGTAACCACAATGTTGCAGCTCAATATCCTGGAATCGAGGTTGTCAGAGAGGGTACAGGTAATTGGCAGAGAAAAAGGGGATTTCAATTAATGGAGAACTGGATTCAATCCGGTGTCAATTTTGATGCAGTTGTTGCCAATAACGATGAAATGGCAATTGGCGCGATTATGGCTCTCGAACAAGTTGACATGCTTGACGATGTCATAGTTGCAGGTATAGGTGCCACACCCGATGCACTTGAAGCTATGGAAGAGGGTAAGCTGGATGTAACTGTTTTACAGGATGCCTATAAGCATGGTGCAGACAGTATTCAAGCCGCAATCAAAGCGGTTAACCGCGAGGAGCTTCCGAAAATTTGGGACATTCCATTTGAATTAGTAATCCCTGCCGATGTGGATAAATACAGGAAGCTCTGGGAGTAAATTTCGACAAATATCCTCCCCTGGGGAATCCAAGCGGGAGGGGAATCGAAGCCATCAATTCCTGCTGCGGACGCTGGCCACCGATTTGCCCCCCTCCTCAAGGGAGAGGAGGGGGGGAGCAAACCTTGTTATAAAGTTACCGTCTTTTAATCGTATAGGAGAGGAGCTATATCGGGATCGTCCATGTTGGCTGAAGTGTAATACTTAGCTCCTGTATCTACATCCTCAACCATTTCACCCTTTATAGACTTATTGGCAAGCTCTACGGCCTTATAGCCAATTGAGTAAGGATCTTGAGTAATCGAACCAGCAAAAAGTTCCTTGCGAACCGCATTCTTCTGACCAGCCCCAGCATCGAAACCAATAACTACAATATTGTACTTATTTGCAAGATCGGCACCATCATTGGTGGCGGCCAGAATGCCCTTAGCGGTTGACTCATTTGAACAGAACACGCCAAGAATACTGTCATCTTCCACCTTGTTAAGCATTGCGGATGCAGAAGCAGCGGCATCGGTATTAGCCGCGGAAGCCGGCACAATCATTTCGATAAAGACTTTTCCACCGGTTTTGGGGCTGTCATCGGCAACATAGGCAGGGTTTCCAATAACAGAAATATCACTTCTGGAAAGTTTGCTCTGCTCGTCGATTAGCTTTATCATCGTATCGCGGAAGCCAGTACCACGGCTCAGTAGAGACTCACCAGAAGCATCCTGGTTCAGGACAACAATTTTGACTGGTGAAGAATCTGTAGCGGCTTCAATTTCCGGTTTGATAATCTCAAACATCTTCTCCGCAGCAAGACCAGCGGCGGCATAGTTGTTGGTAGAAGCATTTGCAAGTATTGAACCTTCGGGGGCGTTTGGCACGCCGGAGTCAAAGCCAATCACAGGTATGCCCTTGTCTCTCAAATCAGACAGCTGGTCGATTACCGATGTGGTATCCAAAGCCGCCAGGGCGAGGGCCGCCGGTGCCTTGGAAATGGCATTGTTAATCATTTCAACCTGAATTTGCACATCTGATTCCGTAGGAGGTCCCTCAAATGTAACATCTACGTTGAAATCCGCAGCCGCATCCATTGCGCCACGTCTCACCTGCTGCCAGAAATCGTGTTGTTCTCCTTTTGAAACAACCGCGATATACGGTTTTTCCGCAGAGCCACTCGCACCACCATTGGCGAAAACAGCTGAAACTACGAGAGTCATAACAGAGAACACAAGAACAAGTTTTTTCATACATTCCTCCTCAAAATAATCAACATCAGGCCCACAGCCTGAATTGTTGTGCATAATAAGCTTAAAATCCCAAATAGCGCAAGGGTATAAAACACAAAAGATTTTATGTGCGTTAGGTTTCGAGTTTCGAGATCTGTTCCTGCTCTTGATAGAAAGTCTTTTCCGCCAATTTTTCCGCAGCCAGCATGCGCTTCTTCTCGGCTCGTTCTTCCTTAACCATCCGGGCGTAGGTTGCTTTCGTTTTCGCCCGAATCATTGCAATTTCCTCCCGTTTGTCTTTGGACTCGCTCCTGCTCAAGCCAGTTATTTCCGCTTTAATCTTAGCAATTTTTGCAAATTCGGCAGCGCGAAATCTATCTGCCTTGCTTAACACCCGAACTTCCGCGGCTCTCTTATTCCGATAGATATCGAGCAAAACGGCTCCAATCACAACAACCCCGGTGAAAAAGGTTTGATAATGCGCTTGGAGATCCATCGACGGCAGTCCAACCCTCAGAATGCTCATGATATAAACGCCGATAAGAGTGCCGAAAACTGAACCCACACCGCCTGAAAGCGACGTGCCGCCTATTACCGCTCCAGCAATGGCATAGAGTTCAAATCCCTGCCCCTGCGCAGGCATAACAGTGGTATATACCGCCGCAAAAGCCATACCTCCGATACCAGCAGTTATACCGCTAACGGCATAGGCCATCATTTCCCACTTCCTCACATCTACGCCAGAGAGCCGTGCGGCTTCCTTGTTGGAACCCAGCGCAAAAATATACCTGCCCATCTTCGTTTTTGTAAGAGTTAAATATGCGATTGTGGCGGTAATAATGAGTGCGATGAAACCTGTTGGAACAGTAACACCGTCCTCACCCAAAAATTTGAAAATACTCTTGAACCAACCATCGGCCTCCGATCGGGTAGGATAGGTGGCGCTTCTAACATTGGACACAATCGAGCCGATACCCTTGGAAATCATCATCGTACCCAGGGTCGCAATAAAGGGAGGCAACCTCAGCCTTGAAATCATAATGCCGTTAAAAAAACCAAAAAGCGTTGCGACAATTATAATCGTAATCAGGGTGAGCCACATGGGCCAGCCCCAGCTCTTGTATGCGGTTCCGCCAATAATCGCCGCGCACATCATAACCGTGCCACAGGAAAGATCAATCCCGCCAGTAATGATTACGAATGTGACGCCTATGGCTAAGAAGCCAATGTAGTATGAGGCATCGAGAATATTGATCAAGGAGCCATAAGCAAAAAAATTCCTTCCGAAAAAACAGAAGAAAACATACAGAATAACGAGTGCGGCTGGAGCCAGAAATTTTTGCAGCCCAAGCTCTCGCATTCTTGTACCAATACTCTTCTCAATCCCAGTTTCGTTCATATGCTCTCCCTCATAGTTGCAAATCCCATGATTTTTTCCTGGCTGGCCCCCTGGATATCGAGCTCGCCAGTAATCTTACCTTCGCACATCACTACAATGCGATCGCTCATTCTGAGCACTTCGGGAAGTTCCGAAGAAATCATAATGATCGACTTCCCCTGCTTCACCAATCTGTTCATCAGGGTATAAACTTCGCTTTTCGTACCAACGTCGATGCCTCGCGTGGGCTCATCGAAAATCAGAATATCTGCATCGTTGATAAGCCATTTCGAAATAACAACCTTCTGCTGATTTCCCCCTGAAAGATTCTTAAGCAGCTGATCGATACTTGGAGTTTTTATGTTCAGCTTTTTTGCATAGGTGCTTGTTATTTTTCTGATTCTTTTGGAATGGATGAACATTCCAGTTTCATATTTCTCATAGGAAGCCATCAGGGAATTTTCCACAACGCTAAGTTCCGTGGCCAAACCAAATCGTTTGCGATCTTCGGAAAGATAACCGATACCATGGGAAATTGCATCCATGGGGCTGTTGATTCTAACTGACCGTCCTTTAATCTTAATGATTCCGCCTTGAATTTCATCCGCGCCAAAAATAGCCCGCGCCGTTTCGGTACGCCCGGAGCCCATCAGGCCGGCAAAGCCTAGAATTTCTCCGCGTTTCAGAGTGAAGCTGACATCTTCCACCATCTTTCCAGCCATAAGGTTATTCACTTCAAGAACCACCGGCGAATCGGCTGGAATATTGCTACTTGCCTTCGGCTTTTCGTAGATAACCCGTCCTACCATCATGCTGATGATATCTTCCTTGGTAACGCTTCCAGTATCGTTCATGCCAACATATTTCCCATCTCTTAACACAGTAACCCGATCGGTAATTCTTCCGATTTCATCCATGCGGTGGGAAATATATATCATTGCCACACCCCTTGAAGCTAAATCCCTCATTATGGTGAATAACTCGTCAATTTCGGTTTCTGTCAATGCTGCGGTAGGCTCATCAAGCACCAGAACCTTCAAACTGTGTGATACCGCTTTAGCAATCTCCACCATCTGCTGTTTTCCCACCGTAAGGCGACCCAGGATTTCGGAGGGGTCGATGTTCATGTTCAGGTGCTCGAAAAGTGCCCTGGATCGGCGCACCTGCGCCTTATCGTTCAAGAACAGTCCCCCCTTGTGCATCGATTCTCGGCCAATGAACAAGTTTTGAGCCACTGTCAGGTGCTCCATCATATTGAGTTCTTGGTGGATAATGCCAACCCCGGCCCTAAGTGCCTGCTTCGGATCATGCGGGTGAAAGAGTTGACCCTCAAGAAGGATTTCTCCCGAATCCCTTTCGTATATTCCAGTTAACACCTTCATCAAGGTGGATTTTCCGGCACCGTTTTCACCGACGAGTGCATGAATCTCACCGTTCCTGAGTTCAAAATCCACACCCTTCAGCGCATGCACGCCCATGAAATGCTTATGCACATCCCGCATCGAAAGTATTATTTCACTCAAAAGACAACTCCTCGTATGACACAGAATATTGATATTTTTCCATAATTGGAAGTCTTTGGAGTCAGTTTCGACAAGTTTCTCATGTTCTGATGCTTCTCCGCCCAACCTATCCAATGCAGCTTACTTACTCTTCGCGGTAGCAGGTTCGTGATGGGTTTTTGCTCTTAAGCATCAGAACTTTCCCTGCTGTTTTTTTTGTGTTCCATTTTTTCCCTTCAAGCAAATTGTGTCATTGGCAGGTATCAGGTCGATACTGATAGGGGGTTCTGATGGCGAGTATTGAGGATCAGAAAATTCTGATTGTTGATGATGATGTTACGGCTCTTACGCTGTACGAGACAATACTGAGGGCCGCAGGTTACAAGAATATCATAATCTGTAACGATGGCGCTGAGGTGGAACTTCGGTTGCGCGACAACGATGCCTCCCTGGTGCTTCTTGATATCAATTTGCCTGGATTGAGCGGTATTGAGGTTTTGGAACAGATTACCGGAACTAAGACGAATCTCCCTGTTGTGATGATAACTGGCGATGAAGATCTTCAGACTGTGATTAACTGCATGAAGAAGGGCGCCTATGACTACATCACCAAGCCGCCAGCAAAAACACGGCTCGTTACGGCTGTGAGAAAGGCACTTGAGTGGCGTGAGTTAAATAGTGAGCTGTGGGCGATGGGCAGGCGGGTTCTGGACAGGGCGACGCTTGAGAATCCGGAAGCCTTTTCGAAACTTGTGACCAGTTCGGATTCAATGCTGGCAGTTTTTCAGTATGTCGAAGCTGTCGCCGGGACTAACAGGCCTGTTCTGATTATGGGTGAGAGTGGTACAGGGAAGGAGCTTCTGGCACGAGCGATCCACGAATCAAGCGGCAGGCAGGGAGCGATGGTTACGGTTAATGCAGCAGGTTTGGATGATGCGCTTTTTTCAGATACGCTTTTTGGACATAAAAAGGGAGCTTTTACGGACGCTCATACGGATCGATTGGGTTTAGTGGAGCGGGCGGCCGGAGGAACTCTTTTTCTGGATGAGATTGGTGACCTGGCGCCTGCTTCTCAGGTGAAGCTGCTGCGCTTGTTGCAGGAACGGGAGTATTATCAACTGGGTTCCGATGTTGCCCGTAGCACGGATGCGAGAGTGATAGCGGCAACGTGTGTGAACTTGGGGAAACGAATCGAAGATGGGCGTTTCCGGCGGGATTTATTTTTCCGGCTGATGGCACATCAGGTGACGTTGCCGCCACTGCGAGACAGGCGCGAGGATCTTATGCCGCTTACAAAGGTTCTTCTTCTGGAAGCGGCGCGAGAGTTGGGGAGGAGAATCCCTCGAATTCCAAAAGAGTTGAATTCACTTCTGAATCTATATGATTTCCCGGGGAATGTACGTGAGCTGCATTCGCTGGTTTTCGATGCTCTTAGCAGAACTAGCGGGAATGTCTTGAGTCTCGCAACTTTCAGAAAACTTGTTCATGGTAAGAATATCCCGGATGGTTCCGAGATTGATCTTGGCTACGATGGATTAGTGGAGCTTATTGGCCATTTCCCAACGATGAAGGAGTTTACGGATATTGTTATTACTGCGGCTCTTGAGAAGGCGGCCGGCAATCAGAGTTTGGCCTCACGTATGCTGGGTGTAAGCCAGTCCACCTTGAGTCGCCGGATTGCCAGAAATGATGCTTCATTTGGGGGAGAGTTGCCAGGAGATGGGAAGGGAGATTAGCGGATAGGACTTTGAGGAGGGAAGGCACTCTTTGAGCTTCTTGCTGGATAATTAAGGGTGTTAACATCTACTTGGTGAAATATATAATGCCTCATAATATTACGGAAAGCGAGGTTTGTTATGTTTAAAAGGATGATTTCAGCTGTGATGATAATTGGGCTGGTGGGTTTGCTTTCAGCATCCGGCAGGAACGAATTGGCTGAAAAGAGTGAGATTACGGTAGCGTCGAAGTTCGATACTGAAGGTGCCCTGCTGGGAAATATGATAATCCTGGTACTGGAAAATGGAGGTTTCGAAGTGGTGGACAGAACGGAACTGGGCCCCACTGATGTAGTCCGTAAGGCGCTTGAGACCGGAGAAGTGGATGTATATCCTGAATATACCGGCAATGGCAATTGGTTTTTTGCTGACAATGGTTTTGGCCGAGACTGGTACGACAGGGAGAAGGCTCTGGCGGCGGTCAGGCAGTTGGATTCCGAAGCTTTCGATATCGAATGGCTTGAACCGGCTCGGGCAAACAATACTTGGGCGATTGCTGTTAGACGCGATTTGTCGGAGAACGCAGATTTGACTACCTTGAGTGACTTTGCACGCTATGTCAATGCTGGAGGGATTGTGAAGCTTGCGGGCTCGGAGGAGTTTGTAAGCAGGCCGGATTCTTTAGCCGCTTTTCAGGATGCATATGAATTTAAGCTAACTGAAAATCAGTTACTGGTGGTTTCCGGCGGTAATACGGCGCTAACTGAAAAGGCGGCTGCGCAGGGAACTGATGGAGTGAATGCAACTATGGCGTACGGAACGGATGGGCTTCTGTCGGCACTGAATCTGGTGCTGCTGGAGGATAATCTGGGAGTTCAAGTGGTTTATGAGCCGGCGCCACGTATACGAGGTGAAGTATTGCGGGCGAAGCCTGAGTTGGCTAATCTATTGAATCCAGTTTTTATGCGACTCGATTTGCCTGTTTTGCAGTCTCTAAATGCACGAATTGCTGTTCGCGGTGTTGCCGCGCGAACGGTGGCTGAGGACTGGCTTAGGGAAGAAGGTTTTATTGATTGAGACTGATTGAGCGTGAAAGGATTGATGTTGTTCCCCTGACAGCGGTATTGCTGGCTTCTGTTTCGTTCTTTGGTCCTTTCGCCGCTCTGAAAGAAAACCGGGTTGTCGACGGACAGATAATCCGGGGCTTCGAACTTTTGGGTGGGGGACTTGGGGCAGGTGTTCTTATTCTGGGAGCATTGACTCTGGTAGTGGCTCTCTCCGGGGGGGGTGGAAAGACGCGCAACTTGGTCTATAGCTTTGCCGGTGTGGCTTGTTTGTGGATTACGGCAGTCTTGCTTGTTCGCGCCGGAGCGTTGCTGGGACAGGCTGGAGAGGCGCCTAGGGTTAGTCCGGCTATTGGCTTCTGGGGTTTGCCGGGGGCCTCCTATGTGCTTATCGATCACTCGAGGCGGCAGGCTCCAAGATGGCGCTCTTTGATGCTGACGGTTTGTGCGCTTGTACCCGTGTGCTTGATTTTTTCCGACGGCAGAGGCGCGGCGATTTCAGTTTTTCAGGAGTGGCTGGAAAGACAGGATAGATTCCTTGATGAACTAATTGTCCATGTTAGACTATTCGTTTTCGCGATTCTGGGAGCAACTGTGTTTGGGCTTCCTTTGGGTATTATCGCGTCAAAAAACAAACGCATCGAGAGACTGGTAATAGCTTTTGTGGATGTGGTCCAGACGATTCCGTCGATGGCTCTTTTTGGTTTGCTGATGGCGCCTCTTGCCGCACTCTCACGCGCTTTCCCGCTGCTGCGTTCTTTGGGTTTGCGTGGAATTGGAGCGGCGCCGGCCTTGATTGCATTGACCCTGTATGCCCTGCTTCCTATCGCGAGGAATGCGATTGTCGGCATAGCTTCCGTACCACTCCCGGCTTTGGAGGCCGGGCGAGGAATGGGGATGTCGCGGCGGCAATTATTCTGGCGAATTAAATGGCCTCTTGCATTGCCTTATATCCTCACTGGACTCAAGACCGCCTCTGTGCAGGCAGTGGGAAATGCCGCTGTGGCCGCACTGATTGGCGCCGGAGGTTTGGGGATTATGATTTTTCAAGGGCTTGGCCAGGCCGCGCCGGATTTGATTCTTCTGGGCGTTCTCCCGCTTATCCTCATGGCGGTTCTGGTGAACAGAGGCTGGGAACTTGTTATCCGAAGGGCGGTTTCGCCTGGCCTTCTAGGTGAGGTTCTGTAATATGACTTTGGAATGGCGGAATGCAAGCAAGGCTTATGGAAAGAAGAGGGCGGTTAACGATTTTTCCCTTGAAGTGCCTAAGGGGGAGCTTCTTGTCCTAGTGGGTCCGTCTGGTTGCGGTAAGACAACTAGTCTTCGCATGATTAATCGACTTGTTGATCCGAGTTCGGGAAAGATTCTTGTTGACGGCAGGGATGTTTCGGAGATTCCGGTAACTGAGCTCCGCCGTCATATTGGTTATGTGATTCAGCAAGTGGGACTTTTCCCGCATATGAACGTTGCTGAAAATATCGGGGCTGTGCCACGCCTGCTCAAATGGAACAAGGTTAAAATCCAGGCCAGGGTGCGGGAGTTGTTGGACTTGGTTGGTTTACCTGCGGACGATTACTCAGAGGCCTGGCCGGCGCATCTTTCCGGAGGGGAAGCACAGCGTGTTGGAGTGGCACGGGCTCTCGCGGCAGATCCGCCTATCCTGCTGATGGATGAACCCTTTGGGGCCGTGGATCCGCTGACGCGCGAGGTGTTGCAGAGGGAATTCCTGCGTATTCGATCGACGCTTAAAAAAACTGTGGTGTTTGTCACTCACGATTTGGATGAGGCTATTCGACTGGGTGATTGCATTGCCGTGATGAATGGAGGCCGCCTGGTTGCTGCGGCCGCACCTGGGGAATTATTATTGAATGCCAATCCATTTATTCGAGATTTCACGGGTGAAGACAGGGCGTTGCGACGTCTGGCGCGACTCAGTGTTGGAGACACTATTGGCCAGACTACTCCGATTGCGCCTGGTGGCTATGGTGATTCCGGAACGCCGACTGGTTTGATTCGAACAGATGCTACTCTTAAGGAGGCGCTGTCTTTGATGCTTGAGGCGGGTGAATCTTCACTGAATGCGGTGTCACCAAGTGGGCGGCATATGGGTAAACTGACGATGGAGAATCTTCTGGAAAACGCCGCGGGGATTGGTGTCTCGTGAGGCGTTGGATTGGATTGTTTGTTTATCTTGTGGTTCTGGTGGCCTTTTTTATTCCGAGCATTCTTGAGCCTGTTTTGCAGTTTTTTTTCCCTGGTGCGAATGAGTGGATCTTCCCAAGGGAGTCTCTAATCAAGCTGACAACTGAGCACTTGCTGCTCTCCCTGCTTGCTGGAGCCGTAGCTGCCGTTATTGGAATGGGTCTCGGTATCGCCGCTACCAGGCGGGCCGGAAGACCATTTCTAACACTGATTCGAGATGTTTCCTCTCTTGCCCAGACGATGCCTCCAGCGGCAGTTTTGGCGCTGGCCATACCCTTTCTTGGCTTTGGCTTCAAACCAGTACTCCTGGCGCTTGTCTGTTACAGCACCCTGCCTGTTCTAAACAATACACTTGCCGCGATAGAAAACCTGCCCAGGCCGGTACTGGAAGCCGCTCGTGGGATAGGTATGAGCCGCCTGCAGGTATTACTGCAAATTGAGTTGCCTCTTGCCCTCCCTGTTATTGGTACGGGCATTCGCATCTGTGTGGTAATCAATGTGGGAACCGCTACTATTGGTGCACTCGCCGGGGCCGGCGGACTTGGTTCAGTGATTGTTGCCGGTTTGACACGCAATAATCCGGCATGGGTGTTCCAAGGAGCAATCGCCTCCGCTTCGCTGGCGTTGATGCTGAACTCACTGCTTCTGGCAGCTGAACATGGGCTTCAGCCGGCAATCTTGCGTAATCATATCGATGGTAATAGCGCCCTAAGCGCTTAAGCTCCCCCTCCTTCTCATTATTCAGTTTTTGAGACACTATAACTGCCTAACCCGGGTTTAACCGTCGGTGATCGCTTTTCAGTACCTCAGGATTTATTACCGACAGTGGCAATTTCCCATCGCGCACAGCGCACACATCTGCCACTATCTGCCGCCGCAGCTTCCAGAGTGCATCTTCACTGTACCAACCCATATGCGGTGTGATGATTACGTTCGGAACTGAGAACAGAGGATGTCCTTGGGGAAGCGGCTCCGGATTGGTTACATCCAATCCGGCGCCTGAGAGCTGTCCCCGCAGGAGGGCTTCATACAGGGCTTCGGTGTCTACGATGCTCCCTCGTGAAACATTTATAAGAATCGCCCCTCGTTTCATTTTGCCAATCAAAGCTGAGTTGAAAAGTCCGATCGTATCCGGGTTGGCTGGTATATGGATGCTGACAATATCGGAAGCTTCAAGCAGCTCTTCGCGACCGACAAATACTCCGCCGGCTTCCTTTATAGCTGTTTTACTGGCACTCGGATCGTGTACCAAAACCCGCAAAGCCAATGGGGAAAAGAGTTTGCATGCGAAGGTGCCAGTTCTGCCAAAACCGATTATGCCAGCAGTTCTTGAGCCGAGTGTCCAATATGGCGTAACTTTCTCATAGTTCCATCCTCGAGTGCTCCCTTCGCGGGCTACAGTTTGTTGAATGGGCAATTTCAGCGTTAATGAGAGTGCAAGCGCAAGCGCCTGCTCCGCAACTTCCCGACTCCAGAATCCAGGCTCGTTAGCGCAAACAATCCCTGCCTCCGTGGCGGCTTCTATATCGAGATTATCGTATCCATCTCCGTGCCTGAGTATCAATCGGCAACTCGATAGTTCTGCCACCACTTCCCTGCCAATTTGCGCCTGGTCCACCACCAATACATCAGCATCTCGTGTTGCCGCCACTAGTTGCGCGCTTTTCGCGGTTTTCAACTGATTGGTTCTGTAGATGATGTTTGCTGCCTCATATTCCCTGCGTTCCCATTCCAAATCTGACTCAACAAAGTCCGTGGTAACGCATACAAAGGGTTGACTTCTCACTCTACAATCCATAGCTATCTTCTAAACCAGCGATTTCAAATATATTTTGAGGAATAGGATTGAAGATTCCGGATTCGGCGATTATTGCCTTCGAAATCCAGTCTAAGTCTCCCTTCCCAGCATAGCCGTGAACCACCAGGAATTTCGCAAAGGCTATGTAGCTTAGCTGCCATTTCTTCCGAATAACCTCGTCCATATCTGATTTATCGGCACGAAACAAAATGCTGAAATTGCCAGTGTTCGAAATGGTACCTATCAAAGATTCAGCACAGGGTACACCGACATCGTAGTGATGCAGTCGTTCATTCTCTGAAATTGCCGGTACTATCCCGATATGGAGAATCTCGTCCGCTACGCAGCTTTTAAACAGATAGCCACCGGTCAATTGCAGTTTAATCGGATCACTGGTTGAGTGGATAAATTTTTCAATCTCCGCGGGCGTTGGACGTGAACCATTTAGCATGACGGATAAACAAAAACCCATGGCTTCACTAGTAAATCACAAATAACCCTAAAGACATAGTCAGGTGATTTTTCATTTGCAGTCCGCAAATAAGTTAATCCTGTGAAGCACGACTTGGAACATCTGATGAGCTGCGAAAATCCAAACTTCGTCTTTGGCATCATGGCCGACAAATGGCTTTCTTATCATCTAATTGACGATATTCTATTCTCTTACTACGATTATCCTGCCATGGGTTCCCAGACCCTGGCGTGTTCGGGCCTATAGCTCAGTTGGTTAGAGCATTCGACTCATAATCGAACGGTCCTAGGTTCAAGTCCTAGTGGGCCCAAAACGGGGAGCGGTTTTGCCTCACCGGGTTGATTGCGTTGCTGTGCTCAAGCAATGACAATTCCTATATGAAAATCGGAGTTTTGTTGAAATGAGAGTTATCAATATCTCTTCAGTGCATCCTATCCCATGGGTTCGTCAGTTCCCTGATGATATCTTAGAATGGGATGGGTGGCGCTTTATCATCAACGCAGAGGATGAAGATTATGATTACCTCGTTGCATGCGACGACCTCCACGCGCCCATCAAGCTGAGATGTGCTCCAGAGAAGACTATACATGCGGGGGGTGAACCACCATCGGTTCGTAGGTATCAGCAGGGTTTTCTTAAACAATTCGCATGGATAATAACGCAAGATACCCGCCTAAGACATCCCGGCCGCATCCTATATCAACCAGGACTATCGTGGTTTATCGGCTGGCAACTAGGTTCCACCAACCCTGGTAACACACTGAATTATTATGCACTGGAAGCTCTGTTCGACGTTCCCAAGACAAAGCTCATTTCTGTAATCGCATCGGACAAAGCATTTACTCGCACTCATGCGAAACGTCTTGAATTTGCAAAAAAACTCAAGGCACACTATGGCAGGAAAATAGACTTCTATGGGCGTGGCTTCGTGCCGATGGACGATAAATTGAAAGCTTTGAAAGAATACCGCTTCAGTGTTGTTTTGGAGAACGCAAATTGCAACCACTATTTTTCAGAAAAATTTACCGACTGTGTCATCGCGGGCACTTATCCAATTTACTTTGGCTGCCCCAACTTGGAACAGTATTTCCCTCAAAATTCTTTTGCCCGAATTGATATCAATAAATTCACTTCATCCGTCAAAACCATTGATAATGCTATCAAGCAAGAATTCGACAAAAAATATAGGCAAACTCTTCGAGTGGCTCGCAATCTCGCCATGCGAAAACACAACCTTTTCCCGATGCTGATCGACATCATCAAAAACATTGAAGCCGGGAAATATGGCGACACTAAGCTGCCGAGAACCTTCGGTGAAGAACTGTTGCCATTTGGCCATCAGAAGTTTCAGGCAATGTTTGGCCCCAAATATGTGCACCCCGTTAGAAAATTTTTAAGACAACTTGCAGACAATCATGTCTTTTTCAATTTTCTTCGCAGAATTTATCGCCAAGTAAAGCGTGGGCGATGATGAAAGAACTCATCTCCTATCCGTGGATGGTTTAATCGCGGAAACGATTGCATCTATTCTGGATTGCTGTGCTTGTTGGTTTCGAAGAAGCGTACCCTGCCACTTGATGCTGCGCAGTTACCACCTGAAAATTATACTCCCAAGTGACACCATCACGAATCCCCGTATCCCTGCCACTTGGGATAGTTCTCAACAGAGGCCAACCCGCTCCTCGCTCGAGATGGACATATGTTCATACTCGGCATTCAAATTTGGAGGTTTGATATGGCAGACAAAAACGAAGATCGTAGCACCTGGGCGTCCGGCGGTGGTTTGATGATTGGAATCGGCGTTGGATTCTTCTTTATCTCAACATCGATTTTCTTTTTCATCGGCAGCATCTTGGCCGGTTTGGGCGTCGGGCTCATTCTGACATCCTTTCTTTCGAACTCCCGGAATCACTGACGCGTTCTCGGCTGCTTCATGGGAGGGGGCCCGCCGGAGCGGCTTCCGGCGATACCTCAAGACAACAGAAGCCTGGCGGTGGAGATTGCGGAAGTTTAAGCCCGGATTCGATTATGGCTCGACACGGTAAGCCAATAAAATCCTGGAATCGGAGTCTACTCCGCTTGGAACGTCGTGTTTTTCACTTTCCATTTTTTAAGAGATATGAAAACCCAAAAGGAGTAGATTCCTAGTGTAATGATTATGAGAAGCAACCATTTAATCCAAAGTAGGAAGAGGCCAATAGCCTTGCCGTTAAACTTGAGACGTCTACCTCCTACAACGGTGTGATTGATTTCCCAGCCATACATCATACAAACAGCCCACGGATAACAGATTCCCAGTGTAAGGATAGTTAACAGAAATCCGAGAATCGTCCAGCCGATATAAGACAGAAGCCCTCCATCGAAATACGATTTCCCGCCAATCTCTCCCACGACGCTTACATTGACATTCACCCGATCAGACATACTCCACCCCCCTATCATGATGAGTTTGCATTTGCCTATATTACTATCTTCAATTTCTTTCGCAAGATAAGGGCGTAAAGTGAAGTGTGATGAGATGGTGAGAACTCTCCTATCCGTGGATGGTTTAATCGCGGAAACGATTGCACCTATTCTGGATTGCTGTGCTTGTTGGTTTCGAAGAAGCGTACCCTACCACTTGATGCTGCGCAGTTACCACCTGAAAATTATACAGTGACGCCATCACGAATCCCTGTATCCCCAGCTGCTTCGGATAGTTCTCAACAGAGGCAACCCGCCCCGCGCTCATTTTTTGAGAAATTGAAATAAGCACCATATTAACACCATAATCTCCCCCTCACTTCGGTACCCTGGGCGCGCCTCCTTTAAGGTCCCAAGGGGAGCCCCGGTACGACACTACTAAGATGACTAACTGTCGGTATCCAGTCAAGTTTTAATCGGAACATATTCGGAATAAATCCTAAGAATTTTGCTTAAAAAATATGGCAGAAATACTATACTGAGGCGATATGATCCGAGTGAATGTCGAGCCGGACCTGCTGCGCTGGGCACGCGAGCGGGCCAATCGCACAGTAGAAGAGCTTGGCAAGAAATTCCCGAAACTCGAGCTATGGGAACGGGGCGAGGCTCGACCGACATTCAAGCAGCTTGAGGCATTTGCTAAGGCGATGTACGTTCCGATCGGCTACTTGTTCCTGTCCAAGCCCCCGGAAGAACAGTTGCCTATTCCCGACTTGCGGACCATCGCCAATCAGAAAGCCAAAGAGCCGAGCCTTGATTTGCTCGACACGATCTATCTCTGCCAGCAGCGCCAGAAGTGGTATCACAGCTTCATTCGGACGATCGGCGAGCCGGAACACGCATTCGTGCGCTCAGCGAAACTGACGGACGACGTCAAAATGGTGGCCGAGAAAATGCGGCATGCCCTTTGCTTCGATGTGAAAGAACGCGCTCAATTGCAAACCTGGACCGAAGCTCTTCGGCGATTCATCGACCAGGCTGATGCGCTCGGCGTTCTGGTTATGGTGAACGGTGTTGTTGGGACGAACAACCGTCGCAAGCTTAACCCAGAGGAATTCCGGGGTTTCGCACTCTGCGACGACTTGACGCCTCTCGTGTTTATCAACGGAGCAGATACGAAGGCAGCACAAATGTTCACCCTCGCCCACGAACTGGCGCACCTCTGGCTGGGTGAATCTTCGCTTTCGGACGTTAAATTTGACGCAGCGTCTTCGTATCCGGTGGAGACTTGGTGTAACCGGGTCGCCGCGGAGTTGCTGCTCCCACTGGACCAGTTGCGTGCAAAGTTACAGCCGTCTACCGACATCCATAAGGAGTTGGGCCGGCTGGCACAGCTCTTCAAGGTAAGCACGTTAGTGGTGCTCCGCCGGATCAATGATATCGGTGCGTTCACCCCCAAAGAATTCCAGAAGGCCTACAAAGGTGAGCTGGAGCTATTAAGAAGAATGCCCAAGAGTAAAGGCGGCAACTTCTACCTTACTCTGGCAGCCCGCGTCGGAAAACGCTTTGCGCGTGCGCTCGTAATCAGCACGTTCGAGGGGCAAACTTCCTTCACCGAGGCGTTCCGCCTTCTGGGGGTGAAGAGTGCAAAAACGCTTCGTCGTTTCGGCACTGAGCTGGAAATCGGAGTATAATGAGCTACCTGCTTGACACCGACGTGTTCATCAGAGCCAAGAATTCCCACTACGGCATGGACTTCTGCCCCGCCTTCTGGGATTGGCTCGTAAAAGAACACGAAAACAAAATGGTCTTCAGTGTGGAAAAGGTCTATGATGAGTTAAAAAGCGGCAATGATGAACTGTCGAAATGGGCCGAGGCGCGAGGATCCGACTTCTTTCTGAGTCCGGACGACACAGTATCATCGGATATAATAGAGGAAGCTATGAAGAAGGTAAGCAAGTGGGCTGAAAATCAGAACTACGAGCGTTATGCGGTAGACTCTTTCCTAAAAAAGGCCGATTACTACCTCGTGGCCCAGGCGCTAGCTGGCCACCACACGGTGGTGACGAATGAAATCGAGAGCGATTCGAAAGGTAAAATCAAAATTCCCAATGCTTGCAAAGGGATAGATATCAGGTGCATGGAACCGCACAATATGCTCCGAGAAGCGCGGGCACGATTCGTTCTTAAGAAGAAGCCACCTGATGCTCGACCAACATACAGAGTTTGCATTTGAAACCACCATCAAAGACGCTGTTTGACGACCTTTACCGCGCGCTCAACTCGAAACATGAGGGGTGTTTGTCGATGATGAAAGATAGCGAAGTACGAAAATTCTCATCTGAAGTCTTAAAACCTGCAAGAGGTGTTGTTGAGGACATCGCGGAGCTTGGACTGGATGCCATAATTGGTATTCTAGCTGATGGCTCATTACTTGCTGATATTCCAGTGGTGAAGTGGTTTGTCGCTGTAGGGAAGCTTGTAAGCAATTTTCAAGCTGCTTTTTTTGTGCGGAAATATTCAGCTTTTATCCGAACGATGAATAACAAGATATCCGACGATCAAATCGACGCCTTACTTGATAATCTTAATCGCGACCCTCGCATTCTGCGTAAGATTATAGAAAATATCTTGATCGACATTGATCGATACCAGACTGAACAGAAGGCAGAAATGCTGAGTGTAGTCTTTTTGGAGTCCTTCGCCAAAAAGAAGAGATTTACCCAGGATGAGTATAATAAGATTCGATTCAGTATAGATCTAATGCATCCATTCGACGGTTTATCTTGTTTAGCCAGCTACTATCAGAACAGGAATAAAATGAAGTCAACTGAGGATGGTGAAGAGCGAAAGCGTTTAGATATGGAGAGGGTTGAGTTTGACTTTTCTCCACTTGCGATGACTGGATTCCTCAAACTCCCAGCCGGGGGAATGTACCTTGGTTCATCAGGAGGAGCATCTATCTCAGACCTTGGAACAAAATTTTATGAGATACTTGAAGACTCCTTTGTTTTTCAAGATTAAGTCCACCACTGAATACTAGTTCATTGATACAACTTACTGATAATCTTATTGAAGATTGGTATCTTGGCACTCATCAGTTCAGATGCTCTACCAAGACTTATTTTACCTTCGATGAAAGCTTCGGCTGTGAGGTTAGTATATTTCCTTCCATTCCACCTCATGACTCTTTTGTAGTAGTATTCTCCTGCCGGGATATTTCCTAGTTTTTTGCGATCTTCATCAAGATTGTGTATGGATTTATCTCGGACAAGATTGTAATCGTTCCATGAAATGAAACCGAGGGTTACCAGCCTACGAGCAATGGATTCTTCGCTTGTATGAGTCTTCTTCTGGATCAGACTTATTCCTTTTTCAATTTCTTCATCGCTTCTGAACTTCATTGAATGGGATGCGATCCATTCCTCAATTATCTTTCTAGGCATCAAAGCCGCTGCAGATACTTGATTGCAGAATCGTTCATAGCGCACAGAGTCCGAATGATCATCTTCATTGAGATCGCAAAGATTGCTGGATCTCAGCATTAGATGTGCAAGTTCATGGCCAAGAGTAAAAAGCTGGCCTCGTGGATGCTCCTGGCTGTTGATGAGAATCCATGGATATTCATCCTCATAGGAGCTCACACCGCGAATCTCCTTATAGGAAGGATTCAGGCCTGTATGGGTATGGGTACGAAAAACTAAGATACTTCTCGCTTCTACTCTGTCAATCCAGTATCCAAGTACATCAGAGTCTTCCTTAAAGGAACGAATGCTATCAAAGTCAATTTCCAGAAATCGCGATAGTTCTTTACCAACTTGGTTCACATCCGCGTCTATGGTTGTTGCAGGAATATTGCAAAATGTTACCTTATCAAGAATCTCAGCCAGTTCAAGCGCTCTTTTTCGACGATTCTCACATAGACGAAACTCCGTAATCAATGCTGAGCTCAGCGGAGACTCATCAACCATTGATTTTGAACGGGAATCACGGATCTTCTTCATGTCTGATGGCGGACTACTGCGAAAGAAAATGGCACTGGGTCTATGGTAAAAATGTGCCAGATCAAGAAGTTGGTTCATTGTGGGTTTCTTTGAACCATCTTCCCACATTGAGACCTTACGGAATCTTTTCTTGGATGAAACCTCTTCCTGTGAAAGGCCTTGAGCTTTTCGAGCCCATGTGAGCATCTCTGGATTTACATTCGCTATAGTCAACAATTTATGCAACCTTTCTTACGTGTAGCTTCACTGTATGATGAACAATGTTTCAAAAAGTTATCCCATGACATATACTTATAATTTGAAACATATCACATTTCATATGAGACTTTGTATGACTTACAGTTGACATCTATGTAATAGTACGTTGTTATCAGGTGTTTACTAAAGGAGTGCCCGTGATCACATTTAACGGGAAAGATATATCGTTCCAAACGTCTACATAGTAAAATTTTAGAATCCTGACTCTAACCGGAAAATTGGCGAAGTCATCGCCACACGATCAACGGGAATTCCAGTTTCAGGAAAGAAATGCCGAAACTTCTGATTCCTTATCTCAAGTCCCCTATTTCAAGTCCCCTATTTCAAGTCCCCTATCACAAGTCCCCTATCACAAGTCCCTTATCTCAAGTCCCTTATCTCAAGTCTTTCTGGACCGATAACAGTCAAAATCCGGCTTATCCCTCTCTTTTAGGCAAACTCGAATAGGGAGCGATCCGGGACTTTGAGGCCGATATGGCTAGTTTCCGAGGCAATACGCAAAGTAGAGGCCGATTCTCTTCCGCGCTCAAGATGGACATATTTTCATTCCATTGCTACACTCCAGTATTCAAATTTGGAGGTTTGATATGACAGACAACGACAAAAAGAAGGTTAGTGGCTTGGTGATCGGCGGAGGTTTGCTGATCGGGATCGGTGTCGGATTCCTCTTTCTCCCCGACTCGCCTTTCGTGTTCGTCGGCAGCAGCATGATCGGTTTGGGCGGCGGGCTCTGTCTATCGTTCCTTTGGAGCCACTGACATTTCTGGTACATCATGCAATGCGTGAAGTAGAGGCCAGCTCCCCCGTTTGCTGATGGCTCATGCCGGACTTGAAGGGCTGGGCGATGATACACAGGCCCCCAATATTTACACGGGGGGAGATACGGAGCGGGAGGGATTCGAACCCTCGGTATCCGGTTAGGATACATACGCTTTCCAAGCGCACACCTTCGGCCTCTCGGTCACCACTCCATTTAATCCATCGGAGAGACAGGGATTCGAACCCTGGGTGCCGGAATCCGGCACAACGGATTTCGAGTCCGCCCGATTCAACCGCTCTCGCATCTCTCCATGAAGTATGCCCTAGAGGACTCGAACCTCTGACCTTTAGGTCCGCAACCTAACGCTCTATCCAACCTGAGCTAAGGGCACAGTTACAACTAGATTCGCAATCATCAACCTTTCCAGCACCAAGGATATCAACTTGAACGCCTCATCTCCCAGCGTTTTGAAATGATATTCAAATTCAAATAGCCAAGCAAGATGTACTCTCTGCAACTACGGTTTTTTCATTGAATCAAGGATTGCTTTGAAGCTCGGGGTGTCGGGATTTCTATCAACAACCGGTTTATCCCCCCTTTCCAAAGCTTGCCAGTAGCTCCAGGGCATTCTTCCATCTCCCAGCTCATAATCCATTCCGTCCCAGGTATCTTCACGAAAGGCGTAGAACGCATAATGCCATCCATTCTCGTTAAAGAACTCTGTCAAATCTTCAAAATAGCCAGGCAGTCCCTTGCTCATTCTGTGACCGCCAAATTCTCCAACTAAAATGCGATTGTTTGATATCCTGTTTGCCTTTTGGAAGGCAAGCACGTCGCTCATATAGTTTTTTAACGCTGTGTAATCCCAGTAAATTTCGTTAACAAGCCCTGGATACTGAAATTTGCCATCGTTGAGTTTCCTGTTTGTATAGGCATATGGTTCATACATGTGAAATGAGTAGAGCACCTTCTTATCCTTATGCTTTTTAAGTTGCTGAAAAGCCCCGGGGTCTGCATAAGCGGAGCTGTCCAGAATGATGGGTATATTCTTATCAGCTTCACGAATTGAACCAATAACTAAATCATAAAAATCAAAGAGCATGCTCTGAACTTCTGTCTTATTCAAATTTCCCTGCGAGTACAATTTTTCGGGATGGGGCTCATTCAGAATATTGAAACCGACAACGGCCGGGTGACTGGATATTTCCCTTGATAAATCCTGCCAAAACATTGCAGCCTGATTCTGAAATTTCTTATCTCTCCATATACGTAAATCATCTTTCCCGTTATTGTTCTGCCTCCACCTCGAACCCGGGAGACTGAGTACCGTGACAAGCACCGGCATCTTCTCCTCGTGAAACATATCCAGAATGCCTTTCAATTTTCTCAAATCTTTGGGAACCAGGCCCTGATAATTATCAGCGTCTCCTATCAAAAAATCTCGGGCCTCGCTTATAAATTTATCTGGGGCCAGTCTGATAAAGGCAATACCGTATTCCTTCGCGATTCTTATATCATCTCCGGATATTTCCTCATTGAAAATATTGGCGCCTCTTTGCTGCTTATCCCAAAACTGCATTTTGTCTTTTTCTGCGGCCGAGGAGGGTGCAAGCACTGCCATTAACAGACATGGCACTATCAGGAGTCTAAAATCCATTCTCATCTTGTTTCACAGTGTTATACAAAACGCGACAAGCAGCAAGCTCCCCAGGATGTGTCGTCTGTATCATGATTGTATGCTGTTAGAAACACCATTGTTGCTGTCAGCCACAAACAATAACCTAAGATTTATGTGTTTTTACGCGGATGTCCATGTTCATTCGAAGTACTCTCGTGCAAGCAGCAAAAACGCGGATATCGAGCATCTTGCCTTATGGGCACGCAAGAAAGGAATTACTGTCATCGGTACGGGTGATTTCACCCATCCGGCCTGGTTAGCGGAAATTGAGGAGAAGTTAATTCCGGCAGAAGATGCCGGGCTGTTCCGCTTGAAACCTGAATTTCAAAAAAGAGTTGATGCCATATCCCCCAGGGCATGCCTGGACCACCCTGTACGTTTCATGCTGGAAGTTGAGATTTCGACTATTTACAAAAAATGGAACAAGGTTCGCAAGATACACCATCTTGTCTTTGTACCGGATTTGCGGACAGTCAACAGGTTAGTGAAACGTCTATCAAAATTTGGGAAAATTTCTTCGAATGGACGCCCTGTTTTAGGATTGGATTCACGCAATCTGTTGGAAATATCCCTGGATACAGGACCACACACCTATCTCATCCCCTCACATATCTGGACACCGTGGTTTGCCGCGTTGGGTTCCAAATCTGGCTTTGATTCCATTGATGATTGCTATGGAGACTTGGCACAATGTGTTTTCGCCGTGGAAACCGGTTTGTCTTCTACTCCTCCTATGAATTGGCATCTATCATCACTTGATCGTTTTCGCCTTGTGTCGAACTCTGATGCCCATTCACCAGGGAAAATCGCACGAGAAGCTACAGTTTATGATACGGAAATCAATTACTTCGCAATTTTGCACGCATTAAAAACTGGTGAAGGATTTGCCGGCACGATTGAGTTTTATCCCGAAGAAGGCAAATATCATTTGGATGGTCACCGCAATTGCAACATTTGCCTTACTCCAAAGGAAACCAGGGCCCATAATGGGCTTTGCCCGATTTGTGGCAAAGCGCTTACCATAGGGGTTTCCCACAGAATTGACTCGCTGGCCGACCGTACCGAGGAAGAGATACTGCAAAATCCACCCCCAAACGCGAAGCCTATGCGATGCCTGGCGCCACTGCCGGAAATTCTGGCAGAGCTTAAAGGAGTTGGAATGAACAGTAAAACTGTCTCGCAGAGCTACAATTATTTGCTCGGAAAGCTTGGTTCCGAACTGCACATTTTGGAGCATGCAGCGCTGAATGATATCGAAAAAGCCGAATCCTCACTCCTGGCCGAAGCCATTTCGCGCCTGCGTCAAGGGAAAGTGAGCTGTCAGCCTGG
>UWYT01000247.1 GCA_900608495.1 Olavius algarvensis spirochete endosymbiont | reverse complement strand
ATCGGGCAGGATAAGACTCCCTTCCCTCAGAATTACCCCAACTATCTTATCTTTCGAAAACAGGCAGCCTTGAGAGAGAACAAGGATGCACAGTATCAGCAGAATGATCTTACTCTTCCTCTTTTTTGGGTTCAAAAACATATCCTCCAGTATTATCATCAAAATCAGCCGTAGATTTGCTTCCTCTTACATTGTCAAAATCACTACCTCCTGTGCCCGTATAGGGGTCAATCATCATTCCCTTATGA
>UWYT01000248.1 GCA_900608495.1 Olavius algarvensis spirochete endosymbiont | reverse complement strand
TTAGAGCGCGTGAATGGCATTCACGAGGTCATGGGTTCGACTCCCTTCACCTCCACCAAATTCCCCGAGAATGAAACCGGAATTCTGGTAACTAACTTAAATCCGCCCATAGCTACTTTCAATTGTTTTTCAAGGGCAGATCTTTACCATCTGCCTGCCGGATTCCCGGCTTTGGAAGTGTCTTGACATCGAAAAGGCGGCTTTTTGGCGAGCCACGGCAATTTTGCTAGTTGCCGAATTTTAATGCCTTTCCTATAGAATCCCCGACTTCCATTCTCATAATCAGGCTCTCTTCACTTACCTCATATCCATTTTGCATTATAGCCTTAATACGTCTATGAAATTCTGGCCGATCTGAAAGCTCCCACGCCAGATTATTCAATGGTCCCCACATAAGGTTAATAAGCCCTTCGAAGCGTTGGCTTACCATGAAAAACTGGAAAAGTAGTGGAGGTGGAATGGGTACTCAGACTCTCTAATCTTGAAACGGGAGGTAGTTGGAACTACCTGATGAAGCAAGCTGAATATGGAGAGTTTTCCATTTGTCTTAGGGATATGTGGAAGTTCAAAAACTTGGGAGAATCAGAGGAAATGAGCTTCCATTTTTTAACGCTGCGGCTTCATTCTCAGACTTGAAAGAGAATTTTGAAACTACTTCAATTATGAAATTCCCATCACGGAAGATAGTGAAAAAAAATGGGACAGAAGAAGATAACAATGAAACTTCAGGGAAGTTGACCAAATACGTCTTTTAAGGACAATTATGGAAAAAGCATGTCATAAGAAAATATGATTGGATGAATCGAAATTTACGTAGACGATATCGGGAGACAAAAGATTCCTATCAGAAGGCTTCTCAAACAGAGCTGAAATCATTGAAGAACCTTGAGATTGAGGCGACTCCTGGGGCCCAAATGTGGACATCCTCTCAGAACTTCGAGAAATACGGTGCCTCTATTATCAAGCTTCTTGCAATTGCGTATTGCTTAAATGACGCAATTCAAGACGTACTGAAACAAATCAATAAACTTGGGGCAATTATTGCGATAGTTATATACACTCCTCTCCAGCTGGGATGATGAAATTTTCGGTAAGAATGCTTTTAAGCAACCTTTATACCTTGCCTCTGGCACAAAGGAACGTGTTACTATATTGCTATGCTTGGAGAGCAACGGATTCTTAAAATAGTATCGAAACCTTCAAGCACGGGAATAACTGAAGATGCGACATCGCTTCCAACTATTGTTGATACACTTGCAAAGCTTAATGGGGAAAAGCAAAAATCAAAGAACACCCATTGCAATAAGTTTAGATCTGAAGTTTTTAAAAGGGATGAATCTATCTGCAATTATTGAGGATATTTCTAACCTCCAATGATGAATGTGATATCTCATCGAATTAATACTGTAGAAGATCTTAAGGATGTTGATTTCTCTTATGGAATTGAAATTGATGTCAGATATCACAATAACGATCTAATATTGCATCACAATCCTTTCAGCCATCATGAAAATTTACCGGAAAAGTTTGAAGACTTATTGGCCAAATATGTTAACAATCACAAAGGTACTATGATTCTAAACGTGAAGACAGAAGGCATAGAATTACAGTGCGTCAATCTCATGAAAGAGTATAATTACAGAAACTGGTTCTTTTTGGATTTATCCATGCCATATTTTGTAGCTTATTCAAACAAAACTATCTCAGGTGAAATCGAAGGGTTTACCCCAGATAACCTTGCTGTTAGATTCTCAGAATTTGAACCCATTGAATATGCCTTATCTTTTAAAGATAAAGTAAAATGGGTATGGATTGACTGCTTTACCAAAATGCCTCTGAACAAAGAGAATTATCAAATATTGAAAGACGCCAATTTCAAATTATGCCTTGTTGCTCCGGAATTACAGAAACATAAAATAGAAAGAACTTATGAGTTTCAAAAAATTCTTCAAGATAACAGCATAGGTTTAGATGCTGTATGCACAAAAAAACCTGAACTATGGAACAAGTTATAAAATTCCCCAATATTGATCTTAGTGAAGTTAAAGGTATCCTAATAGATCTAGACAACACCCTTTATCATTATGATGGTTGTCATCTGAGAGCTATTAAAGAATGCTATTATCATTATAAGAAGCATTTCGACAGCACTATATCTTTTGATGATTTTGCTGATTTCTATCGCAGAAAAAGAGATATTGTAACTAAAAGATTGAGTCCTGCTGGTGCTTGTCGTTCAAGACTATTTACTTTTCAAGAAATGTTCGAAGAACTCAATTTGAACAATAATTGGCAGTTGGCCGCAGAATATGATACGATTTATTGGGATAGCATTATAGAAAACATGATAATTGTTAGGGATGCGTTAGTATTTCTAGAAGAATGCAAAAAATTGAAGATAGATGTTTGTGTGGTTAGTGACATGACTGCAAATATACAAATAAGAAAACTACAAAAATTAGGAGTTGGTAACTACATTAAGTATCTAGTGACTTCCGAAGAAGTTGGAGCAGAAAAACCAGATTCAAGAATGTTTAAAACAGCTTTGAAAAAGCTCAAATTAAAACCACAGGAAGTAATTATGATAGGTGATAGTGAAAGCAAAGATATAAAAGGAGCTGAAAGCTTAGGCATAGAAGCTTACAAAATTTTTGTGAAGAATACATGATTGCAAAATTATTAAAAAACAAAACTAGTGTGGAATTCTACAAATTTATTGCTGTTGGAATTTGGTCTACAATTATA
>UWYT01000249.1 GCA_900608495.1 Olavius algarvensis spirochete endosymbiont | reverse complement strand
GACTCATCCGGCAATGTCTATGTGGCAGATACATACAACCACCGCATCCGGAAAATCACGCCGAAGGGGGTGGTAAGCACCTTAGCCGGCAGTGGAAGGGGTGGAAGGGGTTTTGCGGATGGCACCGGCACAGATGCGCAGTTTTTCTTCCCCTCCAACGTGGCTGTGGACCCAGAAGGCAATGTCTATGTGGCAGATGCTAGCAATCACCGCATCCGGAAAATCACGCCGAAGGGGGTGGTAAGCACCATAGCTGGCGATGGCACTCCAGGTTATACTGATGGCACCGGTACTGTGGCACGATTTAACCTCCCCTACGACGTGACTGTGGACTCATCCGGCAATGCCTATGTGACAGATTTTAGCAATCACCGCATCCGGAAATTCACGCCGATGGGAATGGTAACCACCTTTGCCGGCAGCACAGAGGGTTTTGCGGATGGCACCGGCACAGAAGCACAG
>UWYT01000333.1 GCA_900608495.1 Olavius algarvensis spirochete endosymbiont | reverse complement strand
GCAGTGGCACAGCGGGTTCTGCGGATGGCACCGGCACAGCGGCACAGTTTAGCGGCCCCCGCGGCGTGGCTGTGGACTCATCCGGCAATGTCTATGTGGGAGATACACTCAACAGCCGCATCCGGAAAATCACGCCGGAGGGGGTGGTAAGCACCTTGGCCGGCAGCACAAGCGGTTTTGCGGATGCCACCGGCACAGCGGCGAAGTTTGACAGACCCCAAGGCGTGGCTGTGGACTCATCCGGCAATGTCTATGTGGCAGATTATAGCAACAACCGCATCCGGAAAATCACGTCGGCGGGGGTGGTAACCACCTTGGCCGGCGATCGCGCAGAGGGTGATGCGAATGGCACCGGCACAGCGGCACGCTTTCACAGCCCCTCCGGAGTGGCTGTGGACTCATCCGGCAATGTCTATGTGGCAGATAGAAGCAACCACCGCATCCGGAAAATCACGCCGGCGGGGGAGGAGGTAACCACCTTGGCCGGAACAGCCACACCGGGTCATGTGGACACCAGAGGCAAAGAGGCAAAGTTTAACTTCCCCGAGAGAGTGGCTGTGGACTCATCCGGCAATGTCTATGTGGCAGATACTAACAACCACCGCATCCGGAAAATCACGCCGGCGGGGGT
>UWYT01000250.1 GCA_900608495.1 Olavius algarvensis spirochete endosymbiont | reverse complement strand
AAAATTTTACAGGAGGAATTATGTTTCAATCCACGCACCCGCGAGGGGTGCGACTTATACACGCGCCTACCAGCGCCGCCCGCTTGGTTGTTTCAATCCACGCACCCGCGAGGGGTGCGACGGGTATGGCTGGATGTTATCAGCACGGGCCAGCGGTTTCAATCCACGCACCCGCGAGGGGTGCGACATTTTTTTCCGCCGCGAGTGCACGGTCGTACCTTCGTTTCAATCCACGCACCCGCGAGGGGTGCGACATCATCGCCGCTACTCAAAGGCGAGTCGATGATAGTTTCAATCCACGCACCCGCGAGGGGTGCGACCGCAGAAAGACAGCAAGCCGAACCGCGACAACTACGTTTCAATCCACGCACCCGCGAGGGGTGCGACGTCATCCCGTGGGACAATCCACCGGCGACGCTAAGTTTCAATCCACGCACCCGCGAGGGGTGCGACTCGCGCGTCAGCACTTGGAAAAA
>UWYT01000314.1 GCA_900608495.1 Olavius algarvensis spirochete endosymbiont | reverse complement strand
ATTTTGAGCTGGTTGGTGTCGCACCCCTCGCGGGTGCGTGGATTGAAACTAGAATTTCGAAACCAAAAAGGTAAAAAGGAGTTGTCGCACCCCTCGCGGGTGCGTGGATTGAAACGCAACTGCGCGCCGGGAAGGCTGGGGCAAGCTCGTCGCACCCCTCGCGGGTGCGTGGATTGAAACTGCTATCATCGATTCCGCTAGAGATATTTTCAACGAGTCGCACCCCTCGCGGGTGCGTGGATTGAAACATAATTCCTCCTGTAAAATTTT
>UWYT01000251.1 GCA_900608495.1 Olavius algarvensis spirochete endosymbiont | reverse complement strand
AACTGGTATGCCTATGTGAGCAACAACCCCGTGAAGTATGTCGACCCGACGGGAGAGAGTGAAATGCTTACGACGGTTGTCTCTCTTGGAAAACCGTTATCGGTTGGCAGTAGTTATGGTATAGTTATTCAGAAAGAATACGGGAAGGTTCTCTATCCTGAAGCTTGTATGGCCTTTTCCACATCCAATTCACTTACTGGGGCAGGGTATGATCCAAAAGAAGGGATTGATAACAGTGCTGATTTTGTCAACGAAAGAGTGGGACAGAGCTATGAAGATATCATTGAAGATACGTTTGGTGTAGAAATGGAAGCGGTGAAAATTCCTAGTGGTAAAAATATGGAAGAAATAGCTGAGCTTGTGGGCGATAATCCGGCTTTGATTAAGTTTGAGCAAAGTGATTTCTGGGGAAAGAGTGAGCTCAAAGGTGAACATGGGATAAGCTATCATAAGGGAATGATGATTGACCCCTATACGGGCACAGGAGGTAGTGATTTTGAC
>UWYT01000256.1 GCA_900608495.1 Olavius algarvensis spirochete endosymbiont | reverse complement strand
TCACCGCTCTAACAGAGCGGTTTCAGTTTAGTCTTTGATACACGGTTTTCAGTCTCTTGGCCGCCTGAATGCGGGACTTTGAAAAAGTGTGTCAAGTAAAATTTCAGATATTTTACTCATCCGTAATAATGCATTTAAAGTATCAATACTGTCAAGAGAAAATCTCCTGATTTACAATATAGATGTGGAAGTAAGCAAATTGTTCAGCCGAAATCTTGTTAGATTCCGAAAATTGAAAAACCTCTCACAGAGGAAACTTGCTGAAGAAACAGGCCTGACCCAAAGGATGATCAATATTTATGAAAATTCACCTAATTCAATTCCTGTTAATAAACTGAGTATATTGGCTGAAGCTCTAGAAGTAGGCATTCAGGATTTCTTTGAAAGAAAGAATAATGATCTGCTGGATAAGATAGATGAAAGGTGGCTGAAAAAGTTAGCGGAAATCAAAGAACTCCCCGAGTCTAATCAGAAAGCAATTGTACATCACATGAACATCATCATTGAAAACCACCGATTCAAACTCGAAAAGTCAAAAGCATAATAATGGCTCCCCCCTCCCCCCCCAAGCGGCTCATCCAGGGCCTTTAGGTATCAGCTTGCAGAGACTAGCCTTTTAGCCAAATCTCCCCAACCCCACAAACCAGCCTTGTGGGTTGAATCTAAGAGCCTGCAAGCCGATACCGCCTTGCTGTCGATAATGCCGCATTATCGACAGCAAAAGCTCCTAAAGGCCCTCACCTTCGTC
>UWYT01000294.1 GCA_900608495.1 Olavius algarvensis spirochete endosymbiont | reverse complement strand
AGCTGCTTCGGAAATGTCTTCGGCAACAGCGAAGTCTGTCTCAGCTGCTTCGGAATCAGATTCGTCGTCATTCGCGGGGGATTTCGATGTCGGCGACGAGAAACCTTCTTCGAAGTCTGCGCCCTCGGAATCTTCGCCAGATTTGCTGTCAGTACCATCAGAGGGGATTGAAGACCCCTCCTCCTGAGATGAAGAGGCTTCAATCTCGTCTGCTTCAGGCTTCTGAGACGCACAGGAAATAAACAGAATCGAAATGCCTAACGTCAATAAGGGCAGCCAGGCCACGCGAAAGGCATCTTTGTTTGGAAATAGTTTCAATCCCCGATTCAAGGTTGCTTTTCTTCCAATACATCTAGAGACTCAAGAATCAACTTGTCGTTATCTTCTGTGAGTGTTTGCAAACCTGCCTCAGCAGGATCGATCCAATATGAGTCCACCACTTCCCTGCTCCAAAAACGACGCGGTTGCCTAAGTGGGTAGATTATTCCATCTTGCATATCCCTACTCTCACGATAAAAATCTTCCATCCCAAATCCTAAGCTATCCATCAAGGCTCTATCCGTCCTTTTACGATTTTCGACATCCTCCTTAACAGCCTTCCGTTCTCTTCCGGATATCACTAAGACAATCAATATTATCGATACGAGCGTCACCAAAAAAAAACTACTGAGTATGTATTTCAGACCTTTTCCACTAACCAACCTTAATGGGTTCTTCATCTTTTTTGCGCTCCTGTCCATCCAGCCTCAGAGTTATAATACTTGAAACGCCTGATTCCTGCATTGTGACTCCCAATAAACTGCTGGCACATGCTATGGTTCTCTTGTTGTGGGTAACAAGCAGGAATTGACTTTCCCTACCAGAATCAACCAGCAAGTTGACGAAACGCTGTATACTCGCCTCGTCCAGGGCCGCATCTATCTCATCCAATATGTGAAATGGCGATGGCTTTACTTGAAACGTGGCAAACATAAGGGCGATGCCACAGAGCGATCGCTCACCACCTGACAGCAATGAAATGTTTTCAAGTTTCTTCCCAGGCGGTTGAACATAGATTTCCAGTCCCGAATTGAGCGGGTCTTCGCGGTCTACTAAGCCAATCTCAGCTCTTCCCCCACCAAAGAGCAGGCGAAATGTTTCATGGAAACGTTCCCTTATTGCTTCATAGGTTTGAAGGAAGAGATTTTCAGATTCCTGTCTTAATTGCTCGGTAACTACAGCAAGGTTGTTCTTCGCCTTTCTTAAGTCTTCAAATTGACCAATAAGGAATCCATAGCGTTCGGATACCTCTGCAAAGTCCTCAGGAGCCATCAGATTCACCTGCCCAAGCTCCTTCAATTCCGCCTTAGAGGCTAGTAGAACCTCTTTGATTTCCTCTGGAGACTGCATAGCGGCATCGTTGGCAAAATCTGTTAAATCTCTTGAGTATAGGTTTCTGAAGTCTTTGAGAAGAGTTTCTATTTCTTCGTCCCTGTAGTTTATTTCAAGACGAATCTTCTCACCTTCCAGCTGTGCTTCATCTCTTCGGATGCTAAGCTTCTCCAAACTGTTCTTTCGATTGGATACTTCTTCATTTCTCGAGTTCATCCCTTCCTCAAGCTCAGCCATTTCGCGCCGCAATCCAGCTTCTTCGTTTTCTAATTCTTTTTCCTGCGACGAAATACTTGAGAGTTTCATATCCAAGCTCTTGATACGAGATTTCTCGGAGTCAAGTTGCTCTCGAATCTGCTCTAAGTTGATGCTCTCCGAATCAATCTCCCGGGCTAAGGCAGACAACGAATCCTTCGCCGCGTCTGTTTGGGTGCTGATGCGGGCTTGAGCCACCCTCAATTCTTCAAGTTCGCTGCGTTTTCTGTCGACTCCCGCCTCCAGGTCGATTTTTTCATCAGACAGCGAGTCCAGCTTCCTCCTTAATTCCCTCATCCGGCCTATCGAATCGACAATTTTTTCATCTAATTCCCGCTTCCTTGCTATAATCCCTTCCGGCGCCAGAAATTCCTCTAAAAAATGCGTTTCGAACTGTCTGTATTCATTGAATAAGTGTTTCAATTCCTCCATGGAAAGTTTCAATCCCAGAAAATCCTCGGCTCCACGTTCGAGAGGTTCTAAGATTTCGGCAGGGTTGGTCCAATTCTTTTTGTCAATCAACAATCTGCCACTTTCTTCAGCACGGATTTGTAATTCGTCTATTAGTTTGAAGATTAACTTCTCCAAATCACGTTGTGTATCGTAGTCCAAATCTCTTAACCCACGATCGAGTTCAGATACTATGTCGTCTGTTATCGTCCTAAGCCTTTCCCCAATTTCCTCGCCGCGTCTTTCCTGCGCATCAAGTTCCTTGCTTATCTTCTTAGTTTCATAGGCATTTTCTCCAAGTCGTCGCTCTGTCGATTCGATAGCTTCCACCAAACTGCCAATACTTGTCTCTATCTCACACAATCGCCCGCGGAAAGAATTCAGTTCGTTCTCCCTGTTTTTTCTCGATTTTTCAAGTGAGTGAACTACATCGAGTACATTTTGTTCTCTTCTTTTAATGATATTGAAATTTCCTTCGGATTCATTTCGCCATTCTTTAATGTCACGAGCCAGATCCTCCTGGTTTTCTTTTTTCAAATCCATCCCATAGAGTGTCTTCCGACACTCTATCAGTCTCGATTTCATCCTATCGACAGAATTCTGTTCACTGATCAGTGCTGCTTGCATCTCATCGATTTCTTTGATGAGTCCCGAGCGTTTTTCCTGGTGCAATTGAAATCTTTCCTTTTTCCTGTCTCGTTCCGACTCAAGCTCCCACAACCTGATTAACTTCAAATCTTTTTCGAGAGAAAAAATTGTTCTTTGCAATCGGCGATATTCCAGAGCCTTCTCGCTTTGTTTCTTGAGCGACTCATAATTACGCCCTACTTCATGCAAGATGCCTTCAACCTGCTCCATATTTTCTTTCGTTTTTGCCAGTTTCCGCTCCGCCTCGATTCTCCGTATACGATATTTGGTGATTCCCGCAGCTTCCTCAAAAAGACAGCGTCGTTCTTCTGGCTTATTGGACAAAACCTGGTCGATTCTACCCTGTTCCATCACCGAGTATGCGGATTTGCCTATTCCAGTATCGTGGAAAAGTTCTCGAATCTCCTTGAGTCGCGCGGGGGAGCCATTTAGAAAATACTCACTCTCTCCATCTCGAAAAATTCGGCGTTTTATAGCTATCTCCGGTCGCTCAACCTCAAGCAGCCCCCTGTCATTGGTAATAGTAATGGTAACCTCTGCTGCGCTTAGAGCTTTACGTTTCTCGCTGCCACCGAAGATGACATCTTCCATGCGTTCGGCCCGCATATTCCGAACCGATTGCTCCCCCAAAACCCATTTAATGGCATCGACTATATTGCTCTTCCCGCAGCCATTCGGACCCAGCAAGGCAGTAATACCGTCCACAAACTCAATAGAAGTTCGATCGGCAAAGGATTTAAAGCCAACCATTTCAATGCGTTTGAGAAACCCTTTCTCCCCGTGTTGATCCATTATACTTCACTGCCTACAAGCTTATTCGACCAGGGTTTGGCTAAACTACTTCCATCATGGACACTGCCTTCTTCAGTGCTTCGAGAAAGACATCAAACGAATCGGCTGGCAGTATAAGTGATTCGCGCCGAGCGCCCGTGGCATCTTCCCGCTTCTCGATTAAATGAAGTGCCGGACGCCCCTTTGAAAGCTGATGCAACAAGTACTCTCGTCTACCGCTACCCACTGTGAAGGTTATCTCGGGACTTCCTGTTTCGTTGCGAAAATCCTCCATCGTTTTCTCAAGAACGATTAGAAACTTATCGATATCAGTATCGAACACCACTAGCGACGAGCGTTTGAACCCCCGTTCGGTTTTCCTGCTCTCGACAATGTTCAAGTAACGATCATTATAACGGTTCTCCTTCACATTGAAAAAGAAAGTCTTCTGGCCGTCATCGATAAATATTCTGGTGCTATAGAGTTCACCCCGTTGGCCCATAGTGGCCCCCTTCGGTTATTTTTGGTGCCAATGATACCCGTTGCGACACAATTGCACAAGATATATACCTGTGAAGAGGCGTCTATGAAAGTGCAATTGGATGAGTGTTCCCTATCGTTACATCGACGCTCGCTCCAAAAACAGCAGATTAGCGCTTAAGAACAATCGAATGATATATGGACACTCCGGAAAATCCGTTTTGGGCGGCACCGGATTCGAACCAGCGACCCCGTGCATGTCAAGCACGTACTCTAACCAACTGAGCTAGCCACCCTTCTTGAGTGAATTCTAACTAATCATCGAAGTATGTCATAGGCCCGACGCGGGGGTCGGGCCCTATTTAAGTTCTGTTTTTTCCCTATTGTACTGAAGCTTCTTCGGTGTCTTTGTGCTGCTTCTGCTCCTCTATGTAGTTCAGCACCTGCCTGTCACCCAATCGCTGCAATTCGACTTTGAACCGATCATCCTCTCGTTTCTCCAAGATGCCCCAAATTCCCTCATGGTCTAAATCGGCATCAAAATCCTCTAATATGGCCTGATCGTATGTAACCACTACGTCCTTCACGTACACCAGGAAATCGCCACCTTGCTGAGCTGCATCTCGATAGAACTCTATACTATCTAGGGCTATAGATGGAGCACTTCTAGGATAAAGCGGAAGTTTTTTGATCTCCCTATCCCTAACATCAGTGATGTAGTTTGGATTCACCCAGGAAAGTTCCCTCCAACCTGAGAATTCAAGGTGGCCAAGCGGATACTGCTGGGTTTCCCGATTTTCATTTCTTAAAACAATCGCCATACCCATTGGATAATTCAATCCATAAACATTCACCTTGATGTCTTTGATTACACCCACATTCCGCAGTGTGCCGAAACCGACAAATTGCTCACCCCTGGGTGCGTCTTCTATTAAGTCGCTGGTGGCGTACATGGGAATCTCAAACGGGGGTTTCACCCATGCATAAGAATTGAAAGCTCCCGTTGGATAATGCACGCGCACTCCCATCACCTGGTTGCCAGCAAACTGTGGCGAACTGCCCCCAACTGTGGCAAGAAGCACATCGGAAAAACGTTCAGTCGTAACGGTTCTGGAGGAACTGGAAAAAACCACATCCCAATTTGGAACGTATAGGGAGGTGTTCATCTCAGCTTTCTGCTCTTCGGAAAATCTGGCATCCGCCATCGAACTGTAATCCCATAGTGTTGCCTGATGCTGTCCCTGATAGTCGTCCACGAGCTCGTTGAAGTCGATCAGAACGCCTTCTTCGGCGAAGGCTGCTCCGACTACGACTGAAACAACAGCCAGGGAAATGAAAATCTTTCTCATTTGAGGCTCCTTTGCATTCGTTTATGTTTAACACAAAAACTATACTAGATACGGGAGATGCTTTTCAATGAAAACAATCTGGATTTTTTAATTTTTCCACACGCCCCTAATCCGTCTCAATAATCGGCATCGGCCTGTATAACATATAGTGATTTATTCACCTGC
>UWYT01000257.1 GCA_900608495.1 Olavius algarvensis spirochete endosymbiont | reverse complement strand
TTAGAAGATTCCAGCTCGAAAGAAGGGCCGCCGCACTGGCCGTGCCTTAAGCCCGCGAGGAATTTTGTGCCGACTAATTGATGGCCAGCGGGTTAAGCATTGTTTGTGCATTGGGTGAGGTAAGAGCTTCCTCTTTTTTTATATAATTGGCCCATGAAACACAATCCGTGAGAACACAGAATATGATAGCCATAATAGACTAAAAATACCCATCCCGAGGAAAATAGGTGATTTTGTTTTCACATATCCGATAATATTCAAGATTAAAAAACTCGGAGAAAAGCTCACCCCCAGCACATATATAAATATAACGTGGAGTATATAAAATAGAAACTCCCATTGATAAACGATCCAACTGCTAATCACCCCAATCAACAAGCCAAGAATTATAATTCCGATATTCAAAGTATAAAGAACTCTGAATATCTTATTCATTTGCTGCCACCCTCTAATCATTTTCCTGAATGCTAGTCTCTCCCCAATTTTGCTGAGTTGCCTTATCAACATCTGGCATCACTCCTCCCACACCTTCAATAACATCGTCAACAAAGGTGTTACTATTCGGGCCTCGAGTAGCATGATACGGGTTTTCATCTACAGGATAACTGTCTGCACTCTCAAGCACAGCACTGTCGAGCGCATATTCAGGCATGCCGGATGGAGGGCTGATACTTCCTTCACTCTTTGCGCCAGCTGGCAGTTTTTCACCATTAAAAAACTTCGTAGCCACTTCGAGTTCAACGGGATCATTGGTTCTAACTTCTGAACCTTGAGTATCTCCAGTCGCAATATCCTTAACTGCCTGACCCCGACTTTCAGGATACAACCCTCTGGTTGTAATTTCTCCATCGGAATCTTGTACAGCAATGAATAGATGCCGATGCAATGGTGTAACTGTCAAAGAGAATATATGGGTCTCCATCCCCGTCGGGTCGACATACTTCACGG
>UWYT01000313.1 GCA_900608495.1 Olavius algarvensis spirochete endosymbiont | reverse complement strand
ATCACGTCGGCGGGGGTGGTAAGCACTCTTGCCGGCAGTGGCGATGCGGATTTTGTGAATGGCATCGGCAGCACGGCACAGTTTAATACCCCCACCGGAGTGGTTGTGGACTCAAGAGGCAATGTCTATGTGGCAGATGGTAACAACCACCGCATCCGGAAAATCACGCCGACGGGGGTGGTAAGTACCTTTGTCGGCAGTGGCACAGCGGCTTTTGCGAATGGAACCGCCAACACGGCACAGTTTGACCTCCCCGCC
>UWYT01000259.1 GCA_900608495.1 Olavius algarvensis spirochete endosymbiont | reverse complement strand
GTATGCCTATGTGAGCAACAACTCCGTGAAGTATGTCGACCCGACGGGGATGGAGCTAATAATCAAGGGAGATAAAGATTTTGTACGAGAAACCGAAAAAGCCTTGGATAAGATTAAAGGTAAACCCAAAGGTAAGGAATTAGTTGGGAAATTAGAGGATTCGGAAAAGCGTCACGTAATAAAGAAAACAAGAAGAGGGAATAGCGCAAGGCCTAGAAGTCGTCGGAAAGGGTATGATGGAGGTTCGGGATCAGGCTCCACTATTTTCTTTGATCCTGATGATCCAATAGGGGGGAAAAATTCTGAAGGTAAAAGAGAGAGAC
>UWYT01000269.1 GCA_900608495.1 Olavius algarvensis spirochete endosymbiont | reverse complement strand
ACGGTTTTCAGTCTCTTGCCCGCTTAAAAGCGGGACTTTGAAAAAGTGTGTCAAGAGGTTTTAACGGAAACCAATATAACATATTACATACTATATTGTCAACATCCTTTTATACTTTCTCTTCATGCCAAGAGTATCGCGATTGAGAAACCTGTCTGCCGAAGAAAAAAACACCATTGCTTTAGGAAAAAGACTAGCAGAATTGCGTAAAAAACGTGGACACACTCAAATTGAACTTGCTCAGAAAATGAACCTTATACAATCAGTGATTTCGGCCTATGAAAGAGGCAGGATCCGCATGACCTCTGAAGTCCTGATTCAATTCTGTAGTGCTTTGAATGTAACACCCAGTGTATTGCTCGGCATCGAATCGGAAAATGAATCAGAGCTAAGCCTCAAAATTGTAAAACGTATGCTAAAGATTCAACAACTACCACTATCAAAGCAGAAAAGATTATTTGCTACTATTGACGATACTCTCAAAGCAAACGACTTACTCCCTTGAATCCCCCCTCCCCCCCAAGCGGCTCAT
>UWYT01000260.1 GCA_900608495.1 Olavius algarvensis spirochete endosymbiont | reverse complement strand
ATGAATTTCTTTGCCGGCCCTACGAATGCCGAATTTTCAGCCAGAATAAACTTCTACGCCATGCATTACTCGGCTCATCATATCGTCGGCACCAGTGGTGGGAACATCGAAGATATGAGGATTTCCCTTGAGCTGATGAAGGAGGGCAGGGTAAACCCTTCTGTTATGATTACTCATGTTGGCGGACTTAACGCAGTTTCTGAAACCACACTCAATTTGCCGAAAATTCCAGGTGGCAAGAAACTTATATACACGAACGTAAATTTGCCCTTAACCGCAATCGATGACTTTGAACGGCTCGGTGATTCTGATGAATTCTGGGCGGATTTGGCAACGATATGCGCCGGAAACAAGGGCATATGGAATGATGAGTCGGAGGATTATCTTTCTGCCAAGGCGCCGATTATTGGAGGTTACAATGGTTTTCAAGAAGGCTGAAATTGGTAAATGGCGGTATCGCGGGGAGCGGCCCAGAATCGGCATCCGTCCCACGGTCGATGGGCGTTTGGGTGGGATTCGCGAGAGTCTTGAGGATCGCACAATGGAAATGGCTAGAGCGGCTGCCAAGCTTATCTCGTCGAATCTGAGATATGTTGATGGATCGGCGTTTGAATGTGTTGTGGCTGATACCTGCATAGGGGGTGTGGCTGAGGCAGCCATGGCCCAGAATAAGTTTGAAAGAACCGGAGTGGGGGTTTCGCTGACGGTTACACCTTGTTGGTGCTATGGTTCGGAGACTATGGACATGGATCCGAACACCCCCAAGGCTATTTGGGGGTTTAACGGCACCGAGCGACCCGGAGCTGTATATCTGGCAGCTGTACTTGCCGCCCATGCCCAAAAGGGAATCCCCGCGTTTGGGATTTATGGCAGGGAAGTTCAGGATTCGGATGATGTCAGCATAACGGATGATGTACAGGAAAAAATTCTCCGTTTTGCTCGAGCCGGTGTGGCGCTTGCTACGATGCAGGGTAAGAGCTATCTATCGGTGGGCTCAGTTTCGATGGGAATCGCTGGCTGTATCGTGGACGAGAGTTTTTTCCAGGATTATCTTGGGATGCGCAACGAATATGTTGATATGAGCGAGCTGAGCAGACGCATAAACAAGGACATTTTCGATCCACGGGAATATGAGCTTGCCCGTTCCTGGGTGAAGCAAAATTTGAAGATGGGGATGGATCCGAATGATATCGCCAGGCGACACAGCGATAGCGAGAAGGAAGCTGAGTGGGACGTTTCAGTTAAGATGACCCTAATAGTAAAGGATTTAATGAGCGGCAATCCTGTACTCGATGAACTTGGATTCAGTGAGGAGGCTCTCGGCCATAATGCCATCGCTGGTGGTTTTCAGGGACAGCGTCACTGGACGGACTGGATGCCCAATGGTGACTTCATGGAAACCATGCTGAACAGCAGTTTCGACTGGTGTGGTTTCCGCCAGCCATATGCGTTCGCTACGGAGAACGATACGCTCAATGGGATTAGCATGCTATTCGGCAATTTGCTTACCAATACTGCTCAGATTTTTAGCGATGTTCGTACCTACTGGAGTTCCGATGCTGTTAAACGGGTTACAGGTTGCGAACTCAGCGACCCTGCCTCGGCTGGTTTGATTCATCTAATCAATTCGGGTTCAACCTGCCTGGACGGTACTGGCGAGCAGTCGATTGATGGCAGGCCCGCTATCAAGCCATTTTGGAAAATCACTGAGGCCGAGGCGGAGGCCTGCGTCAAAGCTACCAATTTTTGTCCAGCCGATCTTGGCTATTTCGAGGGAGGCGGTTATTCAACTGATTTTCTTACCCGCGGCGGCATGCCAGTAACGATGAGCCGTCTGAATTTGGTTAAAAATCTGGGACCGGTTCTTCAGCTTGCCGAAGGGCAGACGGTGGAACTTCCAGATATGGTTCACCGGAAACTGGACGAACGAACAAACCCCACTTGGCCTACAACCTGGTTTACCCCCCGGTTAACCGGTAGGGGTAATTTCAAAGATGTTTATGCCATGATGGCGGCGTGGGGTGCCAATCATGGAGCTATCAGTTATGGGCATATAGGGGCGGATTTAATTACTCTGGCTTCGATGCTGAGAATTCCAGTTTCTATGCACAATGTCGATGAGGATGAACTCTTCCGACCGGTCGTGTGGAACCATTTTGGCATGGACAAAGAAGGCGCGGATTTTCGAGCCTGCAGTGTTTTGGGTCCACTCTACCGCTGATGAACTTATGAAATATGCCATTATTGCGTTGGATGTCGGAAAAACCAATAAAAAAATTGTCGTTTACGATGATGAAATGAGACACCTTGCGTTCAGAATTAGGGAAATCGGAACTATCAGAGTTGAGGGATTTGATGTCGAGGATGTGGATGCAATTTTCAAGTGGTTTTTGGGAGAGCTGAAGGAATTCGGGCGCAGTTTCCCAATACGGGTAATCACTGTAAGTGCCCAAGGTGCCACTGCTGTGTGTGTAGGTGCGGATGGAAGACCCAGCCTTCCGCCGATTGCGTATACGAATGAAGTAGATGTCGGAGTCCATAAGAGGTTTTGGGCGACGATGGGAGATGTGCATGAATTACAGCGCTTAACTGCGACGGCGGAGATTAAGCCGCTTATCAACCTTGGGAAACTTCTCTGGTTTCAAAAAGAACATTGGCCGGAGGATTTTGAGCAAACAGTTCATGTCTTGTTCTTTCCCCAGTTTTTTTCCTATCTGCTAAGCGGAGTTGCTTCGGCTGATATCACATATACTGGTTGCCACACTTTTCTGTGGGATTACAGCAAAAACAAATGGTCCTTTGTGGTTGATAAACTCGGTATAAGGGATATGTTGCCAGAAAGTCCAGGACTTCCGCACGATGGGCTTGGATGTATCAGCGCTGCGGTGGCGTCTGAAACGGGGCTGGCGACGAACACCCTGGTAACTCTGGGAATACATGATTCCAATGCATCGCTTATTCCTTATTTGATTAGTCAGAAAGAGGACTTCCTGCTTAATTCCACTGGTACTTGGTGTGTGGCTATGCATCCCGTCAAAACTGTGGAATTCGCTACAGAAGAGCTGGGTAAGATGGTTTACTACAACCTCTCCTATCAAGGTGATCCGGTGAAAACTTCGATTCTGCTGGGGGGGCTGGAATACTCCTTCTACAGCAATATACTTATGAAGCGACATGGGCGCTCAGACTGGCCTGTTTACGATCCTGCTATGTACAGCAGTATCTTGAAGGAACGGCAATCTTTCATCTTTCCCACCCTCATGCCCGGTACAGGTCAATTCCCGAACTCAATGGCCAGGGTGATTGATGAAGGTGAGGTTTTTCTCGCTGATGATTTAGTGAAAGAGAAACAGTGGCCCAGGGTTTTCGAAAACTATTTGAGAGGTTTTGCACTAGCCAACTTGTCACTTGCCATTCAAACCAGAGTTGCGCTGCGAAGGGTAGGTTTGGTGCCGGGGACAAAGATGTTTATTGAAGGCGGTTTCAGGCACAACAAGAACTATCTAGCCCTGCTTGGAGCCTTGCTCCCGGATAATCCAATTTATGTTACAACCCTCGAGGAAGCAACCAGTTTCGGATCCGCTCTCTGTGCAAAATCCCTTGTCGATGGAGTTGCACTTCCGAGTCTGGCAGGCTATGTCAATTTGAATAAACAACTCGTGCAGCCGGCTGCTTTACTTGAATTGGAGAACTATGCGGATGCTTTTATGGAATACCTTGATAATTGAATTCAGAAAATCGCGACTCAAACGACTGGGAAGGTGGCGCTTGAGTTGCTGTGTTTCCAGACTCAGTTTAGTACTGCTGTTTCTCGGAATGGGAGGAATGCAGTCTCTCCTCGCTTCGGGAGTGGAAGAAGGGAACGATTTGAGATTGGTTGCAAGCACAAGTTTCATCGGCGAGTTGTGCGAAGCACTTGCCGGCGATGATGCGCATATAAAGGTGCTGATGCCACGGCGGCTTAACCCTCATTCATATCAACCTGGCCCGGGGGATTTTGCAGCGATTGAAATTGCCGATCGGGTATTTATTCATGGTTTAGGCTTGGAACATCAGCTAAGCGATGCTTTTGAGGATTTGGATTATGGAGTGTTGGTTTCCATTATGAGTGATGTCGATATGCTGAGTGCAGATGACGACGAGCACGGTGGCTTCAATCCGCATTTGTGGCTCTCGCCGAGGAATATGATGGCTGGGATTCGAGCTATGCGGGCATCTCTCTCCGATGTCAATCCGGAGAAAACCAATGTATATATAGCGCGCGAAAAAGAATACTTGCAGCGGCTGAGTTTGCTCAATGCCCGAGTGCGAGAGGCGACTATGAGCTTAGACCAGGGAAGCAGACGTTTGGTAACCGGCCATCCCTTTATGGATTATTACGCGCGCGATTATGGTTTTGAGATTGTTGGACACATTGTCGATTCATTCAGTGATCAGGCTGAACCCTCCGCCCGCGAAATCGCAGAACTGGTGAATTTGCTGAAGGAAGAGGAGATCAGTGCGATTTTTATCAGCGATTCTGCGGATAGGGCTATGAAATTACTTGCTGAAGCCGTGGTGGCCGAATCCGGTAGGGAAATTCGGATTGTCGAATTGCTGGCGGAATCCTTGGCGCCAATCGGCGAGCGGGGCTCAAATTATTTTGACTTCATTATGTACAACACGGAGTTGATAGTAGAGGCTCTCAACGGGGAATAGCCAGGAGAGTTCAGCCATGTTTTTCAACGTGGGATAGGTCGGGTTTTCGCAGTGTTATTCGTGGGCTTTGTATTCTTGAGGGATGCAGTCAGGCAGAGACCATGATATGCGGCAAGGGTCTTCGGCCGGCTTCTCATGTCCGTGATCCGAAATCCTGCCAAAATGGTAAAACCCGCTATATTGCAGCCGGTCATGTTAAGGATGCGGCGATTTCAAGGCTGTCAATCTGGTAGCCTGCAGCGATGATAATGGCGCGAAATGAACAGTTAATACAGTCGACGAGTCTTACATCATTCAAATCGACAAAATCGAAGTCATTAGGTACGGTGTTGTCTGGGTACTGGGAAACGAAAGAAAGTGCTGAGGATTACGAAATTTGGTCGGAATTTTTAGAGTGAATGGTCGATTATTATACCGAAGCAATTTGCATAAGCGACTGCGAGATTATTCGGGAGGAACTTGTGTGCAGACGCTGATAGCCGTGGTTTTGGAATTCATACGATTATGTCGAATGCAACAAATACGACAGTATGTCGTTTAGAACGGCACAGAATATTGCAGATTTGACAAGGATGGCCTGCGCAAACTGATAGCATCGCTCAGTTCTGATAAATGCATGGGGGGCCAACAAACCAAAATTCGATTTTCCCTTTCCCTGTGGGGGATTAAGGAGAAAAAAATGGAAGAAAGCTACAACACAGTGGCGCAATTTGATTCCCCCTATAGCGTAACTGTGGATTTAAACGGAAATCTCTATGTGGCAGATCAACTTAATCATTGCATTCAGAAGATTACGCCAGCGGGGGTAGTAAGCACTCTTGCCGGCAACGGTACGGAGGGTTATAAGGATGGTACAGGCCAGGCGGCAAAGTTCAACTGCCCCCTCGGCATAACCGTGGATTCATCCGGAAATTTCTATGTGGCAGATCAACTCAATCACTGCATTCGGAAGATTACGCCGGCAGGGGTGGTGAGCACCCTTGCCGGCAACGGCAAGGAGGGGTATAAGGACGGCCCCGGCAGCGCGGCACGGTTTATGAGCCCTTATAGCGTAACTGTGAATTCAGATGACAATGTCTATGTGGCAGATACATTTAACCACTGCATTCGGAAAATCACGCCGGCGGGGGTGGTAAGCACCTTTGCCGGCAACGGCAAGGAAGGTTATAAGGACGGCTTCGGCAGTACGGCACAGTTCAACTCCCCCATCGGCGTAGCGGCGGATTTTGACGGCAATGTTTATGTGGCAGATACATTCAACCATCGCATCCGAAAGATCACACCAAGGGGTGCGGTCAGCACTCTGGCTGGCGGCAAAAAGGGTTATGAAGATGGTATCGACACAGAAGCGCAGTTCAACCTCCCCACCGACGTGGCTGTGGATTCGGATGACAGTATTTATGTGGCGGATACGCTTAATCACTGCGTACGTAAGGTTACACCGGCGGGGGAGGTAAGCACCCTGGCCGGAATCGGTACGGAGGGTTATAGAGACGGCCCCGGCAGTGAGGCACGGTTTAACTACCCCACCGGCGTAGCGGTGAACTTCGACGGCAATATCTATGTGGCAGATACAAACAGCTATCGCATACGGAAGATCACACCAGCGGGGGTGGTAAGCACCCTGGCTGGCAGTGGCATGTGGGGGTATTAAGGATGGCACTTGCCACTGATTAATACTCCTCCCGTAGGGGAGGATGAGGAGAACGTGATGGCAAAAAAGTTTAGTCTGTGAGATTAAATGGAATCATCACTTTCACATATTCGATTCAAATAGACATCGCGTCTGAAGGGATAAGGCGGAGCAAAGTCCAGCCCTGGCTTCCGGGTTTTCTGGAACTTGAAACCGAGTAGACGACTCGACTGATCTTTGTCGAACATGTTGGATTTGATGTGCTTCTCTTGAAATCAAAGTCTGAAGCAAAAACTTTCCAGGGCATCATATCCAAGTTGAGGGTACAGATGTACTGCCTTCCGATGGCTTTCAATACCTGACTTGTACGTCCGAGCACAAGCTATCTGGAATCAACACCGTCATATAAATCGTTGTCATGCATGAGAAACCCGATACGAGCTTTATGTTCAGCAGCGAAAGGGGCATCGAAGCAAAATTTTTTTATCTTTGCCGATTTGTGCGCAGATGTGTTGTATCGATCAGTTCCTTCCTGAATGAATTTGTGTGGAATCATCAAGCGGAAGCTTGAGTACTCTGGGGCAGTTTGTTTGGCACTTGGGAATTACTTAGCCCCAAATATACATCTCATGAAGGACATTCCGCCTTGAGAGTCAATACTTTATATTCACAGGATGCAATTCTTGCGGTACCAGTTGATTATTGCTTTCGTTTCGCCATAGAATTCTGAAAAAGATGAGGATGACTTTCCTAGGGTTGCAGTTTTTGCGATCCTTTTCCATACTTGGAAAGGTGTAGGGCATGTTACAAAATTTTTGCACGTTGTTATCTGGGGCCGGCTAAATCATGTCGCTGCTATGGTGTTTATGCTGAACTAGAGGGCCGGAACCCTCCATGGAGGCTGACTACACAGATTCGATGAGCCAATTCTTTGATACATGGCAGGTTGAGAAGTTCAAAGTCCCTTGTGGATATTGTCTGGAAAGTGCAGATAAAGACTATACCTCCTCATCAAGAAAACCTTAGATGAGGTGAAGGACGACCGCTTCCACGGGAGTCCAGCAGTGGCTTCGATACAGTGTATGCTATTACGATAGTTTCTTGAGAAGGAGGATAGCCGGCAGGGGTGTCTAACCGTGGTTTTAGTTATGGAGGGAGCTGCGACCTTACGATTGAGAATGTTCGAACTGTTCTGAGTTTTAAGGGAGTTAGCCATTGTTACGAGCAATCAGGAGAGGAAACGCTTAGCGATATCTGGCTAAATATCAGTTCGGGGGAACGAGTGGCTCTTGTGGGTCCTAACGGTGCCGGAAAATCCACTTTGTTCAAACTCATCCTGGGCCTGGAAAAACTTGAGCGTGGCGAGATTCGGGTGTTTGGTCACCCTGTGGCAAGGTGCTTGCACCGTGTGGCCGTAGTTCCTCAGAGCAGTACTGTAGACTGGCACTTTCCAATTAGTGTCCGGGAAGTAGTGATGATGGGCAGGTACGTGCATTTGGGATGGTTCAGAAGTCCTGGAGCCGTGGATAGGGAAGCGGTGGAATCGGCAATGGAATCCATGGGAATTTGCGATTTAGCGGATCGGCGAGTGGGTGAGCTTTCAGGTGGCGAAAGGCAGAGAGTGATGCTGGCCCGAACCCTGGCACATGATGCCGATCTGATGCTACTTGATGAGCCACTGAATCATGTTGACCTTCATACTCAGGAGATGATTTTTCACACACTGGAAGCATTGAGTGCCAAGGATAAAACTGTTATTGTGAGTACTCACGATTTAGGAGTACTGGTGGTGCATTTCACAAGAGCTTTGTTTTTAGACAGGAAGATAATTGCGGATGGTCCGCCGAAGGAAGTTCTCACTCCTCAAACGATTGCAAGAGCCTATGGCTTTGAATTCCATAAGGACTATCAACCTTGGGAGAAATCCTCGAATTCCTAGTTGAACCTCTACGGTATAGCTTCATGCTTCGAGGTTTGTTAGGCGGATTACTAACCTCTCTTTCTTGCGCGGTATTGAGCGCATTTGTGGTTTGGAGGGGAATGTCGTTTATGGGAGAAGCGATATCCCACTCGGTATTGCCGGGAATTGTGTTGTCCTATGTTTTGGGTATCAACCTTTTTTGGGGGGCTCTTGCTGCTTCGCTTCTAGTTGTTGTGGGAATTAGCCTGATAAGCAGTTATGGCTTAGTGGGTGAGCAGACAGCGATAGGCGTTGTGTTTGTTGGATTTTTTGCCTTCGGGATTTTGCTCTTGAGTAAGGTGGCGAGCGCCAGCGATCTTAGCCATATACTGTTCGGCAACGTACTGGGCGTTTCCAAGGAAGATTTAATCATCATGGGACTGGTGGCTAGCGTGGTGATAGCGGGAATTTCTCTTTCTTACAAAGAAGTCTTGACAGCATCGTTCGATCCGGCCCATGCGGCAGCCATAGGCCTCTCTCCCCACCTGGTTCGGAACATCATTCTGGTACTTCTCGCTTTAACCACGGTGAGCGCAATTCAGACAGTGGGAGTAGTGCTGGTGCTCGCTCTCCTGATTACTCCTGGCGCCGCCGCGTCCCAAATTTCTCGAAGACCAGGTAGAATCATCCTTTTCTCGGTAGTTATTGCCTCCTTTGCCATAGTTGTAGGCTTCTATGTATCCTATTACGCTAATCTGGCTTCAGGTCCGTCGATAGTGATAGTGTTGACTATTATTTTCGTACTTAGCGCTATTGGCTCGCGCATCAGAAGAGGGCGAATAGCTTGAGCTAGTTAGTTGCTTGCCGGGTTGTCGTTCCAACTGAGTTGTTCTATGTTTCCTCGCTGTAATCGCTGTGCTGGATTGACATTGGCATTCTACTTAATTCATGCTCTTATTTCCCAGGCAAGTTGATTGATTTCAAAGTCGTATTTGACGATCGGGCTGACATCCAAACAATCCATACTCGATTAGATCGACCAGTGCAGTGATGATTTTCGCTGCATGCTGTTTCAGCGGCATTGTTGATGCTCGGGATTATCGTTTTAGCTTTGTTTGAAAGGGAATTCGGGGTTTGACGGAGCAAGCCGGGAACCGGTCTATTTGGACCCCGTTGTCTCTTTGGTGAGGCAATGCAAGAGAGATACGCTTCGAGTTGAAAAATTTCAACAAGCTTGCGGACAGAGCAGGCAGCTCCCACCCGTCATGTCCCAGCTAATCCATGAACAGCAAGCATCGTTTCATATGAAAAACCATTACGCATCTTGATTTTTGGAGAATCGCAGTCTTTCTTGAAGGGCAGCCTTTCTTCCTTAACTTGATGAGAAGGCGGGATATCGGAATCTCAAATCGAAATTCGATTCGAGATTAACCCCTGAAACGCCTCTCTCAAGCAGAAGCAAAGTGCTTTGCCGGAACTTGTTACTATCTTTCCCACCAAAGCCGTTAACCAAGAGCCACATCCAAACTCATCATCACTATGAAGCCCGCAATCACACCCATTGTGGCCAGATCTATATTCTTGTTTTCGTGTGCCTCCGGAATCAACTCCTCAATTACTACATAAATCATCGCTCCGGCCGCAAAGGCGAGCGCATAAGGTAGAATGGGACGCATAGCCACTACAAGAAGTGCTCCGAGAACACCAAAAATTGGCTCTACCATTCCGGAAAATTGACCATAAACAAAGCACATCCGGCGTGATATCTTTTCTCGTCTAAGAGGTACTGAAACCGCCAAACCCTCGGGAAAATTCTGTATGCCTATACCTATTGCAAGCGCAACAGCCGTTGCCATCGAGGCACCCGGATAACCAACGGCAACCGCCCCGAACGCCACGCCTACGGCCAAACCCTCAGGAATGTTGTGTAGAGTAATCGCAAGAACAAGCAGTATGCTTCGATGCCAGCTAGTTCTAGGTCCCTCGGCGTCGGATCGAGGCAAATTTAGGTGCAGATGCGGAATAAGTCTATCCGAAACACGTAGGAAAACAGCGCCGAGAAAGAATCCAATGGCGGGTGGTAGCCAGGCAGGCATGCTCCCAATCTCCTCTGCTAGCGTAATGGCTGGCGCCAGGAGAGACCAATAACTAGCAGCTATCATCACACCACCGGTAAAGCCCAGCATTGCATCCAAAACTCTACGATTAATCTGTTTAAAAAAGAATACGCCCGCGGCACCCAGGGCCGTAACACCCCAAGTGAATAACGTGCCCAATAGCGCCTGTAATATAGGTGACTGAACTTTGAACCATTCTACAAGCATCTATAACTCCTGACATTCAGGAATACTAATGACATGCTGACAAGTTTGACAACTCCTCATTTCTAACTGCTGAAATATCTCATAGTACTCACGCAAAATTTCTATTCAAGCCAGTGAGCCTTTTCCCTGCTTATTCATGTAGTGATCTATCACGCTGATTAGTTCCTTTGTCTCAAAAACTGCAATACCGCTGTTTCAACGGACACTTTGCAAAATACTGCGTAGCAGCCCACAAGGATATCATGAACAAGTGTTTAGCTACATCATCCCGGCTCTATCTTTCGTGACTCTCCCGGCATCTTGCAAGAATTCCACCAGCAGAACCTGGATGGTAAGAACCATTGCTGGCAGCAAGACTTCGGGTATTGCGCGAACACGAACCCGGACGACGCCAGTGGCACAGCGGGCCGTGCAGAAGGCCCCGGCACAGAATTAGCCAAATTACCGGGTAGCCGTGGACTCGGGGCGATGTTGCGCCGGGGAACTGAAGCGCCGCAGCGTCCAGATGCTATGGTTGTTGAACATAGGGCATCAGATAAAGAGTGCGTTCGTCTTCAAACTTTGCCAGAGCTATGTGGAACTCGATTATATCTGCTAAATCTTGCGGGAGCAGATTTAGTAGTGATTCCTGTTGAATACCAAATATCTCAAGGGATCTTTGCATAGAGGTTAAACCTGGATTGATTTCGATTATGCGAGTATCTTTTTTTATGCCTTCCTTCGCGGCTTCGATTGCTTCGGTTAAACCACCAAGTTCGTCTACCAAGCCCCTGTCGAGTGCCTGGGCTCCGCTCCAAATCCTGCCTTCAGCCACCGTTTCTATGGATTCATTTGTGCTGTTTCTACCAATTGCCACCGCCGATACAAAATCATCGTATTCTTTCATCACCACGTCGGAAATATGCGTCAGTTCGGCCTCGCTTAGGGGGCGAAAAATATTCGGAAAGTCTGCTGATTCCGCCATCGCAACTGTATCAGTGCCAATTTCCAAATGCTTCAGCAATCCCGAAATATTGGGTATAATCGAGATTACACCGATAGATCCGCTAATAGTGGCGGGTGTGGCAAAAATCTTCGTGCCCGGCGAGCTGATTAGATAACCACCGGATGCGGCTCCCCCCGCCAT
>UWYT01000261.1 GCA_900608495.1 Olavius algarvensis spirochete endosymbiont | reverse complement strand
GCCATCCACAGAACCCGCTGTGCCAGTGCCGGCAAAGGTGCTTACCACCCAGGCCATGCTCTCGGGAAACTTGCAGGACGCCAAAAGGGTCATAAGAGCCAAAACCAGGATACTTCTATTCATAATTTCTCACTATATGGTTGCATATCTATTATAATCTAATTCATCTTGATTCAGCAGAGAATTAAGGAGTTTTTTCAAACTCAGCGACTACTTTCAAAGAGATGATCGGCCCCGGCCTTCGCATCAAGAGGCAGTTCTAAAAGATACCACATTGACATGAGGCGCCATCGCGCCGCTGCCTAGGGCACCTTGTACTCTATCTTCCGGATGCGGTTGTT
>UWYT01000263.1 GCA_900608495.1 Olavius algarvensis spirochete endosymbiont | reverse complement strand
TTAGAGCGCGTGAATGGCATTCACGAGGTCATGGGTTCGACTCCCTTCACCTCCATTAATCCAGTAAATGAGCGTAGAATAAGTGAGTGCAAAGGAAATTAACCCGGAAATAGCGGCACTTTTGGACGACGATGCTGCACTAGTTCCGGATTTTTCCAAAATCTTTGACACATCTGACGACTTGCTTACAGAAGACTCAGACGACTTGCTTACAGAAGACTCAGTTGAAAATTTCAGCAAACAAACTTTTCCAACAATTGAGAAATGGGAACAGGAACCGAACTCCACTTTCTTCGAAAAGGACTTCTACTCAAAAGTTCTAACAGGCGAAGGTGAGTACTCCAAAAAATTTCATGACTTACTCCAAAAATTTTTTAAGGCCGAGGATCCCCAAGAAAAAGGTGTTTTCCGTCAACGTCTGATTCCCGTTTGGTGGGATTTGCTAAAAAGCATTGCAACACATTTCCAAAACTCTTCACAGGAAAAAAGATGGGCGATACGATACGCTTATTTTCTTCCAAAGCTTGTCTCCGCCGAACAACGACAAATGCTTTCAAAGATTGTCACTGAAAACGTTTATGCTGAACCAATACACTATGTGGACGAGTGGTTCGATCTAATACTCGATAACAAAGAAAACCCGCTTGCAACCGACGAGTTGAAGTCCAGCCGGACACATGTTCCAACAAAGACAAAGGCACAACTCGATAAGGCCTTAGGCTCTAAGGAAGCGAATCTGGCTCTGCTTCAAAATCTGATGCTTACTCGAAGCAACTTGAATACCGAATTACGGACTCATGTTCGTGTGATTACCCAGCACAAGGCACATTCAAGCATATCAGGTGTCCAGAACCCGTTCACTGCGGAACAAAAATACTCCTTCAGCCAGATCAACGATATACTCCGTAAACTCAACAAAGTAGACAAGGATATCAACCTGAACATTGCAAGGTACAAGGATGCGGATAGTAAATTCGAAAAACTTGACGACAGAATTCAACAAATAGGAGAATTCAGCAAAGCTGACAAGAACGCGATAGAACGTGAACTAGATAGCGTCAGACAATTAACCAAAATGTGTGTCGGTCGACGGGGAAATCATCTGCCTTTTCTGATGAAAACCTTTTTCTCTTCAAACATCGCATCCATTGGAACCCGTGAAAATGTTATTAAATATATGAGCTGGATAGAACAGATAGATTCCGGAGTTTTCTGCCGTTCGTTTCGGCAAAAACGAAATCGGATCGTGCCCCATACCATCATTGTCCCTTGCTATGGAGACAGGGGAATCTGCTGGGAGCCCTTCGAACAGTTTAATCGAGCCACGAGTCGCGGACGAATCGCTGTCCCAATGTACCCAAAAGATATTAAAACCGCGGTTATCTATGCTCTTGGAGATCTCCGCTGGGGTGTTGCAAAAGAGAAGGCTGCCCATTATTGGATGGAAGAGGGACTTACCGGCCATTACTATCAGTGGTTTGGCGAATCCAAGCAGCGAGGGGATGTTCGAATGAGTTTTCTTGATAACTATTTCCTATGGATTACAAAAGAGTCAGAGGGTGTTCAAAAGTTGGAAAAAGAGGTCCGTAACATTTTTTGGCGTTTCATGCCTTTCCCCCAGCCTCTCAAAGACTCCCTGAAAAATCGTGGTTTCGTTTACAACGAACTCTATAAGAGAGATATCAACAAAAAGCTTTCCGATGGATACTAATCCTATCGGAGCCGCTTATGGAATATTGGCTCAATGTAGTTATCCAGGTTCCATTTTCGAATTGTCCATTTAATAAGCCTCGAATAAAGAAAAAAGCTTCCGAAAACGGTGCCAATCAAAATCAGTACTACCGCTAATAAAGACATCGCCTTGGAACTAATGCCAAATTTCTGATATATTGAACCCAGTAGTGCTCCAATTATCAGAGCCAGGATTACTAGCATTAACAGATTCAGTATCGTTGCCCCAATCAAGAAAAAGATTGTATTGAGCCTCTTATTCAAGCCTTCCACCTTGGTCTTTTTGACGAAATAACAGGATAATTAGAACGATAGAGAAAACCACCATTGATGCATCAGCAATATTGAAGGTTGGCCAACGTTCCAAGCCGAAGATGCCAAAGAATTTGAAATCAAGAAAATCGACAACTCCTTCAGATCGGAAAATGCGATCAAACTGATTGCCTATACCACCTCCAAGTATTCCCGCGAGCATCCATCGCTGGCTCTTTGGAAGTTCCTTTCCACGTACGAGATAAATCCCCATCCCTATTAACACAATAACGGGAATGACAACAAGAATCACGGTGCGATAAGCACCGGGGATATTGGCTCCCATACTGAATGCTGCGCCTGTATTTCTGACATGTACCAGTCGAAAAAAATCTCCCGCAAAAGTCCAGGCAATCGTAAAAGGTGGAATCAGCTTGACAACCAAAAACTTTGACAACTGGTCGATTATAGCTATACTCACACTTAGAATGAAATAGCGCCCCTTTTTCAAACCTTACTCCTTTTCAGAGTTCAATACCCAGTCGGGATATCAAGGAAAACTGATTCAATGTTCAGTTCTTGAGTTACCAACTCGGCCATGGCCTTTACTCCGAAGATTTCAGTTAAGTAATGACCTGCAAAAAGAACGTTGATTCCTGCTTCACGACACTCATGGTAGATGCCGTGGGAGGCATCTCCCGTTATGTACAAATCCATTCCCTCACTAATGGCCTGGGAAACCTCATATGGTGCGCCCCCCGAAATCACGGCAATGCTATGAATCTCAGCGGGGCCAAATCTCAGCGCGTTAATACCATCTCCCCAGGTTCCAAAAAGACGCTCAACGACTCTCTCTAAATTGGACGGCTCGGAAAGCAATCCCTTATACCCAATTTTGCGCCCCCTATAGACTCCAAAGGGCTCAATATTCCTTAGATCCAGCCTGCTTACTATTTGTGCATTGTTGCCCAAAAGAGAGTGTCGGTCCAGAGGCAGATGACAGGCATAAAGAGCGATATTGTTTTTCATCAGAAATCGAATCCTTTCGCCTGCAACTCCGACTAGCCGTAGTGCGGGCCCCCATAACAAACCATGATGAACAAACAAAGTTTGGGCGTCCTCTTGTTTCGTTCTCTGAAACGAATCAAGGCACGCGTCCACGGCAAAAGTCATTTTCCCAAGTTCTGCATTCATATCCCCCACTTGAACACCGTTTAGAGAGCCATCCACGCTATCCACTTCACTGAACTCCAAACGTTCACGGGCCCAGCGGTCAAAATCAGCAAGTCTCATGGGTTTATTATAGAGTTTTGTCTGGGTGTTTCAAGTTCAGTATGCAAAGGAGCCTGGGTTCGCTTTTCAAAAAATAGCATCGGGCTGTAGAATTGGATGCATGTCAAATTTGCCGCACGAACTCTCTTTCGAGGATATCTCACTTGATATTGAACTCCCCCACAACCACCTCTCGGAAGAAATGCAAGATAATAAACACTGGGCAATGATCGGCCAGGATCGCGCTATTCGTGCTCTTAAGATGGGTATTTCAATAAGGGCTAAAGGCTACAACATCTACGTGGCTGGAGAACCCGGCACAGGCAAACATACGGCTATCATGGATATTCTTTCCCATAATAGAACCAAAAACGGCACTCTGCGAGATATAGCCTATGTTCAGAATTTTCAAGATCCAGATAAACCGCTTACATTGATTTTTTCGGAAGGACGAGCACGCTTGTTTAAGGAGGAACTTCGCCTCCTGCTAGATAGGCTAACCGATAGAATTGTCCACGATCTGGATGCGGAATCCTATAAGTCGAAACGGGATAGTCTGATTGCCGAGATAGAAAACAGAGAAACCAGGATTTTGTCCGATTTTGAAAATCAACTCGAGAGGGGAGGATTCAAAACTATTCAGACCAATGATGCAACGGAGGGTCGAGCGGCGGATATAGCCCCTCTGATAGATGGCAATGTCGTTCTCTTTGAAGACCTCCAAGACTGGGTGGCTTCCGGGAAGATTCCAGAATCAATGTGGCGAGACACTCGAGAACGCTATTTCACTTATCTGGATGCGATGAAACGAACTTACAGAAGTATCCGCATTGCAAGAGAGAATTTGGATGAAGCGCTGATATCATTAAAAGAGGAAACCATACGTCCGGGAATAAACGAGGAATGCTCGGCCATATCTGAGAATTGGAAAGACGAGAATATTAAGACATATCTAAAAAATCTCGAATGTGATATCATTGAGAATAACGACTGGTTTTCAAGAGACTCGGAAGATGACGATGTTATAGATTTAAATATTCGCTACGGAATAAACATTGTCATTGATCGTTTTGGAGTTAACAAATTGCCAGTAATTCGTGAGACGAATCCCACCAAAACAAACCTTTTTGGCGCAATCGAAGCAAAGTATGATGTTTCGAATGAACTCAAAACCAATTTTATGATGATTAAATCCGGCGCGCTTCTGGAAGCGGATGGAGGTTTTCTCATTTTGCAGGCAGAAGACATTTTTTTGAAGGAAGGACTTTGGACGGACTTCAAGAGAGCTCTGCAAACGGGTTTGGTGGCCCCTGAAATCCAATCCACCCCTTTAGGATCTTTGCCAATATTGATGGATCCGGAGCCGGTGATGTTCGATACCACGATAATACTAATGGGACCGGCTCGTATTTATGAGTCTCTCTGCTCTCAAGATGATGATTTCTCAAAGCTATTCAAGGTTACGGCCGAATTTAGTTCAACTATGCCAAGGGAAACCAAAACCGAAAATGAGTATGCGGTTTTCGCCAGGGGTTTGTTAAAAAAGGAAAACTTGTTACCAATAAGCTCTGATGGAATTGTCGGACTTATTTCTTATGGTGTTTTCCTTGCTGAGAAACGCGATCGTTTGAGTACTCGCTTCAGTTTGATTGCCGATCTTATTAGGGAAGCTCATTATGGAGCCTTGGTGAAAGGGAAAACGAAGATTGATATCGGAGTCGTGAAGGCAGCAATCGCAATGAGGGAGTATATGGGCAACCTGCCAGAGGAGATACTCCTCGATCAGATTCGCGATGGTTCGTTACTGATTGATGTGAACGACAGCAAAATCGGAGTGGTTAATGGTTTGGCGGTTCTTGAGCGGGGGTTTTATTCTTTTGGGGCACCCCTGCGGATAACCGTGGCGGTTGGACCTGGTAAGGAAGGTGTAATAAATATCGAGCGAGAAGCTGGTTTGTCTGGGGAATTGCACGATAAGGGTGTATTCCTGTTAGAGGGATACCTTCGTTACCGATACGCCAGGAGACGACAACTATCGATGACGGCCAGTATTGCGGTTGAACAGTCCTTTTCTGAAATCGATGGAGATTCGGCGTCGGTGTCGGAACTGGCCGCATTGCTGTCCGCTATTGCGGATATTCCGGTGCGTCAGGATGTGGCGATTACCGGTGCTATCAATCAGCAGGGGGTTGTTCAACCCGTTGGTGGTGTACACGAAAAGGTTCGAGGATTCTTTCAGGCATGTGCAGCGAGAGGACTGACGGGATATCAAGGAGTGATTATTCCAGCAAAGAATTCCCAAGCCGTTATACTTTCCGAGAGAGTTATGAAAGCGGTTAAGGAATCAAGATTTCATGTGTGGACCGCGAATAATATCGATGAAGTAATGGCTTTACTTACCGGGAAAAATGTTGGTCGGGATAAACGAAATGGTCGATTTGAATCAGGTAGTTTCAACGAGGCAGTTCGTAAGGGGTTGGTTGAATTGGCTAAACTTTCACAATAGGGGGGAAATTAGCTCTACATCTGATGAGCAACAAATGCCGAAAATGTTATCACTTGTCAACAGAAGGAATATATGTCCAACCCAGAAGTAATCGAGAAGATTAGGCGGTCTATACGTAAGTCGACTCCGTTGACAGTGACTACTTATAAATTTCCACACAAAACAGAGTTACAAATCGATGAAATTCTCGACATCTTCCTGGATGAACTTGGTCAAAGTGCGCTCAAAGATCATCTGTCATACTGCTTGAAGGAATTGGCCGCAAATGCAAAGAAAGCAAATACGAAGAGAGTGTACTTCGAAGAGAAGAATCTCAATATTCAGGATCGTGAAGACTATCGAAAAGGTATGAAAACCTTCCGAGATGAAACGCTGGAGAACCAAAAATACTGGATTGAACGCCAAAAGGAAAAAGGGTTGTTCATTAAATTTCTTTTTCATCCCACTGACAGGAACTTTCGGATTACTGTCAAGAACAACTCTGAAATAACCTGTAGTGAGCATATGCGTGTGTATGACCGAATCGCACGCTCCCGCGCCTTTGAAACTCTTGAGGAAGCATTTCTCGAAGTGCTTGACAATTCGGAAGGAGCGGGACTTGGCATTGTTATCCTGGTTTTGATGCTGCGAAAGATGGGACTGGATGAAGATTCTTACGAGATTGAGGGTTTCAATGGAATAACGAGCGCCAACATAACAATTCCTATCAGTGAAGTTAAGCTTGACCAACAGAAAATGCTGATTAAACAGATTGTCGATGAGATAGACAGCCTCCCTCAATTCCCCGAAAACATTGTTGCCATCCAGCGACTGATTAACGATCCAAAGAGCGAATTGCGGAATATTGCAAAAAAAATCAGCATTGATCCAGCGCTTACGGCAGATTTGCTGAAAACCGTGAATTCGGCATATTTCAAGCTGCCTAACAGGGTGGACAATATCGGTGATGCAGTGAAAATGCTGGGGCTGCGAGGCGTGAAAAATATGCTTCTCAGCTATGGCACTTCCAAAATCTTGAAGCTCCCTAACCACCCTGAACAATGGCGTCATGCCCACCGCGTAGCTTTTTATAGTTTCGTCTTGGTGCGACAGATTACGCGCAAGAAGGATATCATTGACGATGTCTATGTGGGAGGGATACTCCACGATATCGGCAAAATCATATTTTCTGTGATACATCCGAATCTGCTGGACAAAATACGGAAGTTCAGCCACGAAAAAGATATACCTCCGAGTTTGTTCGAAAACCTCTCGGCGGGTTACAATCATGCCGAAATCGGTGCACAAATAGCCGAGAAGTGGAACTTCCCAATCTCTTTGGTAGATGCGATTCGTTACCACCATCATCCAGACGGCTGTCACCCTGAAAATCGCTTAACTGTATCATGCGTCTATTTTGGCAATGCCATTTGTGCTTACGAGAACGGTAGCAAACGCTACGACTCCATGGATTTTTCAATACTTTCAAAATTCAGAATTACAAACGAAACTCAACTCAAGCAGGTGCAAAGTCGTTTGTCCAAAGATTACGAATCGGAAATAAGTGGCGTATAGGCTGAAACTGTCGGCGTGTCAATCAGGCTAGTGGTAAACAAAGTCTCTCGTCCAGTGCGCATTGGGTTCGATTGAACTATGGCAACCAGGACGTGGTCAGAACCAGAGCCGTGAATAAGCTGGGAAGTAAATTCTATCTCATCATCGCTTGGAAGCTCTTCTAACAGAAAAGGCAGGACTATGCGTCCTGCCAACTAAGGCAATCAAAAAAATCTAACCGCCGAAAACATCCAATAGGCGGTCAGCAACCACATTGATAACCTCATCGTCGACATAGTCGGATTTCTGGAGTTTTGCCTTCACTTCCTCCACTCTATCCATACGCACGTCCGGAACAGAACGCACTATATCGGCAGTCTGTCGGAGCGCGGCAGAGTGCCTGGCTTCCTCGGATACCGCCACGGAATCAGCTGCCATCTCCTTGGCAAGCTTCTCTATCTTATCTGTCTTGTTAAATTTCGAAATTGGATCTAGCGGCCCCAACCTATCAATGGTCATGTCTTCTCCTCGTTCCGACTAATCTAAGTATCGGCAACGATACTGTAATTATAACCCATGGATCGCCAAAATTTCAAAGATTCTACCCCTGCTGATTTCCATCTATTTAGATTCCTACAAGAACCGTGAATTCGCCCCTGATTCTATCCATTACAGACAACATCGACAATACCTCATAGGCTTTTCCAAAGATGTATTCTTCAAATTTCTTGGTTAATTCCCTACCCACAAAGATGTTACGATTTGGACAAAGCTTATCTAGATTCTCACAGAGTTCGATTATCCTATAAGGGGATTCGTAAATAACGAATATCATGCCACTTTCAAGCAGCTTCTGCAGCCGTCTGCGACGCTTCATGGCTTTCGGCGATAAGAAACCTTCGAACAAAAAGCCCTTTCCACCCATCCCGGCAACGCTGATAAGGGTGGTAACAGCCGATGCGCCCGGAAGTGGCACTATCTTAAAACCCTCTTTCCGGACCATACTGACAAGTCGAGTGCCAGGATCGCTCACGGCGGGTGTCCCCGCATCGGAGACATAGGCCACCGAAAAACCTTGACCAAGTAGTTTAACTATATTCTTAGCGCTCGCTACTTCGTTTCTCGCCCTGCAGCTGATCAGTTGTTTAAATTTTATATTATACTTAGTTAGGAGAATCCGCGTTTGTCGCGTATCCTCAGAAGCAATGATATCCACTTCCTTCAAAATCCTCACCGCACGAAAAGTGATATCCTCTAAGTTTCCAATTGGAGTAGCGACCACAAAAAGGGTAGACATAAGAGAGTATAGTAACATTTTCTGTGATTAACCTCATGGTCTGGTAGCTTATAATTAAACTAATCCCTGTTGAGAGGTCGAAATTTACAATATGACTGATTGCCATAGGAATAGTTTCGTCCGGACGAGTATTTTGGATTCTCTGAAAACTTCCGCCTCTCATCCCAGGGAGACTGCAATAAAACAACGCCAACTCCCGGCAAGCTTCACCACTGTTTGTCGCAATTTACTGGTGGATTTGAAATTGGCAGGAAGCCTCGAATCTTCAAAGAGCAGGGTTAAACATTCCGACGCACCTCATTTTCGTTGCGATGAGTGTGGCCATTTTTGAACGTCGAAATCTTTGTAGTGATTATCCTTGTGCTTTTGTTTTCAACATTGGGGTTACTTCTTTGGCATAGAAGAGGTTCGAATCAGGCTCGGTTTGCCAAGAGCAATCATTCTGTATTCATATCCACAAAAAGGTCTTGTCCACTCTGCAGTGAAACTCTCGAACGCGGTTTGAGAGTTTACTCAACGTTATTTCCCGGTAAAGAATTCGATCTGATGCACATATTCGGTTGCAGATACTGCCGGAACAGCGAAAAAGTATTCATCAGCAATTCAGTTCCTCTCAAAACCGACAGCTCAAACACTCATCAAAAATCTCCCAGGAACTTGAACAGAAGACGCTGCCCCTGTTGCAAAGGTGAACTCCCAAAAGGAGGCTACGCAATGGCAAGGGTCTATCAAAAACCCTATCGCCCACCCCATGTTCATGTATATGGCTGCACCCTCTGCAAGCCCGGTAGAAGATAATTCTATTGGCTGGTTATCAGAAGAATGGATATCGCATCGCTTCTGCCATGATTCCAGGAAATCGAGCTTTAAGAACTCAACCAACAGTCTTGAAATTAACACTGGTCTTAGCCATTCTGGAGTAATGCCCATTTATGTAAACAGACTATTGAATTTAAAAAAGATAAAAGTTGTAGGTTTCGACATGGATTACACCCTTGTACCCTACAAAATCGAAAAATTCGAAAAACTCGCCCATTCATTGGCCATCAACCGGCTCGTGCAAAACTACTCCTATCCCCAGGAAGTGGGAAAATTGGAATTCCAACTGAATCGCGCCATACTCGGTCTGGTAATCGATAAAAGAAATGGGAATATGCTCAAACTGAGTCGTTTCGGCAAGGTAAAAATCGCCTATCACGGACTCGAAGAAATCGACTTCCGCGAACGCCAGCAAATTTACCGTGAAAGAGTAATCGACCTTCGAGATGCCGATTTTCAAAGCCTTGATACGCCGTTTGCCATATCCAATGGTGTTTTATTTGCCCAAGTTGTGCAACTGAAAAAAGCGGGCATGAAACTTCCCGACTACAGACACTTAGCTTGCGAAATCAGTGCCTGCATAGACAGTCTTCATAAGGATGGCACACTGAAATCCATCCTCAAAGCCGATTTCGGCGAGTATGTTCGAAGAGATCCCCAAGCTGCCCCCACACTCGAACGGCTCAAGGTATACGGGAAAAAATTGATGATAATCACCAATTCGGATTATGCGTACTCCCGAATACTCCTAGACTACGCCTTAAACCCTTTCCTGACAAAGCATAAAAACTGGCAAGAACTCTTCGATCTTGTTATCACCCTTGCGGACAAACCCAAATTTTTTGCAAGTCCACACCGCTTTCTTAGAATCAATATCAAAACCGGGCAAATGAGTAATCATGAAGGTCCCATATCCCGGGGCATCTGGCAAGGCGGCTGGTTCGGTGATGTGCAAGAGGGGATGGGAATACCCGGTGATGAGTTTCTCTACTTAGGCGATCACATCTATGGCGATGTCGTATCCATAAAAAAGCTTTGTGACTGGCGCACTGCCCTCATTCTGAACGGCTTAGACGACGAGCTCAAGGGCATCAAAGCAACTCACGAAATTCAGCAGGAAATCGACCGCTTGATGAAGCGCAAGCAATTTCTAGAAAGACAGTCCGACAATGCTGAATTGGAACATCATACCGGAAACAGAGTTCAAAATTTCGAGACACAAGCGGACGAACAAGACGCTCTCAACTTTCGCATCTCTAAGCTTCTGGACAATCTCAAGCCCCATTTCAACCCCTACTGGGGAGAAATCTTCAGAGCCGGAATTGAGGAAAGTCGTTACGCAGAACAAGTGGAAAAATATGCCTGTATCTATATGACAAAGGTTTCCGATCTTTTCGAATACTCGCCGAGAACGTATTTTCGCCCAATCCGGCGACTCCTAGCACACGAAATCATCCAATAGCAAGTTTAAGCCTGAACCTCCTTAGTTGTGGGATCTCGTCTCTCAGGCAGAGTTTTACAACCACTTGCTTTTTTGATAGTACCAGTGATAACTGAGCGCACGTGCTTCGACAACAGAGTCGCCTGCTTCCTTCTAGATACCCCAGGGCTCCTGAAATCATCAGGATAAACCGGAGCTCCGAGAACAAAGGTTGTTCTTGGAGGCCATAGGGGAAAGATTCGACGAATTGGGCGCTCACGAAGTACTTCCGTCAGAGGCAAAACCGGAACATTGTTCAGCACCGCAAGGAAGAAAAAGCCTTCGAAAAAGTGCCCAGGGGTTTGGGAACGCCAATTCAATTCCCCCTCGGGGAAAAAAAATATGAGCACTTTCTTTCTTAGTGCTTCTTCGATATAGGTTGTAATGCTGAAAGGGTTTTTATCCGGAATACCAAAGGCCCCAAGTAATCTAGTAAGCCATCCAATGCTTTTACGCGTAACATTTTTTTCTGATGCGCCACATATTGATTTGCGAGGAAACAAAACCAACATGAGGAAGCCCGGCTCAATGAATTGGCAATGATTGGCAGCAATCATAGCGCCCTTGATATCACGAGCATTATGTCTTCCCTTTATTTGTAGACGATACACAATCTTCCCTAGCAAAAATATCGCAGGGATTGCCACAAGATAACGAATAAAAAAGCTAGCCAGGCGAAAAAGGAGATTTCCATCCACGATGGTTTGCAAATTTTTCACTGAAATCTAGAATACCTTTCTGTCTTTCCAGTCATATCCTCGTCCATTAACTTCATCAATCACACTTCCCCAGCTCAATATCACTGTACAGAGAAATTGAACGGGGTAGAAAAACGGCACATACCAGGGGAGCCGGCGATCGAATGCAGTTATCGACCAACCCAGCAGTATTCCGACATTTCCCCAAATAATCCAAGGCGTTTGCGGAGAAGAATAATAGAGGATAAAAGGAATTAGAAACGCAGGCACTACAAGTAATGCTATATTGAAAAAGGACATAATGATAAGGGGATAGATTTTCTTGTCAAAATATTCGTAGATAGATCTTTTCAGACCGGCTATGGTATGTCCCCAGGAGTCGTACATGAAACCGCTTAACACATCACGTGCATCGAGAAAAACGTGTCGGTATCCAGCTCGCTTCATCGCCCTTCCCATTTGGATATCTTCAAGGATCTTGTTGAATACGACTGCAAAGCCTCCCGAATCTGCATAGGCCTCCCTGCGAAACACCATTAGCTGCCCAATTGCGTGAGAGAAAAGTGACTGCTTCGTGGGTTTAATGAGCCAAAATGGGAGCAAAACCGAGTTAACGAAGTATACAAGAGGGAAAAAAATATATTCTCGCACACTTCTTGCCCTATGTCGTGGGTAGGCAGACATGGAATCTGCCTTATGGCGAAACAACCTGTCAGTAACCCAAGAAAGAAAATCGGGCGCGGGGGTGATATCTGCGTCAAGAAATACAAATATTTCACCCTTGGCAGCTTCCGCCAATTGAGTCATCGCATAAGGTTTACCTTTCCACCCTTCAAGAAGCTCCCCTCCCCGCAGGGCAGTCATGAATTTGTTTCTATCAGCATAGGCATTGACAATGTCCCAAGTTCCATCACTTGAATTATCATCGATTACAACTACTTCGAAATTGGAGTATTCCTGGCTTAGTAGCCCCTCTAAGGTGGGAATTATGCGCCTCTCCTCATTTCTGGCTGGAATCAGCACTGAAATCATCGGACCCTCTTTCATACGGGTTTTGCGCCTGCTCAACTTGAAAAATATGGCATTCGACAAACTCAACAACACACACCATGCACCAACCAGAAAAAAAATCTGGGAATACAAAGTCAAAAACATGGAAAGCTGCGGCGTCTCGGCTTCATTGAAATCACCCTCATTCTAACTCGCTTTCACAGAATGACAGCATTGCCGCAGAGTATACATTCCCCGGATATATCTCCTGTGCCTTCCCAAAGTAGTATGCCGCCTCCAGCCAACGTTCAAGCTTCAAATTGGCAACGCCAAGAGCAACATTTATACTGTGCATATCTTCTCGATCAGGAGAGCCCTTCTGAACAGTAGTTTCAATGATGCCAATACCCTTAGCCGGATTGCCACCGAATATCAGAGGCGAATAAATATATCTTGAGGCAATAAGCATGTGGGCTTTAATCTCGTCGGGATCCAATTCAATTGCCTCTCGGGCCAAAGTTTGTACTTTCGGGCCGTTGGAAATCAAGTAACTCATCGTTTTCAAAGTGGCGATTTGGCTCAAGCTCTCAGCGTACTGCCTAATACCTCTAGCATCACGCCCCATCGTTAGATATTGCTCCGAAAGAGACATGGACTCTTCCAGGAGTTGAATTATTTCTTCCAGATTTTTGTATCTTTTCTGGACAGCTCTAAACTTGCTATTACGAAATTCTCTATCAGATTCGAGTACTTCTTCCGTTTTATCAAAGGCGAGATAACCTCGGGCCATATAATATGCAGCCTGAGATTTACGGAAAAGCAGCTCTTGTTCATCCAAATCCAACTCTTCCAGTATCACCAGCATATCTTGATACATCTGACTCAAGGTAGCATCATCAATTCTCTGCAGGTACATTTCATCTCGGAAATTCTCAATAAGAGTGCTGGCTGTCTTATATGATTCATGTGAGAATACTTCGCATGCAAAGGTTGAAATTACAAGAAATAGCAGAATTCTACGCACGCTCTAGAGAATAATAGGACTTCTTATTGAACACAAGGCATCTTCGCAAAAAGTAGGAAGTCCCAATCTATTGTCTCAATTCTCATTAAGATGAGGGGGAGATAGAAATGAGAACCTGGATAGACTTCAGGAGTGTTTATCAGTACTATCTACCCCATGCAGAGTTATCCTTTTCGGGAAATCGAACTCAAATGGCAGAAATATTGGGAGGACAATAAAACTTTCAGGGTTATTGAGGATGAAAAATTTCCGCCAAAGCGGCGGCAATACATCCTGGACATGTTCCCCTATCCCTCCGGCGCAGGACTGCATGTCGGACATCCTGAGGGTTACACTGCAACAGATATTTATTCTCGCTATCTTCGGATGAATGGTCACAATGTACTCCATCCGATGGGTTATGATTCCTTTGGACTTCCAGCTGAAAACTATGCAATAAAAAGCGGCCAGCCCCCTCGCAAGATAACTGAAGAAAACATTATCAATTTCTCACAACAGATAAAGAGACTTGGATTCAGTTACGACTGGGATCGTGAGATTCAAACCCATCGCCCTGAATACTATCGATGGACACAGTGGATTTTTTTACAGCTTTACAAGAAGAACCTGGCATATGAATCCAAGATGCCTATCAACTGGTGCAAATCCTGTAAAACAGGCCTGGCCAACGAAGAAGTACATGAGGGTAAGTGTGAGCGTTGCGGACATTTGGTTCAAAGAAAAAACACCCGTCAGTGGATGCTCAAAATAACCGAATATGCCCAAGCTCTTTTAGACGATTTGGATTATCTTGATTGGACCGAATCCATAAAGGCAATGCAACGCAACTGGATTGGACGTTCTGAGGGTGCAAATATCTATTTCACGCTTGCTGGATCTGCTGCTCCCACGTGCCCTATTGAAGTCTATACTACGAGACCAGATACCCTTTTTGGAGCCACTTATATGGTGCTCGCTCCTGAACATCCACTTGTACTGCAGATATGCACACCCGAAAATCGCAGTTCGGTGAAGCACTACATCGAACAAGCATCTCACAAGAGCGATCTGGAACGCACAGATTTGGCAAAGGATAAATCAGGAGTATCCACCGGAGCCTACGCTATAAATCCTGTAAATGGAAAGAAAATACCAATCTGGATTTCCGATTACATACTGATTTCATATGGAACCGGTGCAATTATGGCCGTTCCAGCCCACGATCAGCGCGACTGGGAATTCGCAAGAAAATTTGGACTTCCGATCATCGAAGTTCTCAAAGGCGGCAACATCGAGAAGGAAGCATATACAGGCGACGGTCCGCATGTTAACTCAGGCTACCTAAACGGCACTGACAAAAACACCGCCATTAGCAGCGTCATCGCCCACCTTGAAAAGGAGAAAAAGGGCAAGAAAACCATCAACTACAAGCTCCGTGACTGGATATTTTCGCGTCAACGCTACTGGGGAGAACCCATTCCCCTAATTCACTGCCCAAAATGTGGCATCGTTCCGATCCCTGAAACTCAGCTTCCCCTAACCCTCCCCGAAGTCAAGAGTTACCAACCAACCGGAACCGGGGAGAGTCCACTGGCAAACATTGAAGAGTGGGTAAACACTACCTGCCCCACCTGCTCCGGTTCAGCAAAGCGCGAAACGAACACGATGCCCCAGTGGGCAGGCTCCTGCTGGTACTATTTACGCTTCATAGATCCTCACAACAATTCCTGCCTGGTAGACAAGAAAAAGGAAACGTATTGGATGCCCGTGAAACTATACGTAGGAGGGGCGGAGCACGCAGTTCTTCATCTGCTTTATGCCCGCTTCTGGCACAAAGTTCTACACGATATAGGAATTGTAAGTCACAAAGAACCTTTTTACCGGCTGGTTAACCAAGGCATGATAACCTCCTTCGCCTACCGTCGCGCCGATAAAACACTTATTCCAGCCGACGAGGTAGAAAGAAGAGGTTCCATCTACGTACACAAAACAGGCGGTGAAGAACTTGAACTGGTAATCGCCAAGATGTCCAAAAGTCTTAAAAACGTAATCAACCCCGACGACATAATTAGAGACTATGGCGCCGATTCCATGCGCATTTATGAAATGTTCATGGGCCCGCTTGAAGTATCCATGCCATGGCAAACCAAGGGTTTAATCGGCATTCATCGATTTCTAAATCGCATATGGAACATCGCAAACCGACCCATAGACAGCGCATCTCCTCCCGTGGCAGCCCAGAAGGTGCTTCACAAGACAATTAAGAAAGTCAGCATTGATACAGCAAACCTGGCATTCAACACCGCAATCTCTCAAATGATGATATTCATAAACGAAATTTACAAGGAAAGGGTTTGTTGGCGAGCACTCTGGGAACCCTTTGTGCTGATTCTTGCCCCCTACGCTCCTCATCTCGCCGAAGAAATGGGGCAAATGCTCGGCAAAAACGGCAGTCTAGCTTATCATCCCTATCCTACTTGGAACGACAAGCTTGTACACGACAGCCAAAAAGAAATCGTCCTTCAAATCAATGGCAAAGTGCGCGCCAAGGTCAAGGTTCCCAGCGGTACGGACTCTGCACAACTGAAAAAAATCGCCCTCAAGGATCCCAAGATAATTGAGCTTAGCAAAGACAAAGAAATCACAAGAATAGTCACCGTTCGCGATCGTCTGGTGAACTTCGTTGTCAGCTAACAGATTGCTCAGCAGAGGCAAGTATATCGGTTTTCTCACTCTTTCTGAAGATAGCCAGTATGGGCTGAGTTAAAAGAAAAAGTACAACTCCTGCCAGATATCCAAAGGGGATGCCGAAACGTCCGGCCACGACTCCCAGGGTGGGTTGTCCAATGATTGCACCGCCGCTGCTTACCAGTGAATCAAGCGACACAATAGTTGCGCGTTTCTCCGAAGGAATACGGCTGTGCAATGCATCTCGTAAGAATGGTCCCGCGTATCCCAAACCACCCATAAGAAGCATTAATCCAAGCATCGCCAGCACGGGAGCAAGCAAAGCACCAAAAAATGCCCGCAGGAAACCCAATCCCACCAATCCCGTAATCAGAGCGCCAATGGTGACGATAAGCATCGCTCCCGAAAGCTTTGCGCTTACCAGCTTCTTCGCCCCCCCACCATGTTTATTCTGCCTTCCCACCAGTAGCTGTCCCAATATTTGGGAAAACGTTATCAGTGCCGTAACCAAACCCGACAACCAAGCTGCTCCCGGCTTTCCTGCCAGTTCGGTTATATAGGGCTGCAGCGCGTAAAATCCCCACATCAAAAAGATTCCCAACAAAAAGGAAATCCCCATCAATACACGAAGCGATTTCACCCTGAAACCAAAACGGACTGTGTCATTTAGAACGCGCTTAACTCGATCCATCGGACTTAAGACCTTCCCATCCGGCTTCCATCCGCGTTCTGGCATAGCAAAAAGCGCCAAACCCAGCATCAGAAGGAACAGAACCGCCCTGAGCAGATAAGGAATCCTGTAATCCAGACTGCCAAGCAAGCCACCCGTGACAGTGCCCGCAAGCATAGTAATGCTCGAAGTTGTTGCAGCCTTTGCGAACAGAGAAGCCTCGTCGCCTTTCTCTCCCAAAAATATGAGCTCATCTACAGCCCAGGCCTCTGCGGCTCCCGAAAAAAAAGTGAATCCCAAACCCAGAAGAATGGAGGCTGCCGAAAAAGCCGCAAATCCACCACCCCAAGTTCCCGCACTCAGATATCCCAGGGTTCCAACGAAGAGCATCACCGAACTCCAAACAAGGGAAACCCTCCTCCCCTTCGTATCCGCAACCGCTCCCGTTGGAATCTCAAAAAGAGTCATGGCTGCAGTAAATACAGTATTAACCAGAAAAACCTGTACAATGTCCAAGCCCGAATCCAGCAAGAAGAGAGTATTCACCCCCCAAATAATAGACGCCGCCAAAGTATGGGCGCCCGTCAGGATATAAAATCTCCTGCGTATACTCTTTGCAGTCATTCACCGGCCAATAGCATTTTGAGATCGCAACACTTCCTTCAAAGACAAATAAGATAAGAAAAGCATATTTTCTCGGAATTCAGACGGTCCTTCAATACATAGCGCAAACTCCGACTGCCGTCAGCATCATTCTATATCGATATCTGACAAACAGATTTCGCATAAACCAAATCGAAAAACCGCCAAACCGCTAAGCGAGGTTACAGTCTATGTAGCCTGCTGCAAAATCAAGCTTGCCAAAGGCGAATTCCAAACTCATCCAGTGAGCAAAAAGAACGGCAGTCTAGCGACCAAAACGAACTAAAAGTTCGCCGGCCCTGATCGCTAGATCTACCGAATAATTTTCATGGGATCAGGTTTCATAAGCAGCTTGGCGTACTGGGCCCGCTTATAAGCCCAGGGATCTGTAGAATTCTTTCTACTCATCTTGCCTCGAAAATCTTCCAAGCTGACATAGTCTTTTTCATCCATCCACCTGCTTAACTCGTCTACAATTCGTCCCGCCTGTGTAAGCTTATTCCGATACAAAGTGCTCACCACCTGAACAACATCGGCACCGGCAAGAATCATCTTTGCGGCGTCCAATCCGTCCATAACACCACTTGAAGCGCAAATGCTCCCGCTCGTCTCTCCGAAAAGCAGCCCCACATAACGCAGAGGC
>UWYT01000276.1 GCA_900608495.1 Olavius algarvensis spirochete endosymbiont | reverse complement strand
GGAGTGAGGATTCGGCTTTTTCGATATCATTCAGCGCTGCATGCTCGAGAATGTGATATTATGCGGGCCTGCGTTCTTGCTCACCGAGATTACGACTAAAAAATTGCCACACAAAAACAGGATAGGATGTACACGCACAAAATGTCCGGACACGATGGTGAAAACGAGGCAGGTCACAATTGGTTGGATGACAACCCAAAGAATACTCAAGAACACTCTGTTTATAACGCGCCTTAATATCGCGTAATGCGAGTGCACAACAGCTCGCGATATTGAAATATCTCCAGAAAATCATCTAGAATTGTAAACTTTGATCTTGACCTTATGATTATTTCACTAGATGAACGCAAGATGCACATACACTCTCTGTTCAAAGCGCTTTCTCCGAACTCAATATACCTCCCTGCACATACCAGTCTTCAAAGTAAGAGTACTCTTCGAATACACGTTTGAACCCGTGGTTCGACAACAATTTATGGATTTTTTCGCGATTAGCTGTGTAGTTGTGTTCTACTGTGATGATTCTTATATTATACATACTAAAATCGAATGCGCTCAAAATTTCCAACTCACTACCTTCTGTATCTACGGATAAATAATCAATCTCGTACGGAGCATTATTAGCTTGTAATAAGTCAATTAGTGAAACTGTCTCCACTTCATATTTTTTATTCTTATTTCTTGCTGATGTATGGCCGTCACAGGAAACAAAATTTTCTATAGTTGACAGCGTGGGCTCCACTGAATCTGCAAAGACCAATGTTTTTCCAGAAGAGTTGTAAACACATCTTTTATCAATTTTGCAGTTTCTATTTTTCTTTAAATCTGTATGCCAGGTTTTTCCTGGTTCAGCTAATATTCCTGCCCAATTGAACTTTTTTTCCAGTAAATATGTGTTGCTGAAGTCCACTCCATTAGTAGCCCAAACTCAACAAAGAATCCATTCACTTTTCCTTGCAATGCAAATAATACAAATAAATCCTGATCGATTTGTGACTTAGAGGTTTTTAAAAAATGCGATTGAAGGTCAAAGCGCTTTGACAAAACATTGCAATATAGTTCTATGTTATTAATCCCTACACTTTGAAAAAGTGTTTCCCAACTCTTTATTTTTGATGAAAGATGTTCAAACTCAGCTTTTTGCTGATTAGAAGTAATGATAAATCTCCGTAAATCACGCAACAACTTAGCACCAGGCACATATTTAAGAGCGAATTGTATGATTTTACCAACCATGACTATCTCCTGTTCTTCTCAATTCTTCTCCCAGTGCTCACTTCTGTGTCTGTGAGACTGCAGACTTAAACTTGCACCAGGTTTTACCTCAGATGCGCTTGAGTTTGAACCCTACACCTTTCTGCAATACTGTATAAGTCCCCCACGGACGATGCATCGGTGGAAACTCTCTGTAGCTTGGACTATCAAGTGCCGTTAATTTGCTCACGATATTGCGAATATCTTGGACGCGCTCTCTGTGAACGATTAACAGTGTATCGTCAGTATCGGCGACTATTGAATTATTAATACTATGCACAATACAGCTGTTAGTTTCCTCGCCCCTGGGCTTGATGATGCGTCTATATTCAGCCCACAGCGCATCCAGCGGAATAACGCTGACCCATTTATTTCGGGTTGTGTCATAAGGGAGATTGCACAGGATCATACCAATTGACTGATTAGGTATACCTTTCATCAACTCAAGGCAATCGCCTTGTCGAATATCGCCACCTATAAATTCCATCAGCTCTCCTCGCAACGCTAAAAAACAGCCGTATTAGTCATGCGAATCACGCCATACTTCCCATCATATCCAGGCTGACAGCTCACTTTCCCTTGACGCAGGCGCGAAATGGCTTCGGCCAGGA
>UWYT01000266.1 GCA_900608495.1 Olavius algarvensis spirochete endosymbiont | reverse complement strand
GGGCACGCTACTATGAGCCTGCAACCTCCCGCTGGATAAGCCCGGACCCTGCCGGATTTGAGCTCATAAACCCGATGGAGCCCGATGGTGAGGGTGGTTGGAAGGCTAAGCAGAGCTACTCAATCATTGAGGCTGTTAACTGGTATGCCTATGTGAGTAATAATCCCTTGAGGTATATCGATCCGACGGGGTTGGAAAGCGCAGATGCGGCTTATAGCTGGTTACAGGCTTTTGAAGACGCGCCCAAATTCCAAGAACCTGGTGAGGACCTGAGAGTAACTTCGAATGCTGGTTGGAGGATACTTAAAGGTTCTCCTGACTTGCATAAAGGCAAAGATTTTGGTCCTACAGTTTCCGGTGATACAAAGCAAAAATTTCAAGCAGCGGCAGAGGGAGAAGTCGCTAGAACTGGATATGAGAAAGGTAAAGCAGGAAATTACACAGTTCTAAAACATGAAAACGATTATGAGTCAAAGTATTTTCATGCCGCTGAGAAGTCAGAGCTAGAATCTGGCACTCCGATTTCAGCTGGACAGGAAATTGGTACGATAGGTAGTACAGGGAAATCAGATGCCCCTCACTTACACCTTGAGATCCACAAAGATGGAGTAGCATTGGATCCCGATATTTTTCTAAATCGCAGCAGAGTAATGTATGGGGAAAAAGGTAAATGAAGGAACTGATTGTTATATTGTCTGCTGCCACAATGCTAGTTGGTGTTTTGTTTGCTGACGCTAGTCTTACAGTCGATCCAGTATCCGATTCTGATTTCAAAGTTATATCAAGCGACGGAACGTCTCTATGGCTTCTAGACGATATCGACAGCGCTTTGGCTAAATTTCATTTAACTTCTGAAGGTATATGGGAGCATCCGTCAAATCCTAGATTAAATGCATTTGAATACAGTAACAATGATATTGGTTTAGTTATCTATAGAGTATGGGAGACTATTTCTGTTATCACTCTTAAGAGTAATGCATTTCATCTTAATCGGGGTGTTAGAGTAGGGGATAGTGCAGAGACAATATATGAGAAGTTCCCAGAGGGTGAAATTCTTCTCATTAGGGGAGGGTTGCTTCTAATTTACAGTTCTGGCAGTGAAGGATACTATAGGCCTAGTATAACTTTTGAAATAAGGGATGGAATAATCGCAAAGATTACACTTAGATCTCCTTATGATTAGGAGATTGTGCTAACACAACTGTGTCACCCCACCGATCACAGTGCATCCTTCTAACGCCGGCAGATATTTCTTTCCGTTTTCTCCATGACGGTGATCCTAAACACAACAACCCTTGTCGGCAGTAGACCCCTAACCTGTCCGGGATACTCCGACTGCTGACGCTGGCATCTCCGTTACTCTGCAATTCAGCTCATAGTGCTTCTCTTAACAAAACGGGTCGCGAGTCTCATCATTACTTGCTGTGATTTGTCCAAACGGCTCCCGAATCCGAGGAAGTATACAGGTAACCACGACCTTCTACGACGGTTAATTTGGATCCATCAGAAGATATCGCAATGGAATACCACCATTTATTTCCTTCGATTACAGAACCGCGAGTACTGCGGTCCATCCAGGTAGTCCCTCCATCCATAGAGGAATACAGATGCCCGTCATAAACCACTGCGGCTAGTTTGGATCCATCAGAAGATATCGCAATGGAATACCAATGTTTATTTCCCTCAATTGCAGAGCCACGAGTACTGTGGTTCACCCAAGTCGCCCCTCCATCCATGGAGGTATACAGATGACCTTTATAAACTGCTGCGGCAATTGTGGACCCATCAGAAGATATTGCAATGACTCGCCATTCTTTATCTCCTTCGATTGCAGAGTCACGAGCACTGCGGTCTACCCAAGTCATCCCTCCATCCACGGAGGTATACAGATGCCCTCCCCTTGCCACCGCAGCAAGTTTGGACCCATCAAAAGATATCGCAATGGAATACCAGCATTTATTTCCCTCAATTGCAGAGCCGCGAGTACTGTGGTTTACCCAAGTCGCCCCTCCATCTGCAGAGGTATGCAGATGCCCGTCATAAACCACTGCGGCTAGTTTGGACCCATCGGAAGACATCGCAATGGAATACCAGTGTTTATTCCCCACAATTGCAGAACCGCGAGTACTGCGATCTACCCAGGTCATCCCTCCATTCGTGGAAGTATACAAATGGCCTTCCCTCGCTACTGCGGCAATTTTAGACCCGTCAGAAGACATCGCAATAGAAATCCACCATTTATCTCCTTCAATTGGAGAACCGCGAGTACTGCGGTCTACCCAAGTC
>UWYT01000267.1 GCA_900608495.1 Olavius algarvensis spirochete endosymbiont | reverse complement strand
GGCTTTTTGGGTGCAGGTTCGAGGGGAGAAGGGATGGGGGTTAATACTCGAATAGCTCTTCGTAGTAGGAAGGGAGGTCAAATCCAGGACCAGAGTATTTAGAAGTCATCTTTGAAATCCGCCCCTCATCATCGTATTCATAGGTTTTGATTGATTCCTCAATCTCTGATGTGGGACTGGGGTAAACTGACTTTTCATAGACTAGCCTTCCAGCCTCATCATATTTACGAGTCGTTTGTTCTCTAATAGTGTTTTGTTCGATGTCTTCGCTGTGTCCCCCGTTCTTCCAAATTATGTTTGTTTCATTATCGCCATACGAGAGATATATAGTAGTATCGAGACCATCAGTTTCAACTCTTACCAGCTTTGTCCCCTCATAATAGTAGAAGTTAGTAGA
>UWYT01000270.1 GCA_900608495.1 Olavius algarvensis spirochete endosymbiont | reverse complement strand
ATCCGGAAAATCACGCCGGCGGGGGTGGTAACCACCTTTGCCGGCAGTGGCACAGCGGGTTTTGCGGATGGCACCGGCACCACGGCACGGTTTAACAGACCCCGCGGCGTGGCTGTGGACTCATCTGGCAATGTCTATGTGGCAGATACTGAGAACCACCGCATCCGGAAGATAGAGTACAGGGTGCCCTAGGCAGCGGCGCGATGGCGCCTCATGTTAAGTGTGGTATCTTTTAAAACTGCCTCTTGATGCGAAGGCCGGGGCTGGCTATCGCTTTTGAAAGCAGATGCTGAGTTTTGAGAAAACTTCTGGATTCCCCGGTGAATCAAGATGAATTGGGTTATAATAATATTTAAGACTATAATTAACTAGCAAATTAGTGAGGATGAGGAATTATGAATAGATTATCCAGTATCCCGGTTTTGGCTCTTATGATCCTTTTGGCGTCCTGCAAGGTTCCCGACAGCACCAGCAAAGCCTGGGTGGTAAGCATCTTTGCCGTCGGTGGCACAGCGGATTCTGGAAATGGCACCGGCACCACGGCACAGTTT
>UWYT01000306.1 GCA_900608495.1 Olavius algarvensis spirochete endosymbiont | reverse complement strand
CTCGACGATGACTATACCCAAGAACAACACGAAGCTTTTATGGCAAAATTCGATAATGAGCAGCCTGAACACCAAGACAGGGCGGAAGCCGATAGAGAAGCAGCAGAAGCCGCGGCTAAGGACTTAATCCCTCAAGCAGAGAACCCTCCCCTGGAAAAATCAACAGACCTTGAGAAGCAGGCCGCTCAGAATGCTAAAGACGGCGAAACCACCGATGACGCCACAGAGGAAAAAGACAGCGCTTTTTCAGTAAAGCCTGAAAAAACCGAGAGCATTGGCAGCCCCGATAACGCAGAGGATGAAATAGAAATAGTACCAATATCCTTACGAAGATACGCTTTCTCTGGAAGAGCTAGTAGAGCTTTTAGCTTTGGTTCAGGCTTTAGCTCTGGTTCGGGTTCTGGTTCAGGTTCGGGTTCTGGTTCAGGTTCGGGTTCTGGCTCTGGTTCGGGTTCTGGTTCAGGTTCGGGTTCTG
>UWYT01000274.1 GCA_900608495.1 Olavius algarvensis spirochete endosymbiont | reverse complement strand
CACATCAATCGAGCGGGATAAAAACAAAGACGATCAGCCATGCGTGGCTGTTGGAACACCAAATGAAATCGGTGAAGACCGTGCAGGTTTTTTGAAACTGCTGAAAAAACTCCAATCCGAAATAGCAGGGCCAGACGATTTTGGAAACGGAACTTGGAGGGAAATCAACGGAGTCCCAAGAACTGGAGGTTTTGGTTCATCTGCGGCGCTTTGTGTCGCAATCTCAAGAATTGCACTAAATAGAGCCGCACAGATATACGACGTACAAGTACATAGTTTAGCAAACCGGCTTGAAACCCTCTTTCATGGGAAAACTTCAGGCATCGATACCGGAATGGCTTGTGACAATGGTGCTTCCGCATGGTTTAGCTCGCTTCAGGGGCCACCGAAGCGCAGAATAATCCGCATTCCGAAATGGCATATTATATACGGGGCTGTTCCCAGGAACCGAAGCACCGAGAGTTCAATTCGACAACTCGAACACAAAACAGAAAAAACTCACTTCATGTCGTCAATGAGGAAGCTAGGCAGAATCGCCGTGGATTTTCTTAGCATCATGGAAGGGAATTCACCAGAAGTCTTTGCGAATGCAGCTTCGAAATTGGTAAACCATGCGCAAGAGATACTGGCCACTCTCAATCTCTCAAATCCAATCTTGGATAAGATTTTTGAACTGGCAATAAGATGTGGAGCAAACGGAGGGAAACTTAGCGGAGGGGGCTCAGGCGGCGCTTTTTTCATATGTGCCAAGAATAAGAAAACTCGAAATGAAGTCTTGACGAATTTACCTCGTTATCTTACCGAAGAAAACATCCACCTTTCGTTCCCATTAAAAGCGCTGGATTTCAACAATCACTCACATGGTGCCAGGCACCCATGAAATCCATCGTTCAAGCGCACCAATATCAATATCCACGACTCATGCGAATCGAATCCCAGGCTTCTTTGATTTCCCGAAACTTTGCATTCGCCAGATCCGTGAAATCCTTCGGTAACCCCTTGGCAGCGATTTTATCCGGATGATATTCAGAAACCTTTTTCCTATATGCTTTTCTCACCTCATATTCCGAAGCATTTTGGGGTATATCCAGCACCTCATAAGCACGTTTCAACGAGGATGTTTCACTCTTGCCTGCTGAACTTCGATACGATTGGTAACCTTGCTCCCCAGCAAGTCCATAACGATTTTTCAAAGACTGATAAAAGCCCGATCGAAAACCGAAAATCTGTGCCGCCTCACCCATCATTTCATCTTCTTTCGGATGAAGTCCACCCTCCGCAGCGGCGACGCGCACCATAATTATCAGCATCATTTCCAGAAGTTGAGGTCTACTGCGAAAAGTGCTGGCAGCCTTCCGCGCATATGTCTCTATGCTCGTCTTACTTGTCGCAGCCTTCCGAAAGGTTGAGAGAGCGGACTCAACACTTGTGGGATCGGTAATTCTAAGATCGTTAATCACGATACTTCGAAATATCCTCTCCTCATTCGAACTAATCCCACCATCGGCCGCTGCCACACTTCCAAGCATTGAAAAGAGCGTTTCCATAAAAACCGAGCCATCAGCGCCCACTCCCCAACCAGAAAACCAACCCGCAGTACCCCCGCTCCTCCTGGAATCTCGAAAAACTCGTACCCCAATGCCAGCCCCAATCGAACTACCTACCAATGCGAATAGAATTCCAAATAGAAAACCCCCAAGGTAAGTTCCGACAAAAAAACCAATAAGCGCTCCAATGAGCGATGCCGGATTAATCAATATGCTCTCCTCACAGAATATTCATCTAAGGAACCCTATCTAAGGCATCAAACAAACTTACTGTCAAAACAGTTTACCGGTTCAGCATCGCACATGGCAGCAATACTTCATGCGCGGCAGTTCTTTGGCAAGCCCAACATTTTCTTAGTTCCCGACTAATAAATTACCCAAACCCAGAAGACACAGCAAGTTACATTACCGCAATATTATCGGGAGTCCATGTTCCCTAGAATCTCCAGTTCATCCAAACGTTGACGCTCCAGAATAGACGCTTTGAGGTTCGAGAAGAACAATGGGAATACCACATTATAGAAATAGTTTGCCTGCACGTTGATGTCCTTATTTACAGAATACCGTCGTTGCACAACTTTTTGGGTTTCTCCCATCCAATTATCGAATTCATCCAGTGCACGTTCACCACCGATTTCAATCACTTCCTTTCGCTTTACCGAATCTTGAAGTTTCCCCAAGATCATAAGAAGATCAAATAAGGATAATCTTTGGTTGATTATTTCATTTGCCTTGTTATCATCATTATTGCACTCTTCCAATAACTGCTTGTACTTCCTCGGAACCATCAGCTTGTAGATGGAAGTCTTTCGAATCTGCACATTTTTCATATCAAAAAGAGCCTCGAGTTGATCGATTACGAAGTGATTGCCCCGATAATACTTCATGAAGCTCATAATATCGTCAGCCCCCGTTGAACCCCTTTTAAGCAACAATTCGCATTGATTCGTAATACTCTCGGGTAACGAAGGATTCACCTGCACACTGTAAGTGTCCAACTTCGCATCATTCTTGTCCTTCAGCAAAATAGACGTTTTACGAAATAATTCTTCGAATTTGATATCCTTGTATACACCATTGGTCGCCTCGGCCTCACGCCTGATTCGATTATGATACTCTTTAGTAATGCCATTTTCATCCAGAACATGAAAATAATCAGAGGTGATTCTCAAACCACCGATGGGCGCGGATGACTCCATCCTCTTTGCATCAATTACCGGCATCCCGATAACATCCCATTGCTTCGCACCGTCCGGTCCAAAATTGCCAACCAGGACATTGCCCAGGGATGCCCCCACTCTAACCCGTATCTGAAACAGGGCATTGAAGGAGGCGGAAGCATATCCTTTCCGCAATTCTCCAAGGATTTCATATGCAGTTATGATAGCTTCAACCGTCGATCTATCAGAGATTTCCTCCAGAAAATTCTTGTCAGTAGTATTGAAAAGACTGCTCACTTTTTGCAATTCGACACAGGTATAGAAAAGCTCTCGGGCTATGTATTTTAATGAATCTATCTCATCAAATTCTTGTATATTCGGATCTATGGGACCGCCATAGTGGAACATCAGGCTGTCTCCCTCAATTTTGTTTAGATATCCTCCATACTTCCCAATAACCCAGTTAAACGCCGAATACAAACCGTTGAGAACTCTCTGATTTTCCAATGGGCTCAGAAATTGCGAGAGAAAGGTATACCGTGCGATATCAAGAAAACCTATTGCAATCATCGTTTCATTTGATTTCGTGTGGATTCCGCCTGTCTCGACAATGGCCTGAACCAGCTGCCTTGAAAGATAGAAATCCCCGATTTTGCGCCTGAGTTCAATCTCGTCTGATACTCGGCTATGTTCAACGCTCGTGTTCATTTCCTCGTCATTGTATACTATATTTCCAGTCATTAAACTAAATTTTCTTTGTTTACACTATGTTAACCTGCAAGGATAATTGAATCACAAGGATGCCAATGATACTGAATGAAAACGTCGATAGAAAAATCATCCCCGTAGCCGGAGGAAAAGGCGGGGTTGGAAAAAGTGTGATTGCCGCAAACCTGGCGCTAAGCATGTGCCTGTATGGGAAAAAAACCATCCTTGTGGATCTAGACCTCGGTGGATCGAACATTCACACCTTGTTGGGACTAAGGAATATCAACCCTGGGATAGGCAACTTCGTTTCTAATAGAAAGTACTCAATAAATGAACTCCTATCTCCAACCGAATGGGAAAACCTCTACTTCATTCCGGGGGATGTGCTAGTCTACGGCATTGGAGAACTCAATAAATCTGTCAAAGCAAGGATTATCAAAGGTCTGCTTGATATTGAAGCAGACTATATAATTGTCGATCTCGGAGGTGGCACCAATTTTACGGTAATTGATTTCTTTCTAATCTCTAATTCCGGTCTCATTGTTACAACTCCTCAGGCCATATCGATCATGAATGCGTACTCATTTCTAAAAAACTATGTTTTCCGATTCCTTCAGCGTGTTTTCGCCGCAGATAAACTCATATCATCCTACTTCAGAAAAACGTTAAAGGAACGACAACCAGGTGACAGAAAAACAGTAACAGACATGATTTCCGATATAAAGAGTATTGATTCTACCCTCGGTAACAAGGCAGACGCCTTTCTCGAAGTGCTGCAGCCAAAATTAATCTTAAACAGAATAGTGGGAATTGAGGACGCCAGCCTGGCTGAAGGTCTGCGAGATCTTTGCGCACAGAATTTATCAATCAATTTGGAAGGACTCGGAACGGTAATGAACGAAGAAATCGTCAATCGCTCCGTCAACCTGCAGCGTCCGTTTATTCTGGATAATGAAGAGAACATAGCCACCGCGGAGATCCATCGTATAGCTCAAAAAATCATTCAAAGCGGGAATTTCCCCAAAATGCCATTGGAACTCGATTATTATGCGGATTCGTTCGAATTGATTCATATAGAAATGGAAAACGACTTGGCTGCCATTCAAGGCAACGTCAAGAATACAGATAGTCAGGTGAATTACGACGTTGATAAACTGCTTGAACTAATACGTATTCAACAAGGAAAAATTCAGGAACTGCAGGGAACCGTTAGGATGTTGTCAATTAGTGAATAACCATCTGTTCACCCTCCCCATTCTCCAAACAATACACAATTTCTGCCGTGGATATCAGACGATCCCTATCAACATTTAGACTGAACGGACGCGTCCCGGTTCAGCAATTGAACTCATTATTCAGAGAACTCGTAAAAAAATATCATCCGGATAAAGTGCGCGATTATCCAGATTGGGCAAATGAGCGAATGTCTGAAATTAACGATGCCTATGAAACAATTTTGGAATGGCTCGAAAATCCTCCTGCAGAATCAGAAAAAATTGCTGAAAACCATTGGGAAGACCACAAAACTGATGCACGAAGCTTTCACACCGAAGTAGCACCACTGTCCGCTGAACTTGAAATCCAATTTCAGCTCGCGTTTGATAAGTTCTTGAATGGACTGGAAATATACTATCAGTATGGCCTTGAAAACCATGAATATCGTCAAGAAGGAATACGCCGATTTCGTTTCCGTGAAGCCAGTAGATTGATAATGGAGGGTCGGAATAAACTGGAGTTGCTTCTAAAAAACTATCAGCACCCGATTTTTAGGATAGTCGCAAGGTTTGTGCGACTGACAGCCGCGGATATTGGAATCGCCAAACCAAATTTTTATAAGAAGGAACCCTTTCACAAAATTGATATGCGCCTTAATTCGGCTAGACGAGATTTCGACGATGCCATCAAGGAAATCTTCTTTCCCGAATTCATACCTAATCATCTAAGGGGAAGGGCCAAAATCAAACTTTACACCTGTTTCGCAACATTTGTCTTGTACATGAGCATTTTCATCAGGGGAGAAAGGCACAAGATTGGCGTACTGATGACTGCTAGATACGATGCTCTGATGGATCTTATAGGGCTCAAAGATTGGGGGTTGCTTCCGGACTGAAAACTCGTCTCATCACCGGTGGAAAGTCAAGAAATAGTTCAAACCGCGCTTTGGCAGCAAAGCTTTTCAAACACAGTGTACTCCCGTGCTAAGATTGATAGCCGGGAAATTTATCCATTTCTATTTGGGCGTTTTGTCTTTAAGACACTTTTGTGCAATCGTTAATTTCGCCAGTGGGATTCCATACGGCGAGCAACTGACGTAGTTCAAACCCGCTTCCATACAGAAAGGTATATTTTCAGGTTCCGCGCCATGCTCGCCACAAAGCCCACAGGTGAGGTTCGGCTTCACATAGCGACCGCGTTCAGTAGCCATTCCAATCAGCTCTTTTACCGGCTCCTGCAAGTACTGGAAGGGGTTTCTATCCAACAAATCGTATTCATTGTAGGTGGTGAAGAAAGAATTGAAATCGTCTCTACTTAGACCCAGGCAGGTTTGAGTTAAATCATTCGTTCCATAGCTGAAAAAATCCGCATAATTTGCTATCTTATCGGCAAGAAAGGCTGCCGAGGGAAGTTCAATCATGGTACCCACACGGTAGTCGATTCTTTTCTCTCCAAGCTTCTTCCTAAGCTCTTCCTCTATTTGCCTTACTCCAATTATCTCAAAACCTTCAATTTTCTTTCCAAACCTCACGGCTTTTACTTCCCTCGGGTTCGTGACAATGGGAATCATTATTTCGGGGAAGCAAGTAATACCCCTTTCCTTCCTCAATAGGTAGGCGGCCTCAAAAATCGCCTCAATCTGCATGCGATAGATTTCTGGATATGTGATAGCAACTCTTACTCCTCGATGTCCAAGCATGGGATTAACCTCACTTGTCATATCACAACGAAATCGAATCTCGGCCCCGGTTATCTCTGGATGCTCCTTACGATAAAAACTCTCGAATTCATTCATAGCTTCTTTGTTGTGGGGTAAGAATTCATGTAGCGGAGCATCCAGAAGTCGAATAGTCACCGGTTTTTCGCCCATTATCTCGAGAAGTTCCAGGAAATCCGCAATCTGCATTTTCTTAAGCTTGGTAAGAATTCTTTCCCGTTCCTTCTTATCGGATGCGATAATCAGCGATCTAAATATCGGGATCCTCTCCTTATGAAAAAACATATGTTCAGTTCTACACAGACCTATCCCCTCAGCAAGAAATTTCTTGGCCAGTTTCGCATCCGAGGGCTGATCCGCGTTGGCATGGACATCAAAATTCTTTATATGCCTTTGAACCACATTGAGAAAATCAATCAAACCACAAGTATCGATATTTGGTTCGATAAGCTCAATCTTTCCAAAGTAGATAACTGGTTTGTCGTAGAAGGGGACATCGAGGCTGATATAATCGCCCTCTTTAACTATTTGATTTTCTATCTTTAAACCTGCCTCCGTAAAAAGAATACTCGGATTTACCATGGCAACCTTGCCAAGCGATCTAGCAACAACAGGTGCATGAGATGCGTATCCGCCCTCTCTCGTAAGAACTCCCCGAGATGCTTCAATGGCCTTTACATCGCCGGCATATGTGGCAGGCATCGCTAGAATGAAATTTGTATCCTGTCCACTCTGGCTGGCAAGTCGGAATTGTTTCATAAGTGTCTCGGTAGAAAAGTAAACCCTGCCAACAGCGGCTCCCATAGCGCCTGAGATTCCTCCAGCAACCGACGGCACTTTGGTTGCCACACGCTTGTCTATGATTGGATGCAGTAACTCGGAAAGACGACTCGGCTGTATCGCATTGATTACATACGGTTCATCAACATGCTTGCTCCGCAGCAAGCTCAACAGTGTTCGTATCTCTGCCTGAGCCGATTTCTCCGCGACAGCAGATTGATCAATAATCCATAGTTTACCATTCTCCACATTAAATTTGATGTTTCGTATTTCCCTGTTATTTAATTCCAGTTGCTTACCTATTTTTTGGAGTTGTTCCAGGTAGTTCTTCTTAAACTTGCCAATCGGTTGACCATCGGCCTTGGTGGCATCAAAGGAATTGGGAAAAAATTTGCCTGCCAGGGTATCCTCACCGCTAACAGGATCGCGAGTGTAATAACTACCAAAAAAGCACTCCTCCCCATAATTCCCGAAAGTCATAGCTTGAATCAGAATCGCAGAATCATTTAGTGTTTCACTATCTGCAAATAACTTCAGGAAAAGTTCTTTCACATACGAGAATTGCTCGTGAGCTCCTTCGAATATTGCCTTCGGATATATCTTTTGCACATCGATAAGAATTTGTTTAATCAGCGTGGTTGTTTTAGCTCGCTTCAAGGCAGTTAGTGTACTCTCCAGAATTTGCTTGCGAGCGTCATTGGAACAAATCAGAGTTTCCAGCTCTATGATTCTCAGCAAAACCCCTCGATATTCGTGATAGGCAAAATCTTCACCAACAAAACTTGCGAATCCGTCGATCGTTGCGTCACAAAGTCCAACGTTATGAATGCTCGAGAAGGTATGAACCATGTTCAACATCGGGCTTACAACAAGTTTAACCAACAGCGGGTTGTCTTCATTCCACTTCTTCTCCAGAATATCGCCCATTTTATCAAAGGCCTCTCGATAGCTTCCAATATGTGATTCCGGATTGTCCTCATCTTCTTTTAGAAAAGCCTCTGTCAGAATGAAGCCAGGAAGAATTGGAATCCCAAGTGCGGCGAGGTCCATAAGACTCCGCCCCCGCATGCCAAAGTGTTGAATGATTTCCTCATCTTTGGTAAACTCGTTGCTGCTGAACGAAAAAATCCTTTTCATAGTTCCTCCCTAAATATCGTCCCCGTGATTAACCTGAGAATTTCAGAACAAGTGTGAAGCTAATCAGAAGAGCCTTAAAACTGTACCGTGGGGGCCATGCAAAAAGGCTTCGAATCTTGAACTGGCTCCTTCGAATAAGTACTTTCTGAGTTTGGAAAGTTCTCCAGGGGAATCACCTGCCACACTGAACATGATAGGTGTTCCGTGCTTAACCTTGCCCCATTTAAAAAGTGCATTGATATCATTGATTCTCTCGCCCTCATACCAAATCAGCACATCAAGTCCCGGATACTTCAACTTGTAACTCTCTATGATTTTTTTCCAAGCTTCCACATTACCATTGTGAAATAATTCATTGGTAACGTTTACTGCAATTTTAACAGCGGTGGTTTTCTTCGTTCTAACTCCAGGCGCAATAGAAGCTGTCGCAGATGCAGGCCTGGTGGTTTCCTCATGCACAGAGTCCAAGTACGTCGATTCGGGAATGACGACCGCTTTTCGCTTCTCTTCAGGAACAATAAATTTCTTGCCTGGTCTGTTTGTCTGAAAAACTGGTTTCATCCGAAGCTTACTTCCGTAAAGCAGCTTATAAACACCCTTCACGGCGCTTGCAAGTTCGGCAGGTTTGATTTCGGCAAGCGAACCAACATAGCAAACCATGCACTCATCCTTGGCCAGTGGCAGAACTGCTTCCCAAGGTGTTAAAATCTCGGGATTTAAGAGATGTATTCCATCGTTGGCATCGAGATACACGAGCACAACCTGTAAATTCGTCCAGCTGCGAACTGTCTTGGAAAGCAAATCAATTGATTCAACCCTATCCTGGAGATTCTGAGAATCAAAGGCATAGACAAATTTCTCCACCAACAAGATGTGGACGATGGGCCTAAGCTGATAATCTTCTATCACTCCCTCGTCCAATGCGGAATTCAACACATCAGCCAAGTTATAGCCATCACTGACATTTCCCGCGAATTCCTGCGCCGCTCGGAAATGGCTTAACGCCAGATTGTACCCCTTCCTGCGGGCCATTAGATTGAGTTGGTTATTCCGAATCGACGCAGTAGTCATCTTTTACATCTCACTTAGTTCATCGAGATTTACTTTTCGCTTGCCGGAACGAGCGGGAGTGACATCCGCCTTCCCCTTCGGCTTTGCAGTAGTCTGTTTATTCTTGGATTTGACAGTCTCAGCATACTGGTTTGTTGGAGGCGTGGTTGTTTCTTCTTCGGCAAAGCTCTGATGAATATCCGCGCGAACCGTGGAACGACGACGCTTGAAGGATGCGAATGCGGCATCCTGGAATCCCTTGGACACACCATTTAAGAACTCGTTCAACACATTGGCCATGCCGTTCAGTATGTAGCGCTTCCTCTTGATACTCGTAATATCGACATCAAGGAGAAGTCCTGGTTGGATATGGTAGGGATTAATAGCATAGTCAAATCTCCCAAAATCTCTCTCAAGAGAATCGATTCTTCCATCCAATTCAAATCTCACCTTGGGATTTTCAAAACCAAAAGTCATTTTAGTTTTGTCCCTGGCAGCTTGCAGCATTTTTTTCAGAAGTGTTTTCTCGTACAGATAGGTTTGATTCAGGCGCTCAACATCCGTGTCTTCCGCCCTCAGTTCCATAATCTCCTTCCAAAGCTTGGCTTGCTCTTTGTAAATCGGATCTCCCTCCTTCTCTTTCTGCCTTCTGATTTTCCCAGCAACTTTTCTACTCAAATCATTGAAGTCGTTGACAGCTCCCCAGCCCTTCTTGTTTCTCTCGTAGATAACGCATGCAACATCATATACTCTCATAATCTCCTTGGAATACTCTGTCATTTGATTATCATACGCAGCGCGCATATTGCGCAACTGAGCATTATCGTAGAATTTTAGCTTTATCTGATATCGCTCATCGGGTAATTGAGCGGGGTTGGTATCTTCATATTCTCTAACTATCAGCTCACGGGCATTTTTCAGGTTCTCGACGTATTGATAACCCATTTTTGACGTATCCAATATGGAAGTCAGGTTGTTGACTGAAGTATTGAATCCGCGGTTTCGAATGTTTTCAATATCAATAATTCGCTTGATATTCTCCCTGATATTCAGAGGATCGATGTCTTCAAGATCAATTTCCGCGCGTAAACCTTCAATTTTCTCTATCAAACCCTTAGCCATAAAAGTGTACCGTCTAGAGTCATCGGAATCTTTGTCATCATCCGTAAATTCAGGAACCCGCTTGATTCTTTCGAACATAAGCTCGGTATCAGTCAGCTCCTCTTTGCCCTCATCAACAAGCTGATCCTGGTAAGTTTCAATTTCCCTATCTATCATATCGATGATGGTTTTCGAAATCTGATCCTTAATCAAACTCTCAACTGTTGACTGGTATTGAAAAATCGGGCTGATCAACTCTGAATCCAGAATGTTGATTGAAAGTTTTACGCTGAACACTGTCTTCGGCTTGAACTCATTATCATTGAACGAGCACTTCACAACCGAATATGCATTTTCACCACGAATGAATGCGCCAACATCGGTTTTTTGACGAAGTAATGAGTTTGTCTCATTTTCCAAATCATTGACTCCACGCTGGATGTGTCCCTGAAGATGTCCATACATATTGACAATGGATTTCTCTACCTCGCCGGTGTTGAATTTATCAGCCCCACCGATTTGGTCGAGCAGTTCCGCCATTTCCTTTGGTGTATAGCGCGCAAGGTTCTTTGTCTCCTCCTTATCCACGAATTGGCGAATCTTTTTCACCATCTCGTCTTCGGTAGTGACAATGTACCTGTTAAACATGTTTTGATAATTCTGATTGAAGTAGTTGAAAATCTTTTCCTTCAATCCTCCCATAACATCCAATTCCTGCAGGACTTCCTGGGGCAATTTAGACTTGACAACGTTCAATACTTTGTCAGATTCCTCAACAACTAACCGCTCGTACTCATTCTTCTGGTCACGCCCCTCTTGTGCGAGAGAATTGCGAGAACCAACCGCTGAAGGTCTTGTCGGATGGAATACGTTTGGGCTCCTGGGTAATTCACCAGCCATCTGTTTCTCCTTAGTCCAAGTTTTTTAATGCTACGACCAAATAATAGCCGAAATCACACTTTGTCAGTGTATATCATACCACATAGTTTTCAAAATTCACAGATTAAAAGCTACCCCCTTTTACTGAAATACTATTTTTATTTACGAAGAGATAAGAGAACTTCCTTTGCTAATCCTCTCACCTGGGCAGCCTTTGCGTTTTCAGATACTTCCCGCAAATTCGCCAACGCTGCTGTTCTTGATTCAAAATCGGAATCACCTGCTTCAAGAATGCTGACGGAACTATCAAAAATTTCCATTCTTTTTTCAGCATCACTTCTAACTTCACGAGCGGCAAGAAACCAAATCGTGTCGCCGCTTCTTATCGCATACACGCCTCCACCTGGTAAAACCAGTGTATTTCCTGGTAGAATCCAGTCTGGATCCGCCCCCTCGAATACTTTGTAATCTAAATCCCTAAAACCATTCAATACTGCAATCTCATTTGCCGCAAGGTGAATATCCACCTCGGTTATTATCGCTCTATTCTTCAAATTTAAGTAGGCTTCTATTTCTTCTGCTGTTCTCGGAGCAACATCTATGTCAACTTCATCGGCTGGCGAATCGATTACAGCGTCATCCATTGGATCGCCAAAATCCCGCGGGGATTCAATAGAATCCGATTGAACGTCTGCATCCACCAAATCCTTGACAGCATCTTTTTCCCCAATGTCATATTTCTGAATTATCGAATCCCACGGAGCTCTCTCCGTGTAATCCCATAGCAGCGCGCCGCCAAACAGGAAGATGGTACATGCAAGCAGTATCCATGGCCATTTACGGCGCGATGTGTTTGGCGCCCCCGCAGTCTTACGTGTCATTGACGCCAAGGGAGACGCTTCAAGCCCATCGTGTCTTTTCGGGATAGTTGGATCATCGAATCCACGACTTTCTTCTTTTTTCTTTTTCGCTGCTTCTTCTCCAGCTTGTTTAAGATGAACAAGCTGCTTCTCGGTTAAAGGCCCCTCATCCCTCTGCCTAAGGCTGCGTATGAGGGCTAACAATCTGGCAAGTTCTTCATGCCAGGGGGATTCATCCAAGCTTACTGCTTCAACAATGTGTTCGGCGGATTCTCTTGCGGTTTCTATGTCTGTTGCAACAAAAGCTTTCTTGGTTGCAAACCACAGCAAAGCCGGTTGCTCTCCAAGGTAAAGTTCGCCCCAAAACGGCAGAAGAGGACTGGGAGTCGGAAGACGACTTGTGAGCCTCCAAATAGCATCAGCAACCTGTTTGGCATTTCCGCTCAGTTCATTCTCCTCCCCCAGTTGTGCAATCAATAGATTGAGTATGGAGTAGCAATTGGAAAGGAAAAACCACGCCGAACCGCCATCTCTTTTCGAGAAACGTCGGAGACCATCTCTCGCTCTACCTGAATCCTGCTTCAACAAAGAACTGATCGAGGAATCTTCCGTGATATCCCTGGAAAGTGTCTTCAAGTAGCTTTCCAGATTTTTTAGTACCTGATACTTCTCATCAGATAGACTCCCTTCTATATTTGAGAGCATCAGACTGATGTGCTTGTTGGATAACTGAGACGGAACGGCACTGCGGTCTCTGAATTCAATCGGAAACCCCTTGAGTATCGAAAACGATTCGGAGAGTTCTCTCGATCTGTATTTGATAAGCCCTTGCTCTATGTCAACTGATAAACCGTCTTCAATTTCCCAATCAAAAGCGATATTGGGTAAATCAGAGTTCTTAATGAGTAGCTTATCCCCACTTCTATTGATTATCGAATTATGAAATGTTGTCTTATGCTTGCCTGAAACATCAGCTACTACAAGAGTTGGTGATGAATTCCGTCTCTCTGGAAACAGAAGCTTCAGTTTACGCTGCACCGAGGGATAAGTGGTTATTACCCTTAGTTGCTTCCGACGCATTCGTATTCTTTTTACAATATCGATAAACGCCTCGGCATCTTGCGAGTCTAACTCATCTTCCTTTAAATTGTAGGCGATTGTCGTAATGAAATCCGGATCGACTCCATCGGACATCATTTTTGCAACTATTCCAGGATGCGGGGTAAAAGATATGAAATCTCCCTTTTCATACCAGAAGCAGTTTCCATCGGCTAAGTAAATTCCGCGCCCAGTGAAATTCCGACGTACATATCTAAGCGGATTTTTCAGAAATTCATGCTTTGCCTCCTCATAAAGGTAGACAAAGTGACGATCCTCTTTTGCCCTCTTATTGAGATCGAAAATGATTCTATCACCATAACGAAGATGGATGTTGCCGCTGGAATAAAACCAAACCATATGGCGACGTTCGCCATCTTCCACCTTGTGATAATCAATTATATCGTCTGTTGGAAGATCGAAGCTATCAAAGAAACGACTGATTTTGTTAGCAGTGCCAGTATCGCCAAGATATCGGCCTTTGAACCTGGGAGCAAGCAAAATTTCCAGGAGTGGATTACCGACTAAATTGTCAGTTATCACAGTGGTGGAAAGAACTTCCAATACCTCGTCGGGAATGTCCTTTGTACTGCCGATGCGTAAAAAGGGTTTGATATCGTCGACTTGATTCCCAAGATAGACTATGTAGCATTCATGACCAATATGAAATACTCGAGACTCTGGACTGATTAATTCAGACATAGGCACACATCCTTGCTAGAAACTGTGTTTATCAACTATAGTATACATAGTGCAATTATAGTGAGTAGTTTCAATGGCAGGCAAACAACAAAAAATTTTGTTCGGTAAGTCGATGTACGCCGGACAACTTGATACAATTAGAATCTCCATTACTCTCCTGGAAGCACGAAAGTCTGCAGGGGCCATAAAGGAGGGTTTTCGATTTCGCCCCGTGCCTCTCTGTCAGCCATTCGTATTAAGTAGCCAATCAAATTTCTAAACCAGCCCACTAAACCAAGCGCTTTTGCCGTTAATTCTTCCGAATTAAGTGACAATCTTTCCGATTCAGGGGATGCGAGGGATTGACTTAACAGTTCGGGGAGTTCAGCGCCTTTGATAAACCCCTCCATGCCGTCAATCCAGAGATCCCAAAAGCCGTGGAGCGCCGGATTTTTTTCATTAACAAGATTTGTACCTGGTGTGTCGGACGAACCGAGAATTTGTCTAAAATCCAATGGAACAGTAAAATCTCTATCGAGGAAGAGCGCAACACAGGAGGCCATTCCCTCCAATATGGCAGGACTACCTGCAAGAGCCGTGATAAGCGCGGTTGTTGATGAGTGAACTGGTTGCCAATCATCAAGCTCCGGGCAATGGGGCTGAAATTCGGCCCCATCTTGCAGTTCGATTTTTCTGACATGATTGATCAATGCGGCTCGAAGAGCGCGATAACGCTCGATAAGTCTTCCGGTTAGAATGGCAGCCTTCCTATACCGTCCCGCGGCCTTTCCGCCGACAAGCGCGTGATGGGCTCCGAGAGTTGCGGCATCGCCAACGGCACGATCGCATATTCGGCATGACGCGCAAGGGGTTAAATAGAGTCGATTATTTAGCGAAAACATCACCATGAAGTGTTCCTGATCGCTGTTTGTAAGTATCGTGTTTTTGGGATAAGTGCATTCAGCCTCCCTGGCATTACCCAATCTCTCTTCAAGTTGTAATTTCAAATTTTGAATTAATTCGCTCAGATTGGAGTCATCTTTCGAAAAATCGACAGAGTTGAGATTTACGTAGGCTTCCTTCAGGAGTTCGGTTTCCAGAGCGGGCGCCGTGCCCGCCAGGGCTGCAAGGGTTTCGACGCGACCTAAATTGCCATCTTGATTATTGGAATCGAGCCTTGTAGCCATATGGAATAAACTGAAGGCTTCCCAATCCCTGCCGAGACCCAGTAGCAATCGTGCATGTGCATTTAGTATCCGCATCCTTAGGGTTTTGTTACCCTCTGCTTTTTCGAAAGCTTTAGTATAGGCTTCTCTGGCTGGAGCAGTCAGATTGCGATTATACCAGCAACGCTTGGCTCCTTCGGACTCTTTTACGGATAGAAGATTGGTTCGGAGATTTGCGATATTGAACCAGAGATATGGTGAATAGGATGGGATGGCCAGTATATCTCGGGAATGGCATTCCATTAAGTACAAGCCGTATTTGAGGATTGATGCATCTCTAAGGGCTATTCCGGAATCGGCCATCAAAGCTATTTTAGAGAATAACTCATCGGGGCGATTAACGGGAATGTCGACAACCTTGGCGAAGGCCTCTCGAAAACCTCCGCGCGCCATAAGGCTCTGAGCTGCTACAAGTTTTTTAGAAAAGATTTTCACACGATTCATCATAACTTGAAAAAAGTCTTTTAATCCTCCATCTCTGCATTCATTATATACTCCTGGCATGAAGATGCGGTTTCTCTTTTTGATATGCGCAACGAGTTTAACGATTTCCGGATGCCTGGAAAAAGACAAGAAAGAGATAGGGGAGAGAAGTGCAATAGTGCTGGCGCCGAAACATCCTTGGGTTCCAGAGTCTGTCTGGGGGGAGATGCAAAGGCGAACCAAACCGCGGGCGTCCACAAGATTAGATATCGGCAATGTGGTTTATGGAAAACAACTTAAAAACTCCGGAGACTCTGATATCACCGAAGGACTTGAAGAGTTCATTGAGAAACTTTCATGTATGGACCCAAACTATCTAATACTTGTTGATAAGACTCATCCACTTGATGCCGATTTCAAACCCACAGATTTGGTTAACCTTGCTCTTTATCCCGAGATATCGAGAAGCCGAGATGGTTTATACCTGGAACACACAGCAGCAGAAGCTCTAGCGAAGCTTTCGGCAGCTGCAAGAAAAAAAGGAGTTACACTGCTGGTTTCCTCAGCGTATCGATCTTACGATTATCAGAAGTTTTTATTCGATAATCATGTAAAGGAAATAGGCGAAGAAGAAACCTCTCGCGATATAGCCAAACCTGGTAGAAGCCAGCATCAACTCGGTACAGTTGTTGATTTTGGCGATATTACAAAATCATTTGCCGATACGCGGGCAGGTAAATGGATGGAAAAAAATGGCGGGAAATTTGGGTGGAGTCTCTCTTATCCCAGGTATCCACCCAGTGAATATATGTGGGAGAGTTGGCATTGGCGCTGGATTGGCGCAGATGCGGTACAGTTGCAAGATAAATTCTTTGATGGATCGCAGTATCGGATGTTATTGTATTTGCATGAAAACACTACTTTTCCGGAATTCTGAATCTGTATATTTCCTCGTTATTAACCATCACGACAATACTGCTACCTTCGGGCAATATATAGGGAAAAGAAATCTTCCTGCCCGGATGGGGCATTGTGAAAAGGTTCAGATCGCCAGCTTCAGGTTCTCTTAAAATGACTTCAAGGTGCACAGAAACCGGATACTCAGGAAGCATATACTCAAATAAGCCGTAGGAGTGGTTTTGCGGCCATGAATCTGGGCGACTATAACTGAGGCTGATTTTGGTTCCGGCAGCAACCTCCGAATCAGGAAGAGGTGATTGAGAATTCACCCGTATTTCCGGCCCAGGTGATGTATGGTCATCTTCAACGAAAACGAACGACAGCGTAAGTTCCGAGAGAACTCCTATTGCAGCTTCTGAAGTGAAGCCGGTTAGATCTGGAACTCTCAGCAAGCTGTCAAATTGCCCGCGGCTCACCACAAGTACAAGCTCGGTTGGTTCACTAATTGGCGTATTTGCAGAAGGATTTTGGGCGATTACCGTGCCTGGCTCCGTCTCGTCGTAAACATAAGTAATCGGTTCACGGATTACCAAAATTGGTTCGAGGGTGGAGAATAGAGAAGCCAGGCGGGCCCGCACTTCTTTGAGTGATTTGCCAACATAGTTCTCCACCTTATCAAGTATCGATCCTTGACTTATGGTAAGTATCACTCTGCGCCCAGCTTTAACAAATGAACCAGGTTCAGGGTCTTGTTGGATAACTAAACCCTTATCTGCTGGATTACCTGTGTATTTAAGCTGTATTATTGGATAAAGCTCTCGTTCTTGTAGCATGATGAGCGTTTCGGTTAGTTGCTTATCGACAACTTGTGGTACAACAGTGCGCTCCGCTCCGCGTACCGTCAGGAAGAAGGATACAATTACGGCAAAAAACATTGCTAGGAAAGCGGCAGCAAACAGTAAAAGGGTTTTGCGGAAATAGTCGTTGGAGCCGTCAGTTCCGGTTGACAGTTTACCAGCAGATAAACTCGTGAAACTTGGAAAACCAAAGTTTGCAAGCACTCTCAGCTCTTCATTTCCCATTCAAATGGACTCCCCAAGTATCGTACCTATCTTCAGCCGAGTGCCATTTATAAACGCCCGAAAGTCCAGAGGCTTTCGCGCTGCTAACTGCAATTGTTTTAAAACCAGTATATTCTTCCCCGTTTGTATCAGGATGCCTCGAGACTTGTCTACACCCAGCACCAGCCCCGGTGGATTGGTTCCAGCGGAGGACGGGGAATACTCTATCAGTGCAGCTTCGAGAATAGCAAGAGATTTCCCGTTAATCAGGGTGCGGGCTTTGGGCCACGGATTGTAAGCCCTTACCATTCTTTCCAATTGACTCGCATGCAGCCCCCAGTTAATCAAGCCGTCTTTCTTTGAAACGAGCTTGCAGTAAGTGGCGTTTGTTTCGTTCTGGGGGATCGGGTTCAAACGTTTGTCTATGATGTCGTTCACCGCTCTCACTAACTCAGGGACGGCAGCGTGAGACAGGGCGGTGCTTAGGGATGCAGTGGTTTCGTTGCCTTTAAGTGGAAAGTTCTTTTGAATCAGTATATCTCCAGCATCCATCCTGAGTGCAATTTTCTGAACGCTTATGGCTGTTTGACTGCAGCCGGCAAGGATTGCGGCTGTTATGGGCGAGGGGCCTCTAAACTGAGGTAACGCCGATGGATGTAAATTGATTCCACCTTCCGCAAAGAGCTTCAAAAATTCGAGGTTGAATAGCCGCCCGTAGGCAAATACCACTAGAAGCTGTGCTCCGAGCGCGGCCACCTGCGCCTGCGTTTCGATATCGAGGTGTTTGGGTTGAAGCACTGGCAAGGCGCGTTTCTCAGCGGCGATTTTTACTGGCGGAGCGATTCTTTTTTTGTACCTGCCGGAGAGGGCATCCGGTGCACATAGTACCCCAACAACATCGAAATTATCAGCAAGAGCATTGAGGGAAGGCACAGCTATCTCCGGTGTACCCGCAAAGAGTAGCTTCAATCCGTGCTCACGCGTGTATTTGCAAGATTGAATTTACCTAGAATTTTGCTTCTCTTCTGGCTGCTTATATGATCAATGAAGAGTATGCCGTTTAGGTGATCGAGTTCGTGTTGTATAACTGTTGCCAGTAGCCCCGTTGCCTCGAGATTGAATGCACGACCGCGGTGATTCCAGGCCTGCACCTGTATAGTTTTGGGACGTTTAATCTCTGCATATTGCCCCGGTATGCTAAGACAGCCTTCTTCGTAATTGGCGAGTTCAGGGCTGGTGGAGATTATTTCGGGATTAATGAAAACCAAGGGGTCGTTCTCGTCGATTTGCACGATGAAGATTCTTTCTTTCATTCCAACCTGTGGTCCTGCGAGCCCAATACCTTTGGCTTCAATCATGGTGGCAATCATATCTTCCGCGAGTTTGACTGTCTGGCCATTTATATCCTCTATTGGAGAAGCCACCTGGCGCAGCATTCTTAATTGATCTTTGAATTCGATCGTGTAAATCTCCATGACGAAAATGTAACATGAGCCGGAGGATATTGTGAAGTTATCCGAACTGCGTTTTATGGACGATTTTGCGGCCAATCTCTTCTATATTGAGGTTGGTATTGGAAATATCTAATGGGGTTTAGCTCAATCCATAACTTCTGTGGACTTTTATTCGACGTTTGGATATATTCTGCCACGTAAGGCGCCGTACCCAAGTGGTTTAAGGGAGTGGATTGCAAATCCATGATTCAGCGGTTCGAATCCGCTCGGCGCCTGATGCTTTCGATTGAGAGACTGCGCGGCCGTGGTCGCTAAGCATTGTTGGCAGCGATTTCGCACTTAACTCAAAGTTGCCAATGCCGCTTCTTCAATCGCCAAACCCTTTCGATATCGTTCCAGGAATAAGTTGAAACCTTCCACGTCAATCGGGTCCGGTTTTACCACCTCGTCGGCACTATTTGACAGGATGGTGTCGAGGAAGTTTGTCAAACTCTGCTCCCTATCTGCTCGCCGGGTGTATGCGGCCAACAGCGCCATACCCCATGCTCCACCCTCACCTGCCTCGCTTGAAAGCCTAACTGGCTTTTGAGTGGCAGCGGCCATAATCCGAGTTCCTACTTCTTTCGTCTTGAAAAACCCGCCATGACCCCTTATTTCATCGATGTTAATTCCCTCTTCTTGAGTTAATACATCAAGCCCTGTTCGTAAAGCGCAGAGAGAGCTAAATAAGTGCGTGCGAATGAAATTCTCAATGGTAAATTCGGACTCTGGGTACCTGACAAATAATGGTCTACCTTGTTGAAAGCCTGTTAAATGCTCACCCGAAATATACCCGTAAGAGAGTAAACCCCCGCAATCGGGATTGCCCTTCAGGGCCATACCAAGAAGTGTGTCGTAGATTTTGGGCGTAGCCACTTCAACACCAAAGGCCTTTATCACCTGCCCAAATAGCTCAATCCAAGCATCATAATCAGAGGTGCAATTGTTTGAGTGAATCATCCCAACAAGCTTTCCATCCGGAGTGGCTACCAAATCTATCTCTTCATGAACTTTCGCGGGTTCCTTTTCCAAAACCAACATCGCAAATACAGACGTTCCAGCAGACACATTTCCGCTGCGAATGCGAATGCTATTCGTTGCAATCATTCCGGTGCCAGCATCGCCTTCGGGCGGACAGAGCGGTATCGGATGTATTAAGGAATGGGTAGGATCCAAGAGTCTTGCACCTTCTTCCCTAACAGAGCCTGCTTCATTTCCAACGCCAATTATTTCCGGAAGTATCTCGCTAAGTTTCCACGGGAAATTTCTTGCCTCGATGTGTTTGTCAAATTTTTCGATTTTATCACGATCGAACCCTTGCTTCCTCATGTCAATTGGAAACATTCCGGACGCATCACATATTCCAATTTTCTTTCGGGAGCTAAGTTTCCAGTGGACATAGCCTGCCAGTGTGGTTATGTATGCTATATCTTTCACGTGTGATTCGTCGTTAAGAATGGCTTGATAAAGATGAGCAATGCTCCAACGCTGGGGAACTGGGTATCGGAAGAGTTCAGTTAGTTCTCGGCTTGCCTCTTCCGTTATGTTGTTTCGCCAGGTTCTAAAGGGTGTCAAAAGGTTGCCTTCGGCATCGAATGCTAAATAGCCATGCATCATCGCACTGAATCCGGCTGCGGCAATGGAGTTAAGTTCGACACCGTACCGACTACGTACATTGTTTTTGAGATTTGCGAAACAACTTGTTATTCCCTTCCATACATCATCGAGTTTGTAGGTCCATATGCCTTCTATCCGGGAATTCTCCCAATCGTATCCACCGGATGCCAATAATCTGTTTTCATCTCCGATGAGCACGGCCTTGATTCGTGTGGAACCAAGTTCCATACCGAGTATGCCCTGTCCGTTTTCTATAATACTTCTTTCTCGCATTCCAAACCTCAATTTCCTAAGTAAAGGTTGAACGTTGTACATCCATGATGTGGCGCCTACTACGAAATTCATAATTCAAATACCCAGACTCTGCAAGAAGGCTTTCGATGAAGTTGTTGCGGAATTGATTTCTCCTTGTTCAACAAAAGGAATTTTGAGCCATAATAAACAGTATCATCGAAGCGACTCTATTGTGAGGAAAGGCCGTTTGATGGATTCGCCGTCAGTTTAAGGCAAGGTTCGCTTGACACCGCCAATCTACGATCCTAGAATTCCGTCTCATTCGTTTGAAGAATGACAAGGAAAACTGCATGGTTAAGCTACATAACTTAGGTTATCCCTATATAGGTGAAAATCGGGAATGGAAAAAAACTATAGAGAGTTACTGGAAGAGAAAAATCTCGGCTGAGCAACTAATGGACAGTCTGGCACTGATAAAGCATGATAACTGGGAGAAACAGCGGCTTGCCGGATTAAACTTCATTCCAGTGGGAGATTTTCATTTGTATGATCACATTCTCTCAGCCGCTCTGACATTCGGCGCAATTCCCAAAAGAATCCGAAATCTTCACTCGGATAGACTGTCCATAGACACTTACTTCCTGATGGCTAAAGGCAAGGCCAATGATGGCAGATCGACAACCGCCTGTGAAATGACAAAATGGTTTGACACTAACTATCATTACATAGTGCCAGAACTGGATTGTACCGATGAATTTGAGCTTAACCCCCAATGTCTGCTAGATGAGATAAAAGAGGCCCAGGCCAAAGCGTTTGATGTGAAACCGGTGATAATCGGCCCCATAAGCTTCCTATGGTTAGCCAAACACAAAAATGCCAGCTTCGATAAGCTATCTTTGCTGCCCAGCTTGCAAAAGTGCTATCAGAAGCTATTGATGGCAGTATCCGAACTAGGAGTCACTTGCATTCAACTGGATGAGCCGGCCCTGTCCTTGGATTTGGAACTGGACTGGCAGAAGGCTTTTATAAGCTGCTATTCGCAATTGTCGAAACAATGCTCCATTCTAATTGCTACTTACTTTGGAGATATTTCCAGTAATTTGCACTTAATAGAGGGCTTGCCTCTGGGATTGCACCTTGACTTGTCTAACAATTCCAGTTTGCTGGCCAAGGCAGATGACATCCTGGCTAAGAATCAGGTGCTCTCAGCAGGCATTGTGGACGGAAGAGGAATTTGGCGCTGCGATTTGAATAAGGCCTTAGCGGTATTGGAACCTGTGTATCGATCGAGAAAAGATAAACTGTGGCTCGCTCCCAGTTGCTCTTTGATACATTGCCCCATAAATCTGGAATCAGAGTCATCAATTGATCCGGAACTCAAAAGTTGGCTGGCCTTCGCCGATCAGAAATTGTTGGAATTGACGATATTGAAAAAGGCTCTCATCAATCCCGGCTCAGTGAAGCAGGAACTAGAAGACAATAGACAACTCATGGAGCATCAAAGAGCTTCTAACTGGCGACAAGATAAACGGGTGATGGAAAAGGTGAAGCTGATGGAATCATCGAAGTCCAACAGGAAGAGTACGTTTGAAAAGCGCAAGGCGATTCAACAAGAGGTGCTCAATCTTCCACTTTATCCCACTACAACTATAGGCTCTTTTCCTCAAACTAAAGAAATTAGAAATGCCAGAATGCGACTAAAAAAAAACAAGCTCAGTCAGGAACAGTACGAGGCCCTCATGAAAAAGGAAATCTCATCAACCCTGGCTAAGCAGGAGGAAATTGGACTGGATTTGTTAGTTCATGGAGAACCGGAGCGGAACGATATGGTTGAATACTTTGCCGATAAACTGCAAGGGTTTGCTTTTACCGATAATGGATGGGTTGTCAGCTACGGATCTCGCTGTGTTAAACCACCGATAATATACGGAGATATCGGCAGAAAAAAACCCATAACACTGGACTGGATGAAATACGCGACAAGTCAAACTGAAAAAGCCGTTAAAGGCATACTAACGGGGCCGGTTACCATGCTCAAATGGTCCTTTTCCAGGAGTGATATCCCCCAGTCTACTATTGCCTTTCAACTGGCCCTAGCCCTGCAAGAGGAGGTTTTAGACTTGGAAAAGGCGGGTATAAGAGTTATTCAAATTGATGAACCAGCCCTGAGAGAGGCTTTGCCCTTGCAAAAAAGCATGCAACACTCATATCTGGACTGGGCCACCAGGGCCTTCAGGATGTGTTCAGCCTCAGTAAAGGATGAGACTCAAATTCATACACATATGTGCTATTGCGATTTCAACGAAATACTGCCCGCGATTGCTTCCATGGATGCAGATGTAATTTCTATCGAAGCTTCAAGATCCAATTTTGAGATTCTGGATGGCCTTTCAGATAGCGGCTATCCTAATGATATCGGGCCTGGAATCTACGACATTCACTCTCCCAATATACCAAGTGTAGAGCAAATCATCAGATTACTTCGGAAAGCTCTAGTGCTTATTCCCAAAGAGAAGCTATGGGTTAATCCTGACTGTGGTTTGAAGACTAGAGACTGGGATGAAACATTGCATTCACTGCAAAACATGGTGGAGGCAGCCAGGCAATTGAGAGAAATGGATACTGTTGAAGCAAGAAGCTAATGGGAACCGAATAATGCGACAGCTCAGCTACAGTTTGGAAGTTTTTCCGACACGCACGCCAGCTGCCACTAGAAAATTTTGGCATTCAATTACAGTTTTCAAGCAGCTGCAACCCGCGTTCTATTCAGTTACCGCCAATCCTGCCAATCAGATAAATGGAAGCATAAAAGCAATCGCCAACAGGATAAAAAAAATCACGGGAGCAGAGGTGGCAGCCCATATGGTGCTTAGCGATCATAACCCCGAAACTCTGGATCGGATAGCTCAGGACTATTGGGATGCTGGAATCAAACACATTGTGGCGCTTAGAGGAGACGAAACTTCGGTTTACGCCGGCAAAAAAAGATATGCCAAAGAGCTGGTTGAAATACTCCTTCGTATAGCGCCTTTCAATATCTCGGTGGCCGGCTACCCGGAAAAACATCCGCAGTGCAAAAGCTTGAATACCGATATCGATAATTTAAAGGATAAGATTGATGCTGGAGCCAAGAGGGTTATCACTCAGTTCTTTTTCGATCCCGATGTATTCTTGAGATTTAGAGACATGGCATGTGAACGGGGCATAAATGTTCAAATAGTGCCAGGCCTGCTGCCCATAGTTAATTTCAGCAAACTAACAAAATTCGCTGAAAAATGTGGAACCAATGTGCCGGACTTTTTGTTGGAAATGTTCAACGATGGCGATGAACTGGATCATAAATTGTTGGCCATGAATGTTCTTAGCCATCAAATAACAAAATTGCTGCTGCACGGAGTAAAGCATATACACTTCTATACCTTGAACGAAACAGTACTGACATCTCAAGTATGTCGCTGGCTGGAAATCGCCTTCTAGCAGTCGTTTGAGGAGATGCGTAGTCAATCTTCCGATTTGGGATATAACACTACCCGAATGTAATTATCGTGATTTAAGTAGTTATGCGCCGTTCGGCTCAGAATCTCCGCACTAAGTGATTCATAGAGAATCTGCCTTTTAAGCAGTTCCCGATAATCGACGCCGGTTGCAACTGAAAAAACGATTTGATCTGCCCACCAGTCATTTTTCTCTAAGTTCTCAACAAGATTGCGCTTCTGCGAGGCTGAAACATCTGCAGCATATTTTTCTTCCACATCACCATCCCGCCATTGACTGACTACGGATAGTATCTTTTCACTGAGTTCCTCCACCCTATCCGGCGCACAGGAATACTGAATCATGAACTGATAGCTCTTAACCGGTGCTACAGTCAACCGTGGATAAATTCCTATGCTATAAGTTCCACCAGCATCTTCCCGAATCACACGTGTAAATGCCTTTTCCAGAGCTGCGGCAAGAGATTGAATTCGATACCGCTCAGCAAAATCCCCATTCCACTGTCCGCTCCAGACATGAGTAACCATGCTAAGCGCTTCAGAACCAGCTTTCAGAGAAACATCCCTGACGCCAAGAGCGTTCCTTACACCGTGGTCTATCCAGCCCTCACCGGCAGAACCGCCAGCCAGTCCTCCCAGCCAGCGTTCAACGGTTTTTTCGATGGCCGAGAGACTGAAATCTCCAACGATAACAAATACAAAATCTGCCGCGCCTTCAAAGCGTTCAGCAAAAATTTCCAGAGCCTTATCCATATCTACCTCGTTGAAACGCTCTACTGTGATGGGCCTGATTCGTGGATGATTATCGAAAATAGTTTCCCAAAGAAAATCGTTGTAGGAAGCAACAGGTGATGATTCACGATGCTTGATTCTCTCAGTGGTTCGAGCTTTGAAGGCCTTCCAGGCGGTTTCATCCTTTCGAAGTCCCGTAAAATATAAATAAAGCAACTCCAGCAAGGTTTCAAAATCATCATAAGTGGAAGCGCCTGTAAACCCTTCGTAACTGCCATGTATATATGGTTCAATAGAGAGATTTTTGCCCGCCAATACTTTGGTCAGCTCCAACGCCGAGAAGTCCCCTAGTCCACCTTCATTAACTACATCCACCGCATACCGTGCCGAGATGTAGTACTCATCTTCCACCTGAGAAAGTCCGCCGTCGCTATAAGCCTGAAAAAGTATCTCCTGCGCCTTATACGAAGTTGGTTTGAGGATAACCCTTGCGCCATTGGACAAAGTCCAGATATGTACACCCAGCTCTTCGATAGTTGAGCGTGAAAGGATGCGTCCGGGTTCCGGCAGGTTCGGAACCAGCACATCAGAGATTGTCTCATCCATCCATGGCTCCAGTTCCAAGTTCCGCACCCTGTCAAAAACCTCGAGAATAGCCTCATCTCCAAGTTGAGTGATTCCTGGAACAGAAGGCCCCTTAACAATGACAACCCGATTTTTATTGCTAAGTGGAATCTCTAAATAGGCAGTAAGTTCTTCCAAACTAATCGTGGGAAGAATTTCGTTAAGAGTTTGCCACTGCCAATCTATCGAAGGGTAAGTCTCACCCATCAGAAAGACATCCATCAGGGGTTTGATAAAGACGGATGATTCCAAGTCATCACGTTGTTGCCACAGTTTTTCGAAGTAATTCAATAAATCGCGCCGCGCCCTTTCCAGCTCAGAATCCAAAAAACCGAAGTCTCGGATACGTTCGGCCTCGATGAGCAATGCTTCCATACCTGCAAGAATTCCATCCTCCTGTGTTATCGCAATCAAACTACTGATGTAAGTCTGTTCCGTATACGAAGTGTTGATACAATAAGCATTTAAAAAGGGTGGATTTTCTTTTCGTGCAACTTTTGAAATTCTCTGATTAAACATGTTGTAAAAAAGCTGCTCGACTATCTCCTGCCTAACATCCTTTTTGTAACGACTCTTCTGATGATCGTACTTAACCAGTATTTGAACACTGCTGCGGGTGGCTTCTTCGTCGTGAACCACCTTGATGAGAGTCTCATTGTGCCCGGGAATTTCATATTGCCTGCGTGGTTTTGGCTTCTCAGGCCGCTTCTGATTACCGAAACGCTCCTCGATAATCCGGACTACCTCATCCACGTCAAAGTCGCCCACCGCAATAACAGCCATTAAATCCGGGCGATACCAATCCTTGTAGAAGCGTCTGAGAGTTTCCACTGACGCATTCTGAATGATTTCCATACTGCCAATAGGTCGACGTTTTGCATAACGCGATCCCTCAAATAGAACCGGATAAATCTCATCAAGCATTCTGGCTTCGGCGTCTCTACCTATCCGCCATTCCTCAATTATAACCGCCCTTTCCTTCTCAAACTCCTCTTCAATCAACGTGGCATTGAAGGCCCATTCCTTCAAGACATCAAAAGCAAGTCTAAATTCCTCTTCATCCCTTGTGCTAACCTTGAGCTTGTAAACCGTGTTGTCAAAGGTTGTGTATGCATTTGCCTCCGGGCCATACTCAATCCCAAAGGATTCCAGCACATCCACAAGTTCATTTGCCGGGAAGCGTTCTGTGCCGTTGAAGAGCATATGCTCGACAAAGTGCGCCAAACCCAGCTGATCGTCGTCCTCGAGAATTGAACCCACTTTGAGAACCAGGCGAAGTTCAGCCATACCCTGGGGCCTGGAATTGGCTCGGATTAGATACTGCAACCCATTTGGCAGAATCCCACGTCGTACCTCGGGATCGTTGACAATGAAATCATCAACTTCCTCGGCTTGAGCCCTTGCCCATAGCCCCGAAGACAGGGAAAGAAAGATAACAACGCTAAACAGAAGATACTTGGATTTCATCCCATTAACTGTAATCAACGAATCAATCCGATACAATCTTTGACAGCACAGGATTGAAGGCAGTTTGAATAAGCTCCTTTGTATACGGATGTCTGGGAGCAAAAAAAACCTGCCTGGCCTCGCCGAACTCCACAATCAAGCCATTCTTCATCACAGCTATCTCATGGCATAAATCTCGCACTACCGCCATATCATGGCTAATGAAGAGATAACTAAGTCCATGCTTACTTTGAACTCTTTTCAGAAGCTCAATCACCTGAAATTGAATTGATCGGTCCAAAGAAGAAGTCGGTTCATCCAATACAATAAGTCGCGGCTTCAAAACCAGGGCCCGAGCCAACGCAATTCGCTGCCGCTGACCACCTGAAAACTGATGCGGATAACGTTTCATAAGGGACGGATCCAACTCCACCTCTTCCATCGCCTGCTGGATCAGTTTTAGACGTTCCGTCCTATCTCCAATCCCATGAAGATGTAAGCCTTCACCGACAATCCTCTCAACCGACATTCTCGGACTAAGCGAACCAAAGGGATCCTGAAAGATAATTTGCAGTTCCCTGCGCAGTGGACGCATAGCATTTCTATCCAGATGGCTGATTAGTTTGCCGTCGTAGATTATTTCACCTTCACTTTGTTCCAAACGAAGCAAGGCCTTACCCAAAGTGGTTTTCCCAGAACCGCTTTCACCCACCACCCCAAGGGTTTGACTCTCACGAATCGCAACGCTGACACCGTCAACTGCCCTTACATATCCCACCGTTCGCCTGAAAAAACCCTTTTGAATCGGAAAATGAACCTTGAGGTTTCTAAGCTCAGCCAGCACATGTGTATCCGAGTCTGCTTTCGGCGGCAATTCATTCGGTTCTGCGTTGATTAACAGCCGCGTGTATTTATGAACGGGATTGTCGAATACCTCTTCGGTGTCACCGGTTTCCACAATACTGCCGTTTTGCATCACTGCCACACGTTCGGCGAAATATCTTACAATGCCAAGATTGTGAGTAATAAACAAGATTGCCATCCCCGTTTCCATCTGGAGTTTCTTAAGGAGAGAAAGCACACCCGCTTGAATAGTTACATCCAGTGCGGTTGTAGGCTCGTCGGCAATGAGAAGTCTTGGATTGTTTAACATCGCAAGGGCAATCATAACCCGTTGTCTTTCCCCCCCTGAAAGCTGGTGTGGATAGGCGCGCAGACGCTCAGCAGCGTTGCGAAGACCAACTCGCCTAAGCCAATCCAGAGCGATGGGAGCCGCCCGCCTGGTGTTCAAGCCTTGATGAAGTCTCAACGATTCATTTAACTGCTTCTGGATATCGTGAAGGGGATTGAGAGATGAAAGTGGCTCCTGAAAAATAATACCGGCCTTCGCCCCCCGCAGCGACAGCAATTCAGTTTCATTTGCATCCAAGATGGAAATACCATCAAAAACGATGCTCCCGCTGTTATATTCAACCAGATCCGGTGGATAAAGACGAAGCACTGATTGAGCCGTAACGGTTTTCCCGGAACCACTCTCTCCCACAAGTGCCAGTGTCTCCCCAGCGGCTAAATCCAAGTTCACCCCGTGAAGCACCTCGTTTGAAGCTCCCTGCCTTCGAAATCCAATCCGCAAATCCTTTATTGCCAGCAGTTTTCCCTCGCCCATCAGACAACCTTCCTGGGGTCGAAAGCATCACGCACGGCCTCACCCACAAAAACCAGAAGAATCAATATAAGTGCTAGAGCAAAAAAAGCCGAAAGTCCAAGCCAGGGTGCATGAAGGTTCGCCTTAGCCTGGGCGAGTAATTCCCCCAAAGAAGGCGAACCCGGAGGCATTCCAAAGCCAAGAAAATCCAGGGCTGTCAATGAAGTTATCGCCCCGCTCAGTGTAAAGGGCATGAAGGTGAGAGTGGCCACCATCGCATTGGGAAGCACATGACGATATATCACCTGCCTGTCGGAAAGACCCATTGCCTTCGCCGCAAGAACATATTCGAAATTCCTGGCTCTAAGAAATTCGGCTCGCACCACGCCAACAAAGCCCATCCAACTGAAAAGAAGCAGGATACCCAGAAGCCAGAAAAAATTCGGCTGAGTCACACTCGAAAGAATTATTAGGATGAACAGAGTTGGTAGACTGCTCCACACTTCGATAAATCTCTGGCCAAGAATATCTAATTTCCCTCCGTAATAGCCCATGAATGCCCCAACAGAAACACCAACCACCGATGAAATCAGAGTTAGAGAGAGTCCAAAAAGCACCGAAATTCTAAAACCGTAAATGATTCGGGCCAGTACATCTCTCCCACTATCATCCGTTCCAAGCAAATTCACCTTGCTTGGAACAGAGGGGGCAGGGCTCGGGAGTCCGTAGTTGATGGTGCTGTAATGGAAGCGAATCGGCGGCCATAACATCCAACCATCTTTTTCAATTAAGTCTGCAACAAAGGGATCTCGATAATCGGCGTTTGTATCAAAATCACCGCCAAATTCCTTCTCACTGTAACTTACAAAAATGGGAGTGTAGATTCTGCCCTTATAGCCGATAACCAGGGGCTTGTCATTCGCAAGAAATTCCGCGAACAGACTCAAGAAGAACAAGGTACCAAAAACACAGGCTGACACCAAACCTACTTTATTGCGCCTGAAGCGAAGCAATCTTTCAGTTGTAAGCGAATCCTTCCTCAACATGCCCTCTCACACTTATGTGACCCTTGATTCGAAGTCAATTCTGGGATCCACCACCGTATACATCAAATCAGACACCAAACCTAGAAACAGGCCTAGAAGAGTCGAAATATAGAGAGTACCGAAGATAACAGGATAGTCGCGTTGCATAACCGCCTCAAACCCCAACAACCCCAATCCATTGAGCGAAAAAATCGTCTCGATAATCACCGAAGAAGTGAATAGCATTCCAACGAAGGCGCCCGGAAAACCAGCTATGATTATCAACATTGCATTGCGAAAAACATGGCCTAACAGCACTTTCCTTTCGGTTAAACCCTTGGCTCTGGCAGTCATGACATACTGTTTACCAATTTCATCTATAAAAGAATTCCTGGTTAGCAAGGTAAGTGAAGCAAAGCCACCAATCAACATGGCAGACAACGGCAGAATCAGATGCCAGAAATAATCAAGAATCTTCATTACGAAACTCAGTTCCTTCCAATTTGTTGAAACAAGTCCCCGCAGCGGGAAAATTTTCAAGAAAGACCCTCCGGCAAATAGGACAATAAGTAGAATGGCAAAAAGAAAAGATGGAATGGCGTTGCCAAAAATCACGGCTATGCTTGTCCACCGATCGAATCGGGTACCATCACGAACCGCCTTCCTGATACCAAGTGGAATTGAAACAAGATACACAGCCAAGGTGGCCCAAAGGCCAAGTGAAATAGAAACCGGCATACGTTCAAGTATCAGTTCAATTACAGATCGACCCTTAAACAGGGAGTCGCCGAAATCGAACAGAAAATAATTTCTAAGCATGTTTGTGTATCGCACATGAATCGGTTTATCGAATCCGAAACGTTTCTCTATTTCGGCGATCGTCTCAACATCCAATCCCCGCGCACCACGATACATACTTCGCGACTGATCCCCTGAATCTTCTGCCTCCTTACCTGTTTCACTCTGCCCAGTCCCGGAAATCCGCTCCATCGACATGTTCGATCTGATACCTTGAGCTTCGGCAATGGCCTGGTCGACAGGTCCTCCGGGAGCCACTTGAACGATAAAAAAATTTACCGTGATAATCACCCAGAGCGTGGGAATGATTAGCAAAATCCTACGGAGGATATATAAGCTCAAAGCCTTCTCACTATGGCCTGCTTCCTGCTCTTAACGCGATTTCCGGTCTCCTATAGACGCGGCTTATCAACCTCATCCTACGGCTTAGCTGCTGGAAGTTTGGCTGCTTTTTTCTCATCATACCACCAGGTTCCGATGCCCGTGCTGTACTTGGGTTTAATCTCCGGCCTGCTAAATTTGTCCCAGTATGCCAACCTGGTGAAACCAGCATGCCAGAGCAAAACCCCATAGTGGTTCCATTGAAGAACACGGTCGAGCGCCCGTCCCCAATGGAGTAATTCCTGGTTATTATTCTGATTTTCCACAATCCCTTCCACAAGATAATCAATAGCCGGATCGTTTATCCCAGAGAGATTCCAAGTATCGTCGATATGATCAGAATGCAGAGCTATCTGAAGTTCCGATCCCGGGAAGAACGACCCGGCGCTGCCCCAGAAAATCATGTCAAAATCTCTTTCCCGAACCCTGTTGATATACTGCGATGAATCTACCATATGCGTTTCCATCTCTATCCCCAGTTTCTTCAAATTTTCCTGGAATGGGATTGCCACCCGTACGGTTGACTGGCTGTACACCAGAAAATCGAAAACCATCGGCTTGCCGGTTTTAACGTTAACTAATACTCCATCACGAATCTTCCAGCCACTTTTCTTCAGGAGAGTCAAGGCCTTTGCAATCTGTGCACGTATATTCCCGGAACCATCAGTAGTCTCAGGTTGAAATTCGCTATCAAATACCTCCTTCGGAATTTGTTTCCGAATGGGTTCCAGAATTCTCAATTCCTCGGGTCCTGGCAAATCCAATGACTCGAAGGGAGTTCCCTGAAAATAACTCCTTGTCCGATTATACTGATTGTAAAAAAGATTTCTGTTTAGCCACTCGAAATCCAATACCAATCCAATCGCCTGCCGTACCCGCCTGTCCGAAAAAACATCTCTCTGAATATTGTAAACATATCTCTGTATTGTGGCCGGAGTCTCATCTGGCAACTCCTCTTTAATTATGTAACCTGCGTCAAAATTCGGTCCCGTGTACTGAGCAGCCCAATAACTGGAAACATTCTCCAACCTCATATCTATCTCACCTGCCTTCAATGCCTCTAACTGAACATTTACATCCCGATAAAAATCGTAACGCGTATAATCAAAATTCAGGGTTCCCTTGATAACCGGGATATCAAGCGCCCAGTAATCCTTCAGGCGTTCCAAAACTACGTACTGCCCCATCGCATAATCCGAAACCCGATAGGCCCCGCTGCCAAGGGGAGGCTCCGTAAGCGGTTCGGAAAAATCTCTACCTTCCCAATACTGTGGCGGCAGTATTTTCAGTCCACCCAGTGAAATCAGCTTCTCCTTATCTCCGGAACTAAGCATGAATTTCACCCTCCTATCATCAAGAGCTTCCACCGATATTACGTCTTCGTAGTAGGTTTTAAACTGGGAGACTCCTTCATCAAAAAACTTGTAAAATGAAAAAACGACATCATCCGCTAGAATTGGTTTCCCATCCTGGTGTCGAGCCTCGGCTCGTAAATTGAAAATTATCCAGTCATAATCTTGCGAGTATTCCACCGTTTCGGCAATCAACCCGTAAAAAACCTCTATTTCATCCTCGCTGCTCACCATCAGGGTGTCATAGAACAAGTCGGCGCCGGATGAAGAAACACCCCGTTGACCGTAGCGGTGAAAACTGTCATATGTACCCGTAGCCGCCAGTATAATAGTTCCCCCTTTCGGTGCATTCGGATTTACATATTCGAAGTGTTCGAAGTCCCTTGGGTATTTTGGCTCGGTTCTAAGCGAAATTGCATGACTGACTATAACACCATCCTCATTTACCACTTCCATGGGATTCGGGGGAACGGTTCTCTCAACATGGGTTTTTGCATCGACGGATCTCGTGGCAGAGTAGCGATCTTTTGAATTGTCGCCACCCCCGCAAGAAGAGAATACTGCCGTTAGCACGGGCACACAGAGCAGAAAGACGATGCCTCTCCGCATGGCCGTTATCATATCGAAATTCAAATAATACGAGCTGGTTCGCATAACATCTTTCATGTTTTAGTAACACTCCATGTAAGCATGGTAATATCTGACTATTCAAACGGTCAATCAAGCGCTGTCAAAACAGGCCGTTCAATGCGAAGCTCCGCTTGAGAATGACTCCGCTGATAATCCCACTTCAAAATTGCATTTCTCATCATTTCCTCATATCATTTCCTTATACTCTGACCATTGATGTTTTCACTAGTCAAAACCCCAAACAAAAACTAGTATGTATAGTCATATGAAAATACTGGTAGCCGACAAACTGTCGGAAAGCGCACTCGTCAAGCTCAAATCTTTGGAATCCACGATTCGCATTGAGCCAAACCTCAACGCCGACACACTCCCGGACGCCATTGGCGACACCGATATTCTAATAGTCCGTTCCACCAAGGTGAAGGCCGCCGCGATAGATGCCGCGACTTCCTTATCACTCATCATCCGCGCAGGTGCGGGGGTTAACACCATAGATGTGGGCCATGCCTCATCCCAGGGCATCCATGTTGCAAACTGTCCAGGGAAAAATGCCGACGCTGTAGCCGAACTTACTCTCGGCTTAATCATCGCCGCCGACAGGCGCATTTCCTACCAGGCAGAAGATCTCCGCGCCGGCAAATGGAACAAGAAAGAGTATAGCAAAGCCGATGGCCTCAAAGACAAAACAATCGGCATAATTGGCTACGGTTCCATTGGCAAAGCCGTTGCAAAGCGTGCCAAGTCCTTCGGTATATCAGTTGTCGCGTGGTCACGTAGCCTTAATCCTCAAATTGCCGAAGCCCAGAGCATCACCTATTGCCAAAGCCCCCTCCAACTTGCAGGAAATGCCGACATAATCAGCCTGCATCTTGCAGTCGCTCCCGAGACAATAAACTTAGTGAATGCCGAGTTTCTAGACGCAATGAAGGATGGAGCAATACTGGTTAATACATCCAGGGGCGAGATAATAGACCAGGTAGCATTGGAAAAGGCTATCGATAAAAAATCCTTGAAAGTTGCCCTGGACGTGTATTCCGACGAACCCGATGCTAACAGTAACAAGTTTCATCACATTGAGCTTGCAAAACGGATAACAGGCACTCATCACATTGGGGCCTCCACCAACCAAGCCTCGAAAGCAATCGCTGATGAAACCGTTCGCATCGTCGAGTCTTACATTCAAACCGGCAAACCAATCAACCAGGTAAATGCCCAGGAAAAAAGCCCTGCCCCTTACAAACTTGTAGTCCGCCATTTCAACCGAGTAGGCGTTCTAGCCGACATACTGTCGATTCTCCGCAAGGGCAACATAAACATTGAGGAAATGGAAAACGCCATATTCTCCGGCAATGCCGCCGCTGTCTGCACCCTGAAACTCGACGAAAAACCCACTGAATCGGTCCTCAAAACAATTAATTCCAACCCAGACATCATCCAAGCCTCGCTTTAACTGCTTGGCAGCGTTTCTCAAAAGAGTAAATTTCCCATTTTGATTGTTGTGAACAGCCTCAAACTAGACAGCCTTGGCACTCACCACCATACTCTCGCTTCGCCAACAACCTAAAAAACCTGCCTCGATATCCTGGTGCTACGTTCTAACCTTGAAATCGTCGCCTGCCTGGATTTGCGAGGTAAGAATAAACAGCGCATCTCTCCGATCAAAAATCTTCCCCGTGAAAAAACTTCGCATCCGCATTACTATTGCCTTAAATGAATAGTGGAAAGCAAACACGGCGTAAGCACAGACAAAGTGAACTCCAGGTAATCAGCCTGGATGAACTGATGGCGATGATTAGGGCTAAGCTCGAGGGTGAGTTCGACATGGTTGTTGGGATTGAACGCGGGGGTATTTTACCGGCATACCTGGCTTCACGCTGGCTTGATGTCCCGCTCAAAGCCATAAGAACACCATTTCGAAATGAGAATCATCTAACGCAAAATAAACAATCGCAAGATTCCCGGTTGGGCAGTGTTCGAGGAAAGCGAGTGCTGCTTGTTGATGATGTTGCCAATACCGGAGCCACTTTGAGTCGTGCGGCGCAGGAATTGGCAGATGCCGAGATAATCAGTATGGTTATCTCGGGTGAAGCCGATATTTCGTTGTTCGGTCCCCACGAGAAGTGTATTCGCTGGCCCTGGGATAAATAGAGCGACAATCATGCGTCTGTATTGTTTTTCATCTGTTCCTGCTGTATGCTTATAATCGGGGTGATTAACTCAGCGGCTAGAGTGCTGCCTTCACATGGCAGAAGTCACTGGTTCGAGTCCAGTATCGCCCATCAAGAACTAACTCTTCTCGAGGAGATAGAGATACTCCTTCACATGAATATCTCGACTGCTTAGGTTTCTACTGGCGCGAAAAGCATTGTAGCGAGTTTCAATGACATCAAGCTTACCGTATCTACTAAGCAGCTTGTTCATCTCATCCGGCTTGATAAAACCTTCCGAGTTGAAGGACAGCAAAACGAACTTCGAATCAAGTGTGCTAATGAGGTCTTCAAGAACCTGATAAGACTTGGCTTTTTTGTTATAGAGTGACCTTTTCCAGTTCGCGGGGATTCCTGAAATCTTGCTGATTCTGGAGGGGTTTTGATTACTCACGATTAGATTCAGCATGAAGTAGTTTGAGCCGTAGGGATGCTGATTGTAAGGTGGATCTATGTAGCTAAGATCTATATCTTTTATTTTCCCAGCAAGCGAATTTGCATCTTCTTGGTGCAGCTCAACTTCGCTCTCGAAATTACTCAGAATCGGTAGGGGCAGATGAATCTCGCCGAGTATTCGGGAGAGCGCTTGCTTTCTTCTACCTCCAAATCTGCCTATTCCAGTAGTTGAGTCCTTGTAAAAGCCCTTGAATATACCGGCCGTATTGACATGTTTAGAGGCCTCGGAAAGGAGTGGCGCGAGAAAAAACTTTCGTAGTGTTAGTGGTAAGAAATCAATCTGCAACCTGGCTGTGTCAATATATCGGGCATTCCTGGCTGAATAGAAAACCCGTTCTCCAATCCTGATATTCGATTCATCGACTGGGGAATATAGGCGAGTGATTATACCTTCTCGAAGATTGCCGTCCTCTAACTTGGAAACTAGCTCGCGGTGCAATTCTCGTATTAACTCAAGTGAAACCTCAGATCGGTTGGCAAGATAACAGCTATTGATAACACGGGAATATGTCTCCAAGTCGTTTGCTACCAAACGCGCCGCATATCGTTTGCAAAACCTCGCAACAATACCGGAACCCGAGAAAGCATCGAACACGGAAAGCCTGTTCTTACCAGTTCGCCTCCGTACGAGCTTAATCCCTTCGTCAATGAACTCTAGAAGGGAGCGCTTGTTTCCAAGATAGGTTATTAATTGCCTTTCAAGGAAAGCCGCGTCTTCTCCAGCGGTTTCAAAGGCGCTCAACTTGCATCCAGCCGAATTTGCTAATCCATAAGTCTGAAATGCGGATACTCGTCCCTCAGCAAAAAGACGTAGGCAGATACCCTATAACCCCATCGATTGATTCCCATAACCAACCGGAAAATA
>UWYT01000281.1 GCA_900608495.1 Olavius algarvensis spirochete endosymbiont | reverse complement strand
GCAACAGATATTGGGGTAATCCGCTGCCATTTTGGGAATGTGATACTTGTGGTGCGAGGGAATGTCTGGGAAGCAGAGAGGAATTATACGGGAAGATTGGATATGCCAAAGCCAAGGCTCATCGGGAAGAGGGGGGGGATTTGCACAAGCATTATATCGACCGACTGAGTTGGGCCTGCGTCTGTGGGGGAATGATGAGACGTATTCCGGAAGTACTTGATTGCTGGTTTGAATCAGGCGCTATGCCTTATGCTCAAGTTCATTACCCGTTTGAAAACAAAAAGTGGTTTGAGGAGCATTTTCCTTGCGATTTTATCTGTGAGGGTCTTGATCAAACGCGTGGTTGGTTTTACACGCTGATGGTGCTTGGGGTGGCACTTTTTGGAACTTCAGCCTATCTAAATGTTGTGGTTAATGGCTTGGTGCTCTCGGAAGACGGAAAGAAGATGTCGAAGAGCCTGAAAAATTACACCGACCCTGGCGAAGTTATTGATAAATATGGCGCTGATGCTTTGCGCCTTTTCCTGATGAATTCGGCAGTTGTGAGAGCGGGGGGCTTAAGGTATTCTGATGAGGGTGTTCGTGAAGTGTTAAAGGGTGTGATGCTGCCCCTTTGGAACGCATATAGTTTTTATGTTACATATGCCAATATTGATGGGGTTCAACCAACTTCAGCGTCCAGAAATTCTATCGCTCTGCTTGATAGATGGCTGCTCTCTGAAACCGGTTTACTGATTAGTGGAGTTGCAAGGCATCTAGATGCGTATGATATTCAAAGGGCTGTCGAACCGATTTTGGCCTTCATTGACATGCTTAACAACTGGTATATCCGGCGTTCCAGACGCAGGTTCTGGAGAAGTAATGAGGGAAATAGGATGGATATGGATAAGCGGGAGGCCTATGCGACTTTGCGTACAGCTTTGATTAACCTTGCAAAGGTTACAGCACCCTTCATGCCCTTTATTACTGAGGAGATTTATAGAAATCTTCGGGAGGAGAACGACCCCGAGTCCGTTCATCTCTGTGACTGGCCCGAACTTTCGGATTTTGCCATAGACGAAGAACTTGGAATCAGGATGAGCGTTATTCGGCGGGCTGTCAATCTCGGCAGAGCACTGAGAAACAAGTATGAACTGAAGATTCGTCAACCGCTGCAAAGCTTTCATATTGCAACTCGAGTGAGTGCGGAGAGAGCAGCACTGGAGGGAATGAGGGAGCTTCTTACGGAGGAGCTAAACGTGAAAGAGGTGCTGTTTAGCGATAACGAGGAAGAATTGATTGAATACTCTGCCAAGGCGAATTTCAAGACTCTCGGAAAGAAGCTGGGGAGAGGCATGAAGGCTGTCGCAACGCAGATTGAGAAACTGGATTCCGCTAGAATCAGGGGCCTGATGGATGGTCATACCTTGCGTTTGGAGTATCAAAACGACGGCGTGAAGCAGCTTGAGATTGACGCCGATTCCGTGGAAATTCGACGTTCTGAGAAAACGGATTTGAAGGTGATGAACGAGGGATCGCTTACAGTAGCGCTAAACCCAGCAATAACACCGGAACTTTTGGCCGAGGGTCTGGTAAGAGACATGATTCGTGGTATACAAAATCTGCGTAAGAATGGTGGTTTCAATGTTACAGACAGAATTTCGGTTATTGCGGACGGACCAGATGAGATTAGAGAAGCGGCGGCGGTGCATCATAGCCATATCTGCGGCGAAATTCTGGCTGATTCTATTCGGTGGCTTCCTATTCCAAAGTCCGATCCCAATTCAACCGAAATCCAAACGGGAGATTTAAGTGTGCGAGTCTCTATTTCCAACAAAATCTGAACCCACTTGCTTGAAGGGATTCTGGATTCCGGCTCTGGTTTTCTTAGTTCTTTCCTGTCGCACCTTGCCGGAAATTACCTATTCGAGCATTGCCGATAGTTTGCCCACGGAATCGAACTTCATTATGAAGATTGCTGTTCCGGGGAATGAGTCTTTAGTGAACACTCTTATGCTTCAATTTGGGATCGACCCAAGAAACCTGTCGGATGCCAGTGAGCGCATGGAACATCTAACCATTGGTCTGGAGATTGATTCATCGACTGAGGGAAAGCGAACTAAGAGGGTTCCATTTCACATAGTTGCGATTGGAAATTGGCCTAAGGCACTGTTTGGAGAGGTGCTGGGGGAAGAATGGGTGAAAACGGGCTGTAATCGATGGTTTGGCCCTGCTGGTTTGCAGCTTATGGTTATTTCGAGGAGGGAATTGATTATTTCCTCCGGCAAGCTGGATTCAATGTTAGTTCGCCTCAGTACTGCTTCGAAGAATATGGAAATAGCATCAGTTGGGATTACTACCGAAGGCACGGATTTAGCGTTTTGGCTGTCCGATCCCGATCTGATTCACAGTTTTTTGCCCACTGTTCCGGTGAGAAATTTCGCCGGAGATGTAATTGTGGATTTGGTTGGCGGAGCTTTTAGCAAAGTCGGCGACGATGCCTATTCGCTCGACATGTCTATCCAGCCGCTAAATCCGCAATTTGCAAAATCCTTGGCTCTTGCTATGCGATTGAGTCTTGCATCGCGAATTGGTGAGGCTTCCGGATTTCCAGAGTTTCTTGCGGGGTTGGATATAGAAGCACGAGAGTCGGAAGTTATCATAAACCATCCCTCGATTCCTGTTGATTTATTGGAGATTTTTTTGAGCTTTGATTTTGCCTTGGAGGTGACGGGGTTTGATAGCAGTAATTGATTATGGATCGGGAAACTTGAAGAGCGTGGAGTTGGCTCTGCGCCACTTGGATGCCTGTTTCAAAATTACTTCGGATTCAAAGGTTGTTGCGGCATCGGAGAAGGTGATTTTTCCCGGGGTAGGCGAGGCCAGGCATGCTATGAATATCCTAAGAGCCACTCATCTTGATGAAGCACTCTGTGATTTTGCCGCAAGCGGGCGGGTCCTGCTGGGAATTTGCCTGGGTTGTCAAATTGTCGCCAACCATACCGAGGAGCACGATACGGATTTGCTTGGACTGCTTCCATGGGATGTGAGACGATTCTCGACATCGGATGGCCTCAAAGTACCCCAGATTGGCTGGAACACTGTTATTCACGATAGTTCCTTGCTGTTTGAGGATGTATCCCCGGAGAGTTCATTTTATTTTGATCATTCCTATTATTTACCCTTGTGTTTAGCCGATGGCACAGACTCACCCTGGGTTGCGGGACGATCGGAATATGGGGTTCCCTTCGCTGCCGCAATTCATAAGGACAATATCTGGGCCACTCAATTCCATCCTGAGAAGAGCGGACCAAGAGGTTTACAAGTCTTGCGGAATTTTGTGGAGAGGATAGTCTAGTTGTTCCAGAAGAGAATCATCATCTGTTTGGACGTTAGGGATGGTAAAACCACCAAGGGGATTAGATTCGAGGGGAATGCCGATGTCGGCGATCCAGTAGAAATGGCTGAACGATATTATCGACAGGGAGTGGATGAACTGGTTTTTTACGATATTACAGCCTCATCTGAGAGGAGGGGGATTATGATTGATGTGGTGCGAAGGGTTGCCGAGCGTATTTTTATTCCATTTTGTGTGGGTGGGGGCATCGCATCTGTCGACGATATGAGTGAGGTAATCATGGCCGGAGCGGAAAAAGTTAGCGTTAATTCAGCAGCGGTTCGGAATCCGGTGATTATTGAAGATGGGGCTAGCCGTTATGGTTCTCAGTGCATTGTCCTGGGTATGGATGTTGCCGCCGATGAATCAAAGTCGTCGGGTTACGGAGTGTTTGTGGATGGTGGGCGAGTTAAAACCGGAAGAGATATGCTTGAATGGGCGAAGGAGGCAGAAAACAGGGGTATTGGGGAAATCGTGTTGAATTCGATTGATACCGACGGCACACAGGAAGGGTATGAATTACATGCCACTTGCATACTTAGCGAGACTGTGGGAGTTCCAGTTGTTGCCTCCGGAGGTGCCGGGAAGCCCGAACATATCGCCGAGGTACTTGGTATTGGCAAAGCGGACGCAGCCCTGATTGCGAGCATGGTACACTACGGCAATTATACGATTGCGCAAATAAAAAGGGAGGTTGCGGCGTCAGGTATACCGATTCGGCAAAACTAGGAGCTTACCAGCTTGCCTTTTTTCCGGGCCTTTTGTTATATTCCACATGCTATGCCTAACTATGATTATGAATGTCGCTTATGCGGCCACGGTTTTGAAACTTTTCAGCGTATGTCCGATGACTCTCTGACACGGTGTCCAAACTGTGGCAAGGAAGGATTGCAAAGGTTGATAGGTGGCGGCCTGGGTATAATCTTCAGAGGTTCGGGTTTTTATGTGAACGATGCGAGAAAAACAGAGGCCGTATCGACTGATGGATCGAATAAGCAAAACCTGAAAGAAACAAAAAGCGACTCAACGAAAGCAGACCAAACACTGAGCTCCAGTGCACCAGAGGACAAGAAGGCCACTGCCTAGGCTTTCTAAACTTGAAACCCTAAGCGCAGCGTCGCCCCCAACTGTCGAAACTAATGGTTTCCGCACCCTCAACCGCCGCCTCAATTAACTGCGTCAGTCCTTCTATTTTTCCGTAATTGTGAAGTTCTGTGGCTGGATTTGGCCTTGTTAGGGGGTGTTCAGGACTGAAGAGTGTACAGCAATCGTCAAAGGGCTCAATTGCTGTTTCGTAAACTCCAATCTTGCGGGCCAGTGCAATTATTTCCTCCTTATCCATGCTAATGAGGGGACGAAACACCGGAGTGGAAACCGATTGGTTGGTATAGGTTAGACATTCAAGGGTTTGGCTTGCAACCTGCCCCAATGATTCTCCAGTAATAAGCGCACTCATCTTACCACTGGTAATAAAGATGCGTTGGGCAATTTGCATCATTGCCGCTCTGGAATGCAGGGTTGTAACTGATTTGTCTACTCCTTTGTTGATAGCCACTTGGCAATCGGTGAACGGTACGCTGTAAAGTGAAATACCCTCACACCATGGCGCAATCAATCCCGCCAGTCTCACTGCCTTGTCATGGGCCTCTTCGGAGGTGAAAGGCGGCGTATGGAAGTGAACAGCGCTCAGCCGCATTCCTCTTTTGGCCATCAAGTATCCAGCCACCGGTGAGTCTATTCCGCCAGAGAGCAGCAAAACGCCGCGTCCAGCGCTGCCAACCGGCAGGCCACCAATTCCCGGCATCCGTTCCTGATACACATAGGCCCATTCGCGCAATTCAACCTCGATAATGAAATCCGGATTATGTACATCTACGCTCAGTTCCGGCAGGGCGCTTAGCACTCGTGCTCCCAGTTCGGCCGCATATCCCTGGCTATCCAATGCCAAACTCTTATCAGCCCGCCGCACCTTGATTTTAAAGCTTGTGCCAATACCGGCCCCAAGGCATTCCCGCGCTATGAATACGGAGGTTTTAGTGAGTTCGTCCAACGATTTTCCAATCCTATATGCACGAGCAAATCCAACCACGCCCGGCGTGCGGGAAAGCAATTTCAATGCTTGTTCGTCGGGAATCGCAGTCTCCAGGTAATAGCGTCCAGTTCGTTTCGTGAGCTGATTTTTCTGTTGCCCCCCCTCCTCCTCCGCCGAGAATTCTGACAACTTCTTCCTGATGTTTCTTTCCAAAATCCGTTCAAAGAATCCTCTATTTCCCTTTTTCAGCGCAATCTCTCCAATTTTTATCAGCCACAGATTCTTCATCGCTAAGAATGTTATCGAGAATTCACCTCTAAGTCAGTAGTTCGTTCAAGTCAAAGCCCTCACAGTGCAGTTATAGGCTATGTGAGGATATAGTGATCTTACGTCGAAGTATTGCCCTGATACTGATTATTTCCCAGATAGCAAGCAGTTGTGCACTGCCTCGGAGAGAAAAAACATGGACAGTTATGAGCTGGAATGTCCAGAATCTCTTTGACGGCATCGACGACGACACCGAATACCCCGAATTTGATCCGGGAAGTGATAACTGGAGCGAACGGCTCTATCTGCGCCGACTCGACAGAACAGCCGAAGTAATAAGGAACAGTGTTCCTGGAGCTGCCGATTTGCTGATATTGCAGGAATTGGAGAAGCCGGAAATTTTGGATGAACTCGCTAATGGTTATCTTAAAAGTATGGGTTACCACTGGAGGCTCGGTATTCCCGGTTATAGTATTATTCGATGTGGGATATTGAGCCGTTATCCAATTCATAGCGTCGAAGTTGCAGACTGCGGATTCTACGATTCGCGTCCCTTAAGGCCGGCGCTGTCTTTCATCGTTGATGCGCCGGGTGGAGCGATAAAAGTTTTTGCGCTTCACTGGAAGTCTCCCCATAATGGCCGCGAAATTACAGAAGGCACCCGCTTCAAAGAGGCTGCAATCGTTCGAAATATGGTTGAGCCGCTGCTGCGTCAGAATGAATCAGCGAAAATCTTGATTATTGGCGATTTGAACACACCTGGTGACGGACAAATCAAACCCGCTGCTCTCGCTCCCTGGCCGCCCAACTCAAACGAACCTGCTGCGGCTCTTTTCCGCAGCGAGATAAGCGAAGTAGTGGGTTTGCAAGGCGACGATATTGTTTTTTTCGATCCCAACCCCGATCCCGCCCTTGGGGCGCCGGGAACCTACTGGTACCGGAATAACTGGGATCGACCCGATCGAGCTCTCATTAGCAGGGGATTAATCGATGGTTCTGGGCTCAACTTGGAAGTTTGCCGGACCGGCGCTCCAGAAATAATAGGAGATGCCCTGGGCAGGCCCAGGAGATGGTATTCAGACAAGGAAGAGGGCTACAGCGATCATTTGCCCCTCGTACTGGAATTTCGAATACGGGACGAATAGTGCAGATGAGAGCTTGAACGAGGCCGTGTGGGAGTGGAGAGACATCGGGTTAGTCAATCCAGCTCACTAGCCAGAAGATTTCCTTTTCAGGAACCAAAAAGCGGGTAAATGGCACCTCAAAGCGGACAGAGTTCTCGCTCAATTTTTCACCTCCCTCCACCGTTATCACTGTGCCGGATACAGTAATCGACAAAACCATCATCGCTCGCCGTAACGCCGGTAAATTTTCCTCGCCGAAGGTGAATCCCAGTATTTCGGTAGTATACTCTTCTTCGCTGAATCCCTCGCTTGATGCCGGATTAAGCAATGAGAAGGCAGGTTCTTTTATCATTGGAAACAGATTCTCAAGTTCAGCGGCGCGTGAACGATTAAACCTAAGACTAAGTACATGAGTATCACCGTTTTGGTAGATGTCTGCTATACCACCGAAGGCCGCATCTCCGAGAAGCGATTTAATATCTTTGAACTCCGCATCGGCCATCCATCCATGTTTTCCAACCCTTTCAATCTTGTAATTCTCTATATCTGTGCGTTCACCCAAACTGGCAAGTGTTTTCGATATCGCCTCATCATAAAACGCGTCCGAATTATCGTAGCCTCCAAGGATTGCCAAGTCTTCCAGCGCATCGCCAGCAAAAGACATCAGCCTGCCCTCCAAGGTCCACACCCCCGAGTATTCACTCCCTAGAACCAGTTTCTGTTCAATCGTGCAGGTGCTGAATAGAATCGTGATACTCAGCACCATAGGTACCAAACTTACTCTCATATGCAGTAGGATATCTTAATTTGTCTGATTTCACCATAGGTTCCGGTGTGAACTGAATTTTGATGAAGGGCTGCATCTTTATTTAAACGCCGTGAGCAGTGTATGCTTAATCGCGGCGAATCTTTCCTGTTTTTCCGGGAACAATTCCGGTATCTTACATTTAGCCGATTTATTGAAATCAGACTCCATGATAGGCTGTAACAATGTCCTCTCTATCCCCGAACTCTGTTTTTAAAAAGGGATTCTTTTCGGGAGTAAGACTACTTTCATGCAAACGCTTCACTGAGAAAAGCAATATCTGGAATTTCAACTGGCATAAGCACCCCTTCGTGGAAATCATTTACTTCATGGAAGGCGGTGCGAGAATTTTCAGTAACAGCGACGACCTGACTTTTTCGATATACGATATCGTGATATATCCCGAGCATACTCCTCATAAGGAAAAAATCGATCTCTCCAATCACCAAGAGATTATCTGCCTTTGGATTGAATTCCCCGATTCATCGGGATTGGACCGAATTCGACGCTTGAGCGACCTTAAAAACCGGTTGAGATGGCTGTTCGTGGAAATCCATCGGCAATCTCTCACAAACTATACCTACAAATACAAGCTTCTGGACAACCTACTGCAGGTTTTGATGTACTACATCAAGCAGCAGTTGGACGTGAGCTGGAATATCCAGGATCCTGTCAGCCGAGTTATCCACTTCCTCCACGAGAATATGGCGAAGACAATCCGCATCGAGAAATTGGCCCGATTGGCGAACTACAGCTCATCCTATCTGAATCGAAAATTTAAGGAACGTACCGGATCAACGCCGATCAATTACCTGGATAGAATTCGCCTGGAGGCCGCCTGGAAACTTTTGGGACGGGAAGACATGGCTATAAACCAAATTGCCACCTTGATCGGCTATAAGGATCCCAAATACTTTTCCCGTCGTTTCAAGTCTCAATATGGAGTTCCTCCGAACCATTTTCGAAGTTCCAATTACTAGGTGACAACGAGGGTGCCGTGCTCGTGGGCGCGTTTCTTGACTGAGGTTTCCTTGATGGCTACTGCTGCAAGGATCACAATGCCCCGTATCACCCATTGGTAATATGGAACGATGTTCAGAAGGTTCATCCCATTGTTGATCAGCCCGAAAATAATAGCGCCGGCCAGAGTCCAGGAGATGGATCCGATGCCGCCCGACAGGCTGGTGCCTCCGATAATCACCGAGGTGATTACGTAGAGTTCCCAGGTATTTCCCGCCAGGGGTTGGCCAGAACCAAGCCTCGAGGCCAGGATAATTCCGCTGATCATGGCGGCCATACTGCACATTCCATGAATGATAACTTTCACCTTGTAGATGTTGATACCCGAAAGCCGTGCCGCCTCTTCGTTTCCACCCACCGCATAGATGAATAGTCCGAATCGGCTATAGCGGAGGATGTAGTGGAACAAGCCGAAAGTTATCACCAGGATAAAAATCGGGAAAGGGATTCCCAGAAGATAGCCGTTCCCGATGAACAAAAAGCCTGGATTGTCGTTGAAGATAGGCTCGCCGCCGACGATCATAAGAGCGAAACCTCGATAGAATATCATGCCTCCCAGGGTGACGACGAAAGCCGGTATGGCAAATCTCTCGATGAGATATCCGTGAAGCCCACCAATCAGCAATCCCAAGATCAACACCATGACTATACTCAGCCAAATCGGGAGACCCCAATTCACCAGGAACATGGACAGCAAAACTCCCGAAAGAGCGATGAGAGATCCCACCGAAAGGTCGATCCCAGCAATGATGATTACCCAAGTCATTCCAAATCCGATGATGGCGTACAGGGCAGCTTGATTAATCACGTTCAGGAGGTTTCCTACACTGAGGAATAGGAATTCACCACTGTAGTTGTTGATTTTAAAAATGTCCACCAGCAGGAACAGGACTACCACCATTCCTATGACGATGAGATAAGGACCCGGGATGTGGAATCGTTTCGATGTTCTGCTCATTTCCTAACCTTCCGTAACCAGGGTAATAATTTTTTCCTGGGATGCCTCTGAGGAATCCAGGATGTCGAGAATCCGGCCGCCCTTCATTACAGCGATTCTATCACTCATTCCCAAAATTTCCGGAAGTTCCGATGAAATCATGAGAATGGCGATTCCCGACTCTGACAGATTTCGCATAATGTCGTAAATAGCCTTCTTGGTGCCGACATCAATACCCCGGGTTGGTTCGTCGAGAATCAATGCTTTGACATCCTGAACTAGCCATCGGGAGGTAATCACCTTCTGTTGATTACCTCCGCTCAAGTTCTGGACAGGGGTTTTCAAGCTGGGGGTTTTCACATTGAGTTTATTCACTCCATCGGTGGCGATAGCATTCTCCAGGGTGGTGTCGATGAATCCCAGGAATTTCCGAACCAGATCGAGATTCGAAGACATGATGTTGTCTTTCACTGAAAGACCGAGGGTAAGGCCTTCGATTTTTCGGTTTTCAGTAACGAAAGCCATCCCCGCCTTGATGGCGTCGACAGGGGATTTAATATCTATCTCCTCACCGTGGATAAACACCTGCCCTCCGTCCTTCCGAAAACGACCGAACAAGGTCTTCGCCATTTCCGAACGCCCGGCTCCCACTAGTCCCGAAACTCCGAGGATTTCCCCGGCCCGAATCTGGAAGTTGATATCTGATATGAGTCCAGTCTTGCTCAATCCCCTGACATCCAAAATCACGGGATTCTTCGAAAAGTCGGATTTTCGCTCGGGATAGACGGCATTGAGCGGACGTCCCACCATCAGTTCGATAACTTTCTCCTTCGTGATTTTTTCGATTGAGGAGGTATCAATC
>UWYT01000330.1 GCA_900608495.1 Olavius algarvensis spirochete endosymbiont | reverse complement strand
GAGATGGCGCCGGCAGCATGGCACAGTTTGACAGCCCCACCGGCGTGGCCGTGGACATATCCGGCAATGTTTATGTGGCAGATTATTCTAATCACTGCATTCGTAAGATCACGCCAGGGGGGGAGGTAAGCACCATAGCCGGCAGTGACGATGCGGGGCATAGAGATGGCGGCGGCAGCATGGCACAGTTTGACAGCCCCACCGGCGTGGCCGTGGACACATCCGGCAATCTCTATGTGGCAGATCAAAGCAATCACCGCATCCGGAAGATAGAGTACAAGGTGCCTTAGGCAGCGGCGCGATAATTTAACAGCCCTCCTGTTACATTCCCTAATCAGATTCATTTTCAAAGCATTAAGTGGGATAGTCTTGACG
>UWYT01000283.1 GCA_900608495.1 Olavius algarvensis spirochete endosymbiont | reverse complement strand
GCCATCCGCAAAACCCTCTGTGCTGCCGGCAAAGGTGCTTACCACTCTATCTTCTATTTATCTGCCGGCGTGATCTTCCGGATGCGGTTGTTGCCATAATCTGCCACATAGACATTGTCGGATGAGTCCACAGCCACTCCGTAGGGGAAGTCAAACTGTGCTTCTGTGCCGATGTCATCCGCAAAACCCGCTGAGCTGCCGGCTAAGGTGCTTACCACTCTATCATCTATTCTATCTGCCGGAGTGATTTTCCGGATGCGGTTGTTGCCATAATCTACCACATAGACATTGCCCTCTG
>UWYT01000339.1 GCA_900608495.1 Olavius algarvensis spirochete endosymbiont | reverse complement strand
CCACTTCCATCGGCCCGGGTATTCCAGCCATCAAATCTCTTGTCGGCAGGAGCCGCAAGTCCCGCGGGCGCCGCTGCAGCCGTCACATCTTGGCCAACAGTATAAGTATCGGCATCTGTCGGAGCAGTAGCACCGGTCCCGCCATTTAGATTGTAGGTAACCGAATATGTTATATCGACCCATTTGGCATAGAGAATCAGTCCACCAGCACTGGGCATAGCTATGGTTCCAG
>UWYT01000286.1 GCA_900608495.1 Olavius algarvensis spirochete endosymbiont | reverse complement strand
TAGCCGGCAGTGGCACAGCGAGTTCTGGGAATGGCATCGGCAACACGGCACAGTTCAGGTGCCCCTCCGAAGTGGCTGTGGACTCATTCGGCAATTTCTATGTGGTAGATAGTGTCAACAACCGCATCCGGAAAATCACGCCGGGGGGGGTGGTAAACACCTTGGCCGGCACTGGCTCAGAGGGTTTTGCGGATGGCACCGGCACTGCGGCGCAGTTTA
>UWYT01000287.1 GCA_900608495.1 Olavius algarvensis spirochete endosymbiont | reverse complement strand
GTCTGTTGAAAAAGTTACTGTAGAGCCTGAATGGTTTTTGAATCTATAGATAACTCAAGAGACGATGTTGCGTTTTATGGTAAACAGATTCGCAGAGATATTCGCCATGTGAGAAGATGTTTATGCCGCTATTTCCCATATGGCCGCGTAAACGAAAAGGGAGTCTTAATGAGAAAACTCTCTGGCGAATATGCATAATCTTGGATATGTTATGGTTGTATCATCCTTGTCGCCAGTTTTCAAACAGCGCTTAGCTAACAAACAGTACTTTTTGCAAACTGCATTCAAAGACTGTCTCTGGTGAGAATATAGGCTTCACCAATCTGGCAGATTGAGCATGGAAAATCGTCCTTTGGCTCGAAAACAGACGGGAACAGTAAAGAGCCGTCCCCCGCAGGAGTCGCAATTTGAAAGTTTTACATACATCGGATTGGCATTTGGGACAATCGCTCTATGGACACAAGAGATACGAGGAGTTCAAGAGCTTTCTCAACTGGTTAGGCTCCCTTATAGAGACTGAGGGTATCAGGGTGCTTCTGATTGCCGGAGATGTGTTTGACAGCAGCACTCCGAGCAATCGGGCGCAGGAACTCTATTACGATTTCCTGCAAAAGGCTTCAAGAACTTGCTGTCAGAACATAGTGGTTATTGCCGGAAATCACGATTCGCCTTCGTTTTTGGATGCGCCGAAAAGGCTGTTGCGGGTTCTCGATGTATACGTAATTGGACAGAAGGCAGAAACGGCCGAGGATGAGGTCCTTGTCCTTTACGATAGGAAAGATAAACCACAGGCAGTTGTTTGCGCCGTCCCATATCTGCGGGACAGGGATATACGCATTGTGGAATCTGGGGAAAGTGTAGAAGAAAAGGGCGCAAAATTGATAGCGGGAATCAGGGAGCACTATCGGAATGTATGCAGCCTTGCAGAGCAAAAACAATCGGAACTGAGCAAAGAAGGTAACCCGGAAATTCCAATAATTGTCATGGGACACCTGTTCATGGCAGGAGCCAAAGCGGTTGGCAGCGGGAAAACCAGAGAGCTGGGCTCGCTAACTCAAGTGGATGCGGATATTTTCCCTGATTCCATCGACTACGTTGCCCTTGGACATCTGCATATACCGCGGCAAGTGAATGAAGCCGAGCATATTCGTTATTGTGGATCGCCCATCCCCT
>UWYT01000289.1 GCA_900608495.1 Olavius algarvensis spirochete endosymbiont | reverse complement strand
CGGCGCCCTTCTCAAAACCTCTGTCACTGCCGACAAAGGTGCTTACCATCCCTGCGGCGTGATCTTCCGGATGCGGTGGTTGACATGGTCTGCCACATAGACATTGCCTGATGAGTCCACAGCCACGCCGGAGGGGTAATTAAACCGTGCCGTGGTGCCGGTGGCATCCTTATAGCCTTCCATGGTGCCGACTAAGGTGCTTACCATCTCTGCCGGCGTGATCTTCCGGATGCGGTGGTTGAATGCATCTGCCACATAGACATT
>UWYT01000290.1 GCA_900608495.1 Olavius algarvensis spirochete endosymbiont | reverse complement strand
CGTTATGAGAAGGACTTTTATGGAGGAAAAAGTAATCCAGGCGGTGGAAGTAGCGACAACGACGATGATGATGATGGCTCAGGGGGGGGAGGCTATTTCGGTAGAAAACCTTCTGTACCAGTCGAAGATGACGGATATACACCTAGAGACACGGATAACCCGCCTCCCAGCGACGACGAAAACAATGGAGACGGTGGAAGTAGCGATAACGACGACGATGATGATGATGATCGGAACGGCAATACTCAAAACCGCCAAGACCAGTCACCAAATGACGATAATGAAGACTCAGACGGCTCGCCTTCCAACGACAACAGGAATGCGGACAAGAGAGTCAGTTTCCTCTTACAGGACGATTTTAAAAATTTTGGAAAAGATATTGACAATCTTTTTGCAGCCCAATCATGTGCAGTGGCCTCCACATGCAATGCCTTGATAAAAGAATTTAAAAGTCAGACAGGAAAATACCCTTATGAAAATGATATCATGAAGGGGGTGAAAGAAGCTATTAAAGAGGGGCATATTCTGAACACTGAGAAAGATGCAGGCTATGTTAAAGATTGGGCTGGGGCCGCCAACACTATATGGAATGAAATAAATCCGGATGATGGGGGGACATGGGAATCCTCACGAGAAGGATCACCTTCAGATGAACACTCTATCGTCGCTTTTGATTACCTTGATTACAATGAAGATGAGGGGCCCGATCATTTTAGTAACCAAGAGACAATGGAAGTCTCCACGTCCGTGTTCCGCGGCTCATCGCTTGCGGCTAAGCTGCCGAAGCCCTTGTATGACCATCCCGAAGCTCCCTCCGTTGTTAGAAGGGGCCACGTGCCGAAAAAGGTTATAAAAGGCTTCAGCGATGTAACTGATGGTGAGTTTAAGGCATTTGGCAGGGATATTGATAGAAGTTTTAATCCTGATACACTATATATAATAAGGCCTGATGGAAACATTAGACCGGTAGACAAAGAAACAGCCATAGTGGGTTATCGCTATTTGAACTATAAGGAAGCCGACGAGGAGAAAGAATAATCCATGAGAAAGCTCAGCTTACTAGGGATTCTGCTACTACTTATCTGTGGCATAAGCGCAGGCTTGAACACCGGCACACTGATTCATATCTACGGAACAATGCCAGGCTTTCCCCTTATAAATGTCTTTAGTAACTTCGATTTTTACCAGGATAATCCGGTAAAAATCACAGTATTGAAGAACGGGAGTATCTACTATATTGAAGAGATGGAGTACGAGGGCTCCATCTCCCAGGGAAAGA
>UWYT01000293.1 GCA_900608495.1 Olavius algarvensis spirochete endosymbiont | reverse complement strand
CTCGAGGGTTGTCTCGTCGGCTGCCTCCGACTGCTCCTCTACAGCAAGCTCTTCCGCTAGTTCGGAAACCTTTTCCGTTTTGATAAGTTCTCCTTCTCTGGTTTGAGGTGGCGACTGCACATGCTGAATCTGTGCCGTTGCAATTTGCGCCGCCGATACCGCGCGTGCTATCATATTTTCAAGTAATTTCATGTCAATCGATTCTTGTTTCACCACGGTATTCGAACTTATGGAAGCTGTTTTGACATCGGATTCTTTTTCGGCCAGAATCTCAGCAATCCGGGTCCAGCCCTCATCAATTATCTCATCCACCTTCGCGGATTCGTCTTTCTTAAGCCTCCCTAAACCGCTCCGCAGTTCAGTTCTAACTTCATCTCGCCGGGCTTCAAAATCCTTAAGCGATAGCTTCTTTTTTTCGTTATGCTCCAACCAACTCCGCAGCAGGTTTACCTGCAGTTTTTTGATTCGCCCCCGCAGCACCTCCGTCTTGTCTTGACGGAGGTTGAGAAACAGAAATACCAGCAATGCCGAAGTTAGAAAAACAGTTGCGAAAACAAGCATTCGAACTGCAGTGGAAAAACTAAAAAGATGACCCGGTATCAGCTTTCCTACCCACGTGCCATCGCTGGAAATAGTTCCCGCCAACCAGTATTTCTCATCAGGTCCTTTTGCCAGCACTGAGAAATCAGACGGAACACCATCAATGGGCCATAGAATGTCAATCTCTTCTTTTACTGCGGCAACCTGCTCCGGTCGGATATCCGCAATAATCCCTCTGTCCTCTACGACGTATGAGTTCGCCCCTTGCGCAATTAATCCATCCCGCGCAAGACTATCAGACAACCCACTCAAACCCATATATACAATCATCCAACCCCGTGTTACAAAACCCCAGTCCTGAATCGGCAACCGATATCTTATCTGCTGCTTTGCTTCGTCATAGTATGTGACAGAAACAGAATTTTCATCTGCGATTGGAAGTTCGAATGATTCATCAGTCTCGCTCCAGTTCCTGTAAAGTATCCTTGAATCATCTCCAAACTGCCGACTGCTGACATCGCCCGCAAACGAGGAAAATTGGATTCTACCGACATTGTCAACAACCCGGATACCCTCGAACCCAAGTAATTGATCTTTCAAAGAGTCGGAGAGCTGTGCGCGGTAAAGTATTTCCTCTTGACGCTGCGAAATCGAGAAAACCGATTGCATGTTTCTATCCCTTGACAAACTGTCAAATCGAGACAAATTTTCCTGATTCCACAAAACTATGATGTCAGAAATATCCTTCAACCTGATTCTCTGATCCGATTCCACCCGTGAGCTAAAGAAATCAATCTCCAATAGACGAAAAAGTCCCGTGTAGGCAATAAGGCCAAAACCGCCGGTTACGAGCACAGCAATAACTATAGTGAGTATGATTTTTTGCAATGTTCCCATTTTAACCGAGGCAATCCTCCATGATCCCATCAACAGCATAAACATGCTGCCAACACGAACAACGTAGCACTAGCGGGCTAGTTTCGGCAAAAACAGGCACCTCTACATCTCGCAACTAACAAGCCACCCCTATCAAGTCGAAATATATTGATTAGACCCGCGGCACCGGTAACTGCCCGTGGTTACAAGCTCACACCAGATGTTCGGATAAAACACTTTGCAACCTAAGCTTTTACAATACATCGTTTTTTTTATTGGCTGTCTGTCACACGCTTTCTCCGTATTCACTGGTCGACAGGATACTCACCAATCTCTTACCTCCCCCTTCAGTTCACACATCTTCTCACGACAGGGATAAGCAAAACCTTGCGCGGTTTCCTCTTCTCGCAGTCTCTTCCGGCATCTACAGCGGTAGAACTTACTTGCTAGCTTTTCTTCCTACTATTTCTACTGCCTGTTGCCTCTTCTTCACTCGGAAGAAACTCAAGTATTACCATTTCAGCGGTGTCTCCAGATCGATAGCCCGTTTTCATTATCCGAGTATATCCACCTGGTCTTCCCATAAACCTGGGCCCAACTTCCACGAAAAGCTTATTCAAAACACTTTTTTCATACAAGGACTTTGCAGCTACTCGCCGATTATGAACAGAGTCCGTTTTCGCCCGGGTAACGAGTTTCTCGACGGTTCGACGGACTTCTTTCGCCTTTGCTGAAGTAGTCTTAATTCTCTCATGCTTTATAATGGAAGTAACCATATTTCTGTGAAGTGCCTTGCGATGACTGGACTTTCGACTTAGCTTGTTGAAGCTCTTAAAATTTTTCATTTCAACTGTTCCTCATGGACGGCATTGAAATCGCTATCGTTCGAATGGGCTTCGGCCTCCGCCCCCGAAGCTGCATTGTTCTTTCCCAGTTTTATCGAACTCTTCAGCACGTTATAATCGGTCATGCCGAGACTTAGATTCCATTCGGACAGCTTCTCCTTAATTTCTAAAAGAGATTTCTTTCCAAAATTCCTAGTCTTTGTGATATCGTCTTCTGTGCGCTTTGTTAAATCACCAATTGTCCTGATATTCGCATTCTTAAGACAATTACTCGAACGCACTGAAAGCTCCAATTCTTCAACAGAGGTAGTCAATAATGCGCGGATTCTTTCCTCTTCTTCGTCTACCTCTTCCTCACCAATTACTTCATCTTCATCAAAGTTGATAAAGATAGTGAAATGATCCTTCGCAATTTTGGCTGCTTCGGCTAACGCGTCTTCCGGCGCAATTGTGCCATCTGTCCAAATCTCTAAATTCAGTTTATCATAGTCTGTACGCTGTCCCACTCTGGTGTTTTCCACTAGATATTTCACCTTAGTGATAGGACTAAAAATCGAATCAACCGAAATTGTCCCAATATGCTCGATGTACTTCTCGTTTAATTCGGCAGGCACATATCCTCTTCCAAGATTGATTTGAATCTCAAAATCCAAGTTTCCCTTATCCATCACCGTGCATATCGGCATATCCTTGTTAGCCACCACAATTCCACTCTTCTCTAGATCTGCCCCGGAAATAGTACCCGTACCCCGCCACGCCAAGTGAACAATCTGCTCTTCTATATCTTCTGGAAGCTTGAGACGAAGCGATTTCAAATTGCTGATGATAACCGGTGTGTCTTCAATGACATGTGGAATGGCTTCAAATTCGCTTGTAATAACATGCGCACTGCCTTCATCATTGTAAGTGATAATCCTTACCGCCGAAACAGCACAGCCTTGCACTGAAGAAAGGAGGATACGGCGCAAAGTATTTCCAATGGTTGCTCCATATCCGCGCTCAAAGGGATAGGCCACAAATCTACCGAAGTTCCGAGTGCTTTCACCGTGTTCGACAGTGATTCCCTTCGGTTTCTTAAAACCCTTTAAAAGGTTTTTCCTAGCCATATATACTCCTTACACAAGTTTCCTATGAGATGCGTTGCGCTCAAAAAAGCAGGCCACACGCGCGGGTAAGAAGGCAAGAGCCGCCGAGTCACCTCCCACATCCCGCTTGCATCGTCTAATCCTGGTTTGTTCTAATTCTTCCCGAAAAATCTCTAAACGCGCCTACTTTTTCTGGGCCGACAACCGTTATGCGGAATCGGCGTGATATCCTTAATGGTTTTCACCTTGAATCCAAGATTGCCAAGTGAACGAATCGCGGTTTCGCGGCCAACTCCCGGCCCTTTCACATAGACATTAACCATCTGAAGTCCGTAATCCTTTGCACGATTCGTGGCCATTTCAGCTGTAGTCTGCGCCGCATAGGGCGTTGATTTTTTCGCACCGCGAAAACCCAACGAACCGGCACTGCACCACGATAGCGCGTTACCATTCATATCTGTAACCGTAACGATAGTATTGTTAAAAGTGGCCTGTATATAGATGTTCCCCTCAGTGACAGTCTTCTTTTCTTTCCTCTTTGCCATAGACTCTACTCCCTCCATCCAGTCTTTTTCAACAGTGGTTCTGGAATTCCGCCAAGCTCAATCTCGCTATAATCATCCACTGCTATTTCTTCTTTTTTGCAACTGTCTTGGATTTTCCCTTCTTGGTTTTAGCATTGGTTCTTGTACGCTGCCCCCTCGAAGGAAGTCCTTTTCGATTCCGCAAACCACGATAGCAGCCGATATCCATCAATCTCTTCATATTCAGAGCAGTCTCAGATCGCAGGCGACCTTCAATCTTGAAATCATTTTCAATAACCTTTCTTAAACTGTTTATCTTCTCGGTTGTGAGTTCGTTGATTTTCATTGTCAGATCAATGTCGGTCTTCTCACATATCTTTTGAGCCGAGGCTCGCCCAATGCCGAATATATAGGTGAGGGCGATATCTGCATGCTTGTTAGGCAGGTCGACACCCGCAATTCTCGTCATCACAATCTCCTATTTCTGTCGTTGTTTATGTTTGGGGTTCTCACAGATTATACGCACTACACCACGCCTGCGCACTACCTTGCACTTCTCACACATTGGTTTGATACTTGCTCTAACTTTCACCGCATATCTCCTCAACCACTATAGATTTCGAGAGCGAAGTTTGCCGCCCTTAGTAAGTCCATCGTGATGATGCATCTTAAGATGTCCTTCTATTTGACTCATCGTATCCAAATCAACCCCTACCATAATCAGCAATGAAGTGCCACCCATAATATACGCCATCTGCTGCGGAAATCCAGGAATCGCGATAATCAAGAGCGACGGAATCAAGGCAATCATCGACAAAAATAGTGAACCGGGCAATACAATTCGATTCAAAATGCGCGTCAAATACAACTCCATGTTCTCACTGCGAATTCCTGGAATTGAGCCACCATTCTCCCTGATTTGCTTGGAAATCTCCATAGGATTCAATGATACCTGCGTATAAAAATACGCGAAAAAAATGATCAACAGCGTATATAACGTCAGATATATAGGTCCATTGGTATTCAACGCCGTCACCACTTTGCCCCAAAACTCGCTGTTCCCAAAAGCGAAACTGGTAGATAGCTGAATTGGAATAGTAAGGATTGATGAGGCAAAGATTACCGGGATAACCCCCGATGGATTAATCTTAAACGGGATGTAGGAACCCTGAGCCCTATACTGCTTGCGACCCACGATGCGGCCTGCATAATTTACAGGTATTTTCCTAAGCCCCTGCTGTTCATAGACAACAAGTATTACTACTATCACGAACATAACTATGGTGAGGATAACGAAAACAGGGTTCAGATTCTGCGCTCTGATTTCACGAATCATCACCATAAAAGCATTGGGCATTCTCGCGACAATACCGGTAAAAATGAGCAATGAAATACCATTCCCCACACCTTTGACATTGATTTGTTCGCCCAGCCACATGAGAAATATTGTGCCAGCCGTAGTGGTTAGCATGCCGATAATCATAAACTGCCAATCGGCAATTCCCGAAACCACAACATTGTAATTAAGCGGTAAACGAAGCAGAGCCACTCCCTGGAGAAGACAGACAAAAACTGTAGCATAGCGGGTGTAACGCTGAATTTTTTTGCGTCCACCTTCTTCCTCAGCAATTCTCTTGAGAGCAGGAAAAACCAGCATTGAAACCTGCATAATGATGCTTGTGGTGATGTAGGGCATCACTCCCAGCATAAATAACGAGAAATTGCTGAAAGCACCGCCGGAAAAGAAATCAAGATAGTCAACAATCCCTCGACCATCTGTGCCGCTGCTGGCCAAATACTTGCTCAGCTCACCCATATCTATTCCCGGGATAGGTACAACAGAGCCAATTCTATGAATAACCAGGATGCCCAAAGTGAACAACACCCTGTTGCGAAGATCACGGATTCTAAATATACCAGCTATGGGATTGTTCGCCATCTCAGTCCTACTGTAGATCCACTTTAATCGCAGCCCCATCAGGTTTTGACACCTTGCCTCCAACCTTTTCAATTTTCATCCTGGCGGAGACCGAAACCGCATCAATAGCAACTTCCAGTTTTTTCTTTATTTCACCATCTCCCAGAATCTTAACCAGAGTTTCACTTCTCTTCACCAAGCCCTTTTGGTGAAGCGTATCAAGATTCACTGTCTCACCATCGCCATAGACACGCTCTAATGAGGATACATTGATTACAACATATTGAGTCTTAAAGGGATGATTAGAGAAACCCCTGGATGCAACCCTCCTGTACAAAGGCATCTGACCACCTTCAAATCCGAGTCTAGTCCCTCCACCGGAACGAGCTTTTTGACCCTTATGCCCGCGGCCGGAAGTTTTACCAAAACCAGAAGATCGGCCTCGTCCCACAATCCTCCTCCTTATATTTGCACCCTTAGGCGCCCGAACTACTCTCATACATCTTCCTCAACCTTAAGTAGATGGGAAACTGTTTTCATCATGCCGCGAATGGCGGCGCTCGAATCAACTTCCACTTCCGAGTTCAATTTCCCCAGTCCAAGCGCCTTAAGCGTGGCTCTCTGATTAGGTTTTTTGCCAATCTTACTCCGTATCAAAGTTAACCGAATTCTGGGATTTTTTTGCATCGTCAACCCCACATATCCATGATACTCTTTTTCCTTCCGCTTGCTATTTTCTTGGCGGGCATCAAATTTTTGAGGCCATTGAATACACCTTTTACGATATTCATCGTATTCTTCGATCCCAAGCTTTTGGATAAAACATCGCGTACGCCCACGGCTTCCATTATCGCTCTTACAGGACCGCCGGCGATTATACCGGTTCCAGGTGCGGCAGGTTTCAGCAATACCGAGGCGCTTTTATACTCGCCAATAATTTCATGCGGCAGAGTGTTCTTTTTAATCGGAACTGCCATGATGCTGCCCTTCGCTTTCTCGACACTCTTGCGAATTGCCTCAGTTACATCATTGGCTTTGCCAAACCCATAACCAACTCTGCCTTTCCCGTCTCCCACAACCATGAGGGCACTGAAAGACATCTTCCGACCACCCTTCACCGCCTTGGATACCCTATTCAGCCGAATCAATTTCTCAACAAACTTCTTTTCTTCCGCTTCTTCCCGTGTTGCCATATCCACTCTCTAAAAAACCAAGCCCGCCTCGCGAGCGCCTTCAGCAATGGCCTTTACGATGCCATGATAATTGTAGCCATTTCGATCGAAAATCACCATTTCTATTTTCTCTGCCTTGAGTCGTTCACCCACTTTCTTTCCAACTATTCTGGCTCCCTCTACCGATTTTCCCACACCTGAAAATTCCTTTTCCAAGGTGGAAACGGATGTGAGAGTACTGCCTGTAGAGTCATCAATAGCCTGTATACTTACATTTCTGTGGCTTTTATATACGCTTAGCCGCGGGCGAGTCGCAGTGCCTGTCAGTTTCTTTCTAATTCGAAGTTTGCGCCGAATGTGTTTATGCCGTTTATTGCTCAACCTGTCCATGCCTAATCCTTATTTCACACCGCTTTTGCCGACTTTCCGGCGAACGCTCTCATTTTCATAACGAACGCCCTTACCCTTGTATGGCTCCGGCGGTCTGAGCCTTCGAATCTCCGATGCAACAAGGCCAACAAAAGCCTTATCTATACCGCTGACTATAATCTTGTTGTTGCCTTCCATACTTAGGGTAATACCTTCCGGTATTTCATATTCAATCTGATTGGAGAATCCCAGATTAAGCAACAGAATTCCGTCACGGACTTCACCTCGAAATCCAACACCGTTTATTGCCAGACTCTTGGTGAAACCTTTGCTTACACCGTTAATCATGTTATGAAGCAGGGACCGATACAAGCCATGCATCGATTTCGCCTGCTTGGACTCTTCGGTTCTGTTAACCTGAATTTTACCTTCCTTGATATCAAAATTCACCAAGGGCTCAAAATTCCGGATCAACTCCCCCTTGCTGCCCTTGACACGGAGCGCTTGTCCTTCAACGCTAACCATGACACCCGCCGGCACAGTTACTGGCAGAAACCCTATTCGCGACATGAAGCCTCCTTCACCAAACCGTACAAATTATCTCCCCGCCAACTTTGCTTAAAACTGCCTTTTTCCCTGTAGTCACCCCGGCAGAGGTGGAGACAATCACAGTTCCCAAGCCGTTAAAAACCCTGGGCATATTCTTATATCCGGAGTAAACACGGCGACCCGGAGTGGAAACAGACTTAATCCCGTGAATGGTTGGCTGCTCTTTTTCGTCGTATTTCATGAAAACCCGAATAATATCCATCTCGCCCTGAGTTATTTTTTTGAAATTTTTCACATAGCCTTCATTTTTCAAAATTTTTATTATTTCCATCTTAAGTTTGGAGGGTCGAATATCGACTTTTTCACTCTTAACCGACACACTGTTTCTGATCATTGTAAGCATGTCCGCAACCGGATCGCTAACACTCATAATTATCTACCTCCGCTACCAGCTCGACTTAGTTACGCCGGGTATCATACCCTCATTTGCAAGTTTACGAAAGCAAATCCGACACATTTCGAATCTCCTCATGTAACCACGAGGACGTCCACAGAGTCGACATCTCCTGACAATCCGAGACGTATACTTTGGTTTTCGCTGAGCTTTGATAATCATAGACTTTTTGGCCATCGGCTACTCCTTATTGAACGGCATCCCAAACCAGGTTAAAAGGCGTCGAGCCTGCTCATCGGTTTGGGCGGTCGTAACTATGGCCACATTGAGGCCTCTAATTTTTTCAATCTTATCATAGTCAATCTCTGGAAAAATAATCTGCTCATCAATCCCCAAACTGTAATTGCCGCAACCGTCAAAGGCCTTTGGGCTGACACCTCTAAAATCTTTAACTCGGGGAAGGGCAATATTCAGCAAGCGATCTAAAAATTCATACATCCGATTTCCTCGGAGAGTTACTTTGGCGCCTATTTCCTGACCAAGTCTGATTTTGAAATTGGCAATGGATTTCCGAGCTTTCGTTCTTAACGCCTTCTGCCCGGTAATTTGTCCTAATTCGTCAACAACCGAATTCAAGAACTTTTTATTGGTAGTGGCATCGCCTACACCGGCTGAAACGACGATTTTTTCCATTCTGGGAATTTGCATAGGGCTCTTGAAACTAAATTCTTCCAGCAATTCCTTGGATATCTTATCAACAAAACGTTTCTTCAGTCTCGGCACACTTCTTTTTGACGAACCGGATGATTTCGATCTCTTCCGGCTCGAAGCGGTCTTCACAGGTTTAGAAGCCGGCTCGGTGGTTTTTTTCACGTTGCCCATTAGAGGGTCTCTCCACATTTGCGACATATACGGCTTTTTTTGTTGGCGTCCAGTTTCATGGCAATCCGAGTGGGACCGCATTTTCGGCAGAGAAGCATTACGTTAGAGGCCGTAATAGGAGCCTCTAATTCTATGATACCACCCTTGTCATTCTGACTTTTCGGACGCTGGGTTTTTTTTACAATGTTCAAACCCTCAGCTATAAGTCGAGCACTCATACGGTCTATCTTCAGGATGCGGCCTTGTTTACCCTTATCCTTGCCAGCTATTATCTGAATTTGATCGCCTTTTTTCAGCTTGGTTTTCATCAATTACTCACGCCCTTCCCTATAACACTTCCGGGGCAAGAGAAACAATTTTCATGTAGTTATAATCCCTTAATTCACGCGCCACCGGACCAAAAATCCGCTTACCAACGGGATTGCCAGCTCCATCAATTATCACACAGGCATTATCGTCAAAACGGATATAGGTTCCGTCGCTGCGACGATACTCTTTATGAATTCGGACAACCACTGCCCTTATAACTTCACCTTTCTTAATGGAAGCGTTCGGAATAGCATCCTTGACAGTAACAGAAACGATGTCGCCAATACTGGCGTAACGTCGACGGCTACCCCCAAGCACCTTGATAGTCTGAACGCGCTTGGCGCCGGAGTTGTCGGCAACATTCATATATGTCTGCATCTGAATCATTGCTTCTCCTAACTCAATCGCTCGACAACCTTGTCAAGTCGCCAGTGCTTTTTCTTGCTAATTGGACGACTTTCGACTATTCGGACCGTATCACCCTCGTGTGCGTCATTTTTCTCATCGTGCGCTTTATACTTCCTCGAACGTGTGATGTACTTTTTATACAAGCGATGTAATTGTCGAGTGGAAACAGATACAGTGACTGTCTTGTCCATTTTGTCGCTCACCACGACACCCGTTAAGGTTCGTTTATTGGCTTTCTTCACATCCATTTTCTAAGCCTTTCGAATTCCATTTCTATATTCACTTATCATTGTGTTTAATCGAGATATCTGCCTGCGGATAGCTCTCTTTTCCATCGGGTTTTCAATACGACCCATCACAGCTTCAAAACGTAGATTCCTCATTTTTCCTGAAAGCTCCATCTTTTTTGCCATAAGCTCATCAACTGTCAAATCGTTAAATTTTTCTCTCATCAGTCCCATCCCGCATGATGGCGCACAACAAATTTAGTCTTGACCGGCAGCTTGCTTCCGGCCAGCTCCACCGCTCTTTCAGCCAAATTTACATCTACGCCGGCTATTTCAAACATCACTGTACCCGGCTTCACTGCCGCAAGCCATTTCTCAGGACTTCCCTTACCCTTCCCCATACGTGTCTCGGCAGGTTTCTTCGTATAAGGAATATTCGGGAAGATTCTAATCCAAACTTTGCCGCCTCGCTTGATATGCCTGGTCATTGCAACACGGGCGGCTTCAATTTGCCTTGCGGAAATTTGCATGTTCTCCATGGAAATCAGTCCATAGTCTCCAAAGGATACTTCATTGCCTCTTTGAGCACGTTTAGCGTTTGGAATAGCTCTGCCACGATGGGTTTTGCGATATTTAGTGCGCTTGGGACTAAGCATCGTTCAGCCTACCCCTGCCATCTCGTCTGCCGCTAACCAGTTTGCCCGCATCATCCTTCTGATCCGCTCCCAGAACTTCCCCGTTAAATATCCACACCTTAACTCCAATAACACCGAAGGCAGTGATGGATTCGGCAAATCCAAAATCGATGTCAGCACGAAGGGTATGCAGAGGCACTCGACCATCTTTAATCTCCAGAACCCGACTCATATCCGCTCCCCCGAGACGACCGGAGATTTTAACCTTTATCCCTTGAACGCCGCCGCGCATTGCATTTTGCACAGCCATTTTCAGTGTTCTTCGGAAAGCCGACCTGCTCCTGAGCAGTCGTGCAATATTGTATGCGACAATCTGGGCAACCGTGTCCGGTTTCTTTATCTCCTTTATCTTGATACTAACTTTCTTGTCGGTTAGTTTCTGAAGTCGAGCTGTTATCCTTTCGATATTGGCTCCCTTTGTCCCGATAATCACTCCCGGCCGCGAGGTTTCAATTGTCATCACAACTCTCGCCGGCTGACGGACTATTTCTATATCGGAAATATCCGCGCTTCTCGTATCTGGACTATCCAGCAAGGCCTTGCGCAAACGCAAATCTTCATGCAGTGTTTTTGCATATTCATTCGGCCCTACATACCATCTGGCTTTCCAATCCTTATTGATCCCCAGTCGGAAACCATACGGATTTACTTTCTGACCCATCAATCAACCGCCTTGTTGACAACCATTACCGAAATGTGGCATGAGCGCTTAATTTGCCTATCCGCTCTACCGTGTCCGCGAGGCCACAGGGTTTTGCGGCTTGGTCCGCCATCCACCAGAAGCTCGGCAATATAAAGATTCTTTTCGTCGAGATTCGGATTTTGATTCTTCGCGCTGGCAGCTGCAGAGACAATCACCTTTCTCAAATACCTGGCGCCCTTCTTTGGGAGTGAATCAAGTAGAGTGAGTGCATCCACATAAGGCCTTCGTCGAACATGATCGGCTATGGGCCTAACCTTAATAGGCGATATCGGCAGGTTCTTTGCCGCCGCGCGATAACCCTTTTCCATAATTCAATAGTCTCCTAGCGTCTCGTACCTTTCTTATCCGAACCCGCATGTCCCCGAAACAAACGTGTAGGCGAAAATTCACCCAGTTTATATCCGACAAGATTTTCAGTAATATACACGGGAATGAATGTTTTACCATTGTAAACCGAAATCGTGATACCAACCATCTCAGGTATTATTGTTGAACTACGCGACCAAGTCTTCAGTAGTCCCTTCGAACCACTTCTGTTAAACTCAATCACCTTTCTATAGAGACTCCTGGCCACAAACGGCCCCTTCCTTATCGATCTCGACATTCTACATAGAACTCCTATTTCGCACGTCGTTTGATGATAAATTTATTAGACGGCTTATGCTTCATTCGTGTTTTACCACTTTTAGTCGGTTTACCCCAGGGCGTTACAGGGTGACGCCCTCCAGATGTTCTGCCCTCACCGCCCCCATGTGGATGATCAACTGGATTCATCACAACACCTCGAACTTTGGGTCGCTTACCCAACCAGCGATTTCTTCCCGCCTTTCCAATTTTGATATTCATATGGTCGTCGTTTCCCACCTCACCAACAGTGGCAATGCAAGTTTTATGAACCATGCGCATCTCGCCTGAGGAAAGCTTCAGGGTAACGTAGTCTCCCTCTTTCGCCTGGATTTGTGCACGACAGCCTGCACTTCTAATCAATTGAGCGCCTTTACCTTTGGTGAGTTCCACTGCATGAATAGTTCTTCCAACCGGAATTTTCTCAAGAGGCAAACAATTCCCTGTTTCAATAGAAACATTCTCGCCACTTTCCACAGTCCCACCAACTTCCAAACCCTTGGGACACAGAATATATCTCTTCTCACCATCCAAATAGTTTATCAACGCGATATTCGCGCTGCGGTTTGGATCGTACTCGACAGAGGCTACCCTGCCAGGAATCCCGAATTTATCTCTCTTGAAATCGATAACCCTGTATCTCCTCTTATGTCCGCCACCTCGTCGTCTAACGCTAATCCGCCCACCCGCACCACGGCCGGCTCGAGAAAATTTTCCCCTCGTCAAATTCTTCGCGGGATTATTCTCGGAAAGCTCAGAGTTAACCAAACCCTGATGTGATCGCTGTGAGGGTGTTGTGGGATTATACGTTTTAATAGGCATAATTCGTCTCCTTCACGCTACACGCCTTCAAAGGCATCAATCGTCTGACCTTTTTGAAGTGTTACCATCGCTTTTTTCCATGCCGATGTGCGGCCTCGGCCACGTCGAAACGTCGTTCGTGAGATTGCGCGGTTATTTCGCCTCTTACCCCGAACGTTTATAATTCGACAATCCGTGGGCTGAACTTTGAACAAGCCGCCCACCGCCTGCATCACCATTAGTTTATTAGCCTTTTTGCTCACCTTGAATACGTAGGTTTTAATCTCGCCTTCTCTCTGGAAGTTGGCTTTTTCAGTAAGAACGGGCTCAATGATGATTTCATTCGAATCCACGATTAACTCCCATAGAATTCACCAAGTTTCTTTGCCGCACTTTCTAACACCAGGATACTCTTCCCGTAGAACAAATCATGGGCTCGTAGTCGATTGAAAGTGAGAAAGCGCAAATTTTTTATGTTCCTGCCCGCTCTCTTAGTCATTTCATCATCTTCATCGAGAATAAGAACCGTACCGCCCCCAGTAGGGAAGTGCTCCAGAATACTCACTAAATCCCTAGTCTTGCCCGATTCAACCGAAAAGTCCTCAAGCACCTTGAAGCATTCATCATCGGCTGCCCTGAGACTCAAAAGACTCTTCATGGCAAGTCGCTTAATCTTCCTGGGCAGATGATAGGAATAATCTCTAGGCCGAGGTCCGAAAACCACGCCCCCGCCGCGCCACAGCGGACTCCTACGGCTTCCGGCTCGAGCACGTCCTGTCCCCTTCTGGCGCCAAGGTTTGCATGATGAGCCACGCACCTCGTGACGATTCTTTGACTTCGCGGTACCTTGTCGTGCGTTCGCCAGTTCATTTTTTATGGCATGCCAGATAGATCCCTCACTAACCTTTCGGGCAAACACAGCGTCTTCGAGAACAATGTTCCGCAGCTCTTTGCCCTCCTTGGAGTAGACCTTCTTCTCCATATTCACCTCACACCTACTTCCGCTTCTTTGCCTGACGGACAATCACCATGCCATCGCGACGCCCAGGAATCGCTCCCTTGACTAGGAGCACTCCCTTCTCTCGATCTATCTTGACGATACGGAGATTCTGTACCGTGCTGCGTTCACCTCCCAGGCGACCGGGCATTTTTGTGTCCTTGAAAACGTTTGAAGGCCATGCGGCCATACCAGTCGAACCCGGAGAGCGATGAAATTTCGAA
>UWYT01000295.1 GCA_900608495.1 Olavius algarvensis spirochete endosymbiont | reverse complement strand
TCTATCTCTCCTGGACATTCCGGACCCACTTTCTTCCATTTCTTTACTCCTTATAGATTTAGAAGACCAATCCATCTACTGCCCCGCTACCCCGCTTTTGCATCCCTCGCTCTATCTCCCGGGGACTAGGAAGACTAACCGAGAAATCCGTGGGAAGCCCCCTTGCCGCCATTCGATAGCGATAGCGACTACCGCTCATGCCACCTCTGGCTTCAATGTATTCATAGTCCACAAGAAAACGTAGGTTGCGTTTGACCACATCATGACTGACCCTGGTGGCTTCCCGAATCTCTCTTTGAGTGAAGAAGACCTCATCGAAGGCCAGTGATCCTTTTGTGGCTTTGTTCATGACAAGTTCTCTAATCTGTCCATAGAGGGCTATTGCGCTCTTGGGTAGTCCGGAGAGCACCCCGGGAAGCACCTGCATGACAATCTGATGGGCTGCGGTAGTCCTCGATGTCGCATTCTATATAGGCGCTGCCAGCACCAGTGCTACCAACACCAGCGCTACCAACCGAATCAGTAGAGGCGCCTCCAGG
>UWYT01000296.1 GCA_900608495.1 Olavius algarvensis spirochete endosymbiont | reverse complement strand
CACCATAGGAGTATCTCACATTCCTGAAAACGATATCTCCGTTAATCCTTTCCATTTCGCCTTTGCTCAAATATAGGCTGTTCTCTGATTGAATACTGTCCACGGTTTCAAACCTGCCCTGGGAGTTCTGGAGCACTGCCGTGTTTTTGTAGGTGTTAATCAAACCAGTTAGTGCCTGGGTGCCCTGGGCACTGATGATATTGAAGGCGATAAAGGAACCAAAACTGAACGAACCATTGATGATATCAAGGGCTGCTATGAAAAATACGAGGCTGCCCAAGGCACTTGTTGTAAACGTAGTCACCCCTTTCCACACCGAGTTCAAGTGCTGCTTCTTGAGTTGGATATCTTTTATCTCAAGATGAGCAATTCTGATTTTTCTGTAAATCTCGCTTTCTGCCTGTAAGGACTTCATCGTCGCCGATCCATAGTGTAAATCAGCAAGCAAAGCCATAAGTCTCTCTTGCCTGGGCAGCAATTGCTTCTCAATTACCTGATCTTTCTTGCGGAAGTAATTTCCTATCATCACCTCCAAAGGCACAGTGGACAGGCGAATCAGCGTGAGCTTGTAGCTAAGCAGAAATAGAATCGGGTAGTTAATGATTATCACTATTGCATTTCTTACAATCTCCGATAGATACACCCTGGGAATCCGACTAAGCTTGTCGTTGTCTTCCAAAATCTTGTTAACCTCTCCAAGAGACATACGGGATTGTCTTAGGTACGGGAGAGTCAGAATCTTCTTGTACATAACTTTCCGAGATTGATACTGATTGTCTTCGGAAAACTTGGAGAGCATGAAATTCGAAATGAGATTGAAGGCAAAAACAGCAACGTTCACTATTATAACACTGCCAAGAATTATTATGAGCGTTTCTATGTCCTGATTGGGAATCGCGAAGTCAAAAATTTTCCTTTGTAGAAAGGCCGGAATCAGAGTGATTAACGCTATAACCACATAGAGGACTACAAACGAATAGATCATAGACTTATGATGGGCAACCTGCTGCCAAT
>UWYT01000298.1 GCA_900608495.1 Olavius algarvensis spirochete endosymbiont | reverse complement strand
TTTTAAGGTTTTATTCGATGCGATACTCCACGAAAATGAGTGTTCATCAAGGAATACTGTACCTAAAGCGAATAGAAGGGAGAAGCTATTTTGGCGCCCAAGATACGGGCCGCCGCACTGTCCGTGCCTCGGCCCTCGGGTTCTTTCTCGGCTTTCCTCATAAGGGCTTCAAACCGCGCAAACCAGGCATCATCATCGCCCGGTTCTGGATACCCAGGTTCTCCGGGCTCCGAAATATAGGGGTCGTCGTCTTCGTATGGCCAGCCTCTTTGAGATAAGGAGCCAGGCCAGGACATTGAGCGCGAACTGCCTTAGGATGTAGGGGGAGTCATCCTCGTAGAAACTAGACCACGAGCTTCTACGAGTCCGTCCTCATATTCTTGCCAGAATTCTTCAGGTGTTTTATTGCCCAACGAACTGTGTGGTCTTAAGAAATTATAGTACTCCTTCCAGGAAAGAAGCTTTCGCTGAGCATCAGCTAACAGTGAGAAAAAAATTTTCATTGAGAAAATCATCTCGGATTTTCCCGTTGAAGCTTTCAACAATCGAATTCTCAATCGGTTTTCCTGGATTGATCAGTTTGTGATCGATGTCGTTTTGCATTATTCCAAACATCATGACTCGAGATGTGAACTCCGTACCGTTGTCACTTCGAAGTCATTCAGGTTTACTGTTCATCAGGATTACATTATCCAGAACACGAGTGACCTGAGAGCTGCTCATCGAAGATTCCACAACTGCAGCGACTAGGTATCGAGTGAACTCGTCGAGTACAATCAAGGTCTTCAGGCTACGTCCGATTTCAGCCGTATCGAATATGAAATCCATGGCCCAAATCTGGTTTGGACGTTTCGCTGCCGACATCGGGTTACGTTGAACAAGAAGCTTCTTCTGTTGCCTCTGACTTATCGTCAGATGTTCGTCTTTGTAGATTCTGAACATCTTCTTGTGGTTCACATGAAAACCTTCACGTTCCAATAGAATCTGTATACGCCGGTATCTGTACCTATGGTTGGCATCAGCTAGCTGTTTGATTCGAGCTCGGATTTCAGTCTCATCCGTTTTCTTCGAATGACATCAAAGCCATATTCCCCAGGTCGTAAGCTAACATCCCTGGTGCTACATACGTTTTTCAAGATTCCGTCCCAGAATTTTGTTCA
>UWYT01000301.1 GCA_900608495.1 Olavius algarvensis spirochete endosymbiont | reverse complement strand
CATACCAGTACTTTGGCCTGCGCTTCCCAAGCGCCCTCCCTCTTTTTTTGATTCCTGGCGGCGATGGCGACATCCGCCCCTTTATCGACCAGTACTTAGGCGGCCTCTCTTTGCCGATCCAACTGCTCGATCCAGTGACAATACCTTCTTTCCCTTCAGGTTCGGGATGCTGTCGGTGGTCCATTTTTCTTTGACTATGTGCATCTCCTTGTATTGGCCAAAAATACTGCTGCGCCACGTCGAACGTCGTATCGATATCGACGAGAAGCGTATAAAACTGGTGGATTCCAACAGAAGCAATTCGTCAGTACTGCCAAATCGTTAACAAGTTCGTCGAAGTATTCTTGAGTTGACATGTGAATTCCTCGGATTTCTGTGACACGGTCTGATAAGCCTATTGGAGTTGAATTGAGTTGGGTGGCATACAGATTTTTTCAAAGTCTCACTTGGCAATTTGGATTATCATCGGAGGTAAGACACTCTTCAGGAAAGGAATCAAAGGAAACTGCTTCGGTTAGAAGCGATATTCCTCGATAGTTTCTTATAGTCAAGCAGACAGGGAAGTTCCATCTTACCCTAACAGCGAAACCTCTTCTTTTAATTCAGGTACTCTTTTTTGTTGAATGCTGCTGCATTCATTCGTTCGAATTCATCATCAGATAATTTCAATTCCAGTGATGCAAGATTATCCGTCAACTGCTTTGTGCTGCTAACTCCAAGAATGGGGATGATTGGCGCCTTGTGCTTCAACAGCCATGCAAAGACCACTTGGAAAGGCGAGACTTCATGATTCGCTGCAATTTCCTTTATCATCGAAAATCGTCGTTCATTGTCTTCCGAGAAGAATCGATTATTGAGTGCCGGATGGTTTCTTTCATACACAGAATCCCATAGGTACATGCCGCCCAGAGTGGACGTATAGGCAAGAATCGTGGTGTCTCCCTCCGTTTCGCAGTAGTCCAATAATTCCTCATTCACGAACTTCTGAACCCACAAATCGGCGCTGTCCCTCGGTTTCAGATAAGAATACCAGTTCTGGATGCCGACGAATTCGGGCCAGTTGTTTCTTCTGGATATCTCTTTGGCTTTGACAAGGCGCCATGTGAACATGTTGCTGCAGGCGATATGCCTAATTTTGCCAGCCTTCACCAGTTCACTGAGCGCTTCAAGTGTCTTTTCAAGAGGATCTTCCCTCCAATCGACATGGATATAGTAGAGATCTATATAGTCTGTCTGAAGTCTCTTCAGACTGTTCTCGAGTGCGGCAGTTACGGCTTTCGAGGAGAGGCCCTCGAATGTGTCCTTTCCGATCGGTCGAACCCCGCACTTCGTGGCAAGAAGCAGATCGTTTCTGTTTTGTCTTTCTTTCATCCATTTCCCGATTGTCGTTTCACTTTCATCACCGATGAAACCATCCAGCCAAAAACAATAGTTGTTCGATGTATCCAGGAAACTGCCGCCTGCTTCCCGATACTGATCCATGAGTTCGAATGATCTCCTTTCATCTACACGACTGCCGAAATACATTGTTCCAAGGCACATTTTGCTGACTTCTACTCCTGAATTACCCAAACCGATCTTTACCATATTCCTCATCCAATCCGTGATTTACATATTATGTGTTGATTTCGGATAGGCAGCAATAGGTTATTACCTGTTGTATTTTTGTGAGCCAATTCCTTCCAGGGCCTTCGGAAGAATCCCGACTCCGTTTTCAATTTGGTTTGTTCAAGTTCTCTGAATTCAGAAAGGTGAATTCCGGTTTCTCGATTTTATCGGCCAGCCTTCCGATGAAGTTGACTTCTGGAAACAAAACCTTTTTTCTTCCAAGATAGCATTTCTCCGACAAACCCCGCAGAAAAGCAGGTGCTGTTCCTGACTCTTTTAGATGGACCTTTAGTTCGGCTTCCCGGTCTTCGGGCAGTTTTCTCAATATCCTCTTTCAGTCTGTGTCTGCTTGACTGCCGGTAATACGTATCAACCAGGTATCCGGCCATTCGTATTCTTCCGTGAGGATATCTATCCGCCGTTTTCCGAAAGTTTTCCGGACTGATGCAAACTACCAAACCGATCAGGTTAACCAGTCGAATATCATCTAAGCAGCTTCACTGCTGTTATCATGCCATCTTGTTTCATCTTTGATCGTCGGAAACCTCTGATTCGCATGCGGCTGAGATACAGGATTTCTTATCGGAACGTTGTAGTTGATTGCTATGCCCAGAAATGACTTGAAAAAGTCAGAAAGTATGGACAAGAAACCATGATGGCAGCTCATGTGATCCAGCGCGTTCACCGCTGAGATGGGGAAATGAAGGATCTGCACTTCCAGTTCATTCTTCAGTTCCGTCAGACTCACTGATCCATAGTAATACTGTTCGTATTCTATGAACTTACCGGAACTGTTGGGTTTCACCAGTGTCGTATTATCGATGTCGATAATACCGACGAACCCGAAGTTACTGCTGGGTAATCAAAGTCGCTGCGATTTCTCGATTATCACCGAGGAGTCGCCGAGTATCCTTGCGAGAGTTTGTTTATTGGTATTTTCCCGGGTGAATGAAATCCACTTCTCATAGTGTACAAAAACTAACCTTCTCCTGAAAACGAGAAGATTCTATGTCGGTCCAGAATTCGGGTGAGGGACACGGTGAAGCGCTGAGGTAACCGGAGGGCGATGATTGAGGGTCGGAAAGGAAATCCCTCGTAGTTATGAGGAGGGTGGACACACCCATACCGGGAAGTTTTCGGCTAATCACGTTTCATCCTCATCGCCGTATCTCGTTCGCCTCCATTCCGAAGGTGATAGTCCTGTCTTTTTTTTGAACAGCCTGGAGAAATAATACTGATTATCGAAATTCATGCGGGATGCAATCTCTTTAATCGATAGTGATAGGTTTCTCAGAAGCTCTTTAGCCCGATGTATCCTGAGCTGGAGAAAGTATTGGTAGGGTGTGAGACCGGTGTAGTCGCGAAAGACTTCCAGCAAACCAGGGTAGGACATCCCGATTTCCGCAGCGACATCTTCCACCTCAATGCTGTCTTCGATGTGCAGCATCATGATTGATCGCGCCGTTTCTACGTACTCGCTGTCTTCGTGGGTCGTCTTCGATTGAATTTCACTGGCGTGGATATGGGCGAGCAATTGGAGCACCAGAGCTCCAAGCAACACCTGGAATCCCGGTGGCTGCTGACGGCAAAGTTGGATCACCTGTTCAAAATCCGCCATGACATCCTGGTTCAATCCTATATGGTGAATGGGATTGTCCGGAGTAATCAGCCCATTTTCGTACAGCCGGAGAGCATGGTTTCCGGCGAAACCGATCCAGTACTCATGCCATCCTGTCTCTATATCCGGGCTGTAGGCATGACGTATTCCGGGAAACAGGAGGATCAGGTCGCCGGCCGATATCCGGTGGCGGATCTTGTCTGCTCCCTCGAACCATCCTCTACCCGCGCTGATGTAGACCGCCTGAAACTCCATCAGTATTCTGCCGGTCGACACAGTTGCTGCGTAATCTCTGGGATGGTTTTCTGGAAGAGGCGGATAGGGCGTCCCGGCGAGGCTTTGGGCGTAGCCAGCATCATTGCAGTAGATTTCCCAACGTTCGGCTTCTCTGTTCACCGGAAGGTATCGAGAAAAGCTATGAACTTGTTTGATCATAAAAAAAAATATATCATAAACTGTAATAATGTTCATTCATTGTCGGTTGCAGGCGGGTATATCGTAGGACTAGGTAAGGAGTCACCTTATATGACCGGTCAGGAGAAGCTCAATGTCGGACTGTTTGGCATCGGTTTGGACACCTATTGGCCGCAGTTTTCCGGATTAAAGGAACGTCTTGAAGGCTATCAACGAGAGATTGGCGGAATCATCAATGAATCGGGTGCTGTCAACCTGATAGATGGTGGATTGGTAGACAATCCCGTACGGGCTCGGTCCGTTGGCGTCCTTTTCAAACAGAAGCAGGTTGATATTTTATTTTTGTATATCTCGACATACGCGCTCTCCTCTACTGTCCTGCCTGTAGCGCAGATAACCGGGGTACCTATTCTTGTTCTGAATATTCAACCGGCCTCGACGATTGACTACGATTCATTCAATCGTCTGGGGGATCGGGGGGTGATGACCGGTGAATGGCTGGCCCATTGCCAAGCCTGTTCGGTCCCTGAAATCGCCAATGTCTTCAATCGTGCCGGGATTGAATATCGGATGCTAACCGGTTATCTGGGTGAGAATCGGACGGAAGAAGATCTGCGGGCCTGGGTTCGGGCGGCTGCCGCTGTGAAAACAATGCGGTTCAATCGCCTCGGCATTATGGGACACTACTATGCTGGCATGCTGGATGTATATACCGACCTGACACGGCAGGTGGCCACACTCGGCGGACATATCGAGCTTGTGGAAATAGATGAACTGGCCTCGATACGGGAAGGGGTTTCGGAGAAGGAAGTTGCCGCCAAGGTCGAGGAGTTTCAACAGTTCTTCACCGTATCCTCTGAATGTAGTGACACCGAAATCCTCCGGGCCGCCAAAACCTCAGTCGCCCTGGACCGACTCGTTGAACGCCGCAACCTCGGCTCCCTAGCCTATTACTATGAAGGAATCAGGGGCTCCGCGCATGAGGACATTATCACTTCGGTGATCGCCGGGAACACGTTGCTGATCGGACGCCATGTCCCGGTTGCCGGAGAATGCGAAGTCAAGAACGCTCAGGCGATGAAGATTATGGATTCTCTGGGGGCCGGCGGTTCTTTTTCCGAGTTTTACACCATGGATTTCGACGACGATATCGTGATGCTCGGCCACGACGGACCAGGCCATTTTGAGATAGCCGAGGGAGATGTCGGATTGGTCCCCCTTCCGGTTTATCACGGCAAGCCTGGGAACGGATTGTCGATACAGATGACTGTGAAACATGGCCCGGTGACACTGCTTTCGTTTTGTGAAGGTTCGGAGGGCGTCTTCTTCCTCGTCGCCGAAGGGGAAAGCGTTCCCGGACCCGTCCTGAATATCGGCAATACCAACAGCCGGTATCGATTTGACATCGGAGCCCGTTCGTTCATCGAACGCTGGTCTCGATTCGGCCCGTCTCATCACTGCGCCATTGGTGTCGGCCACGTGGCCTCGGACATCAAGAAGATTGGCAGTTTGATGAGCATCGCCTGCCACCAAGTATGTTGAGGAGGCCGGAACTGTGTTAAGAGTGGGGTTCGCGATGCAGCTGCACGAAGGCTGTGAGGAAGAGTATAAAAGGCGCCACGATGAAATCTGGCCGGAACTGGCCAAGGAGCTTGCGGATGCTGGTGTCCGTGACTATGTCATCTATTTGGATAAATCCACCCACACGCTGTTCGCGAGTCAGAAGGTGACCGAGCACAATACCGCCGATGCGCTTCCCGGTCGGGACATCGTTCGTAAATGGTGGGATTACATGGCGGATCTCATGGAAACCAATTCAGACGGTTCTCCGATAGTGAGGAAATTGACCGAAATGTTCTATTTCGACTAGGTTCAAGGAGAAACCTGTGCCGAAAACTCTGCTGGAATTGAAAAACATTGTGAAAACCTTTCCTGGTGTCAAGGCTCTAGATGGTGTTCAGTTCAACCTTCATCAAGGAGAAATACACGGTCTGATGGGCGAGAACGGAGCCGGTAAGTCCACGTTCATCAAGATTATCACTGGAGTTTATCAGCCCGATGGCGGCGAGATTCTCCTGAACGGCCAACCGCTGCGATTCTCGACGCCTATGGACGCCCAGCGACACGGTGTGGCGGCAATATACCAGCATGTTACGTGTTATCCGGACTTATCGGTTACCGAAAACATCTTCATGGGGCACGAGAAGCTGCGCAAAGTGACGCGCCGAATCGACTGGACCAGGATGCACTCCGAGGCGCAGAAACTTCTGAACCAACTGAACGCGGGATTCAGATCACAAATTCGGATGGGAGATCTTTCCGTCGCCCGGCAGCAAATCGTCGAAATTGCCAAGGCCTTGTCCACTGAAGCCAAGATTGTCATCATGGACGAGCCCACCGCGGCTCTGACTCAGCATGAGAGCCAGGAACTATACCGGATTACCGAATCACTGAGAGACCACGGTGTCTCCATTATTTTCATTTCCCATCGCCTGGAAGATATCGAACGTTTGGCCGATCGTATCACAGTGTTCCGGGATTCCCGGTACATCGGCACTTGGCAGGCCGGTCAGATTAACCAGAATCAGCTGATAGTGGCCATGGTAGGCCGAGAAATCACCCAGATGTATCCGAAACACAGCAAAAACCCCGGCGACGAGGTTCTTCGCGTGGAAAACCTCACCCGCACCGGCTATTTCCGGGGCGTGAATTTTCAAGTTCGCCGGGGTGAAATACTCGCCCTGACGGGTTTGGTGGGGGCCGGGCGAACGGAAGTCTGCGAAGCTATTTTCGGAATCGCACCTTTTGATGATGGTTCGATTTTCCTCGAAGGCAAACAGATTCAATGGTCAAGTCCTGTCGACGCCCAGGCCGACGGATTGGCTTTTCTCCCCGAAGACCGCCAGAAACAGGGCCTGATTTTGGAATGGGAGATTGGTAAGAATATCACCCTCCCGGCGCTGAAGTATTTCTCCAACCTATTCTGGATGGATCCGAACCGGGAAGCGAAGGAAGCTGGGAGGTTGGCCTCCAAGCTGGCGGTTAAGGCTCCCAGCATATTCGCCAAGGCTGCCACGCTCTCGGGAGGTAACCAGCAGAAGGTGGTTTTCGCCAAGCTTCTCATCCGAAACCTGAAAGTAATCATCCTTGATGAGCCCACCAAGGGCGTGGATATCGGTGCCAAGGCGGCAATTTACGAGATTATCGAAAACCTGGCCGCCGAAGGGTATGCAGTTATCCTCATTTCATCGGAAATGCCGGAAGTCCTCGGCATGAGCGACCGCATCGTCGTAATGAAGCAGGGTCATGTTACTGCCGAACTGATTACCGACCAGACCAGCCAGGAAGAGATACTGAACGCCGCCATGGTAGCCGAGGTTCATCATGCCTGAGAAACCCTTGAATCAGCGCAAGTTCCTGCAGCCTGAACAACTCAGGGAACTGGGACTGCTTCTGTTCATACTTGCGATAGGCCTGGCGGTCCAGTTGCGGAATCCAGTCTTCCTGTCGATATCGAACATCACCTCTCTGTTTACTAACACCGCTATACTGGGAATTCTGGCCGTCGGTATGATGCTGGTTCTGGTTACCCGGGGCATTGATCTGTCCATCGGCGCGATTATCGCTTTCACGGGGATGGTGACGGCACTGACAGTCGCCCGTTTCCCGGGACTTCCGCCCTTTGTCGCCATTCTCGAGGGTATCATCATCGGCATGGTGTTCGGAGCGCTCTCGGGCATACTCGTTGCCCGCCTTGATGTGCTACCGATCATCGCTACGCTCGGCATGATGAACGTCGTCCGGGGACTCACATATGTGGTTTCTGGAGGACAGTGGGTTAGTTCCTACCAGATGTCCGATGGTTTCAAAGCCATCGCAACCGGAAAGCTCTTCGGCATCAACAATCTGATCGTCATCGCCATCGTTGTTTATATAGTCGCGGCTTATTATATCCGGCACACCCGTGTTGGGCGGCGGATCTACGCGGTTGGTTCCAATCCGGAAGCGGCTGAAATCTCCGGCCTTCCCAGGCGGCGTCTCATTTTCCTGGCCTATTTGATAATGGGCGGACTGTCCGGCTTGGCGGGGGTTCTCTGGGTTGCGAAATTCGCTTCGGCCCAGGGTAATACGGCCATCGGATATGAATTGAATGTCATTGCCGCCTGTATCCTCGGCGGGGTGAGTATTTCCGGGGGAGTTGGAAGGATTTTCGGCCTTATCCTAGGTACGGTTCTCCTCGGGATACTGAACAATGCTCTGCCACTAATCAACGTTTCTCCTTTCTGGCAAATGGGCATTCAGGGACTCGTTATCCTGGCCGCGGTCATCACAAACGTACTCGTCCGGAGAAATACCGAACGCGACGCGCTGCGCAGGAGGGCCATATGAGCGATGTCCGGAAAATCAGCATTGAAAAAGAATGGAGCTGGAAAGGCTTTTTCCTTCAGTGGGAATGGCTGCTGGTTCTGGTTCTTATTGTGGTTTTCCTGGTTAACTCTCTGATATCGCCATATTTCCTTACACTGTCGTCGCTGATACAAACACCGTCAACCTTCCTCGACAAGGCGTTCATCGTTTTTCCCATGACGATGGTGATTATACTCGGTCGTATCGACATCTCCGTCGGATCGACCGTCGCCCTGTCGGCCGTCGTGATGGCCGTGAGCTACAACGCCGGTGTTCCGATGCCAGTCGCCATGATTATCTGCCTCCTTGTGGGAACGATCGGCGGCGGCTTGAACGGACTGCTCCTAACACAGTTCAAAGAACTTTCGCACGTCATCGTCACTCTTGCTTCAATGATTATCTACCGGGGAATCGCCTATATCATTCTGGGAGATCAGGCTTCCGGGGGATTCCCCGACTGGTATTCCTTCCTGGGATGGGGATCGATCGCCGGTATTCCGTTCATCCTGATTGTCTTTGCCGTAGCAGCTGTTATCTTCGGGTTGGTTTTGCACAAAACCCGTTTTGGCCGTTCTGTTTACGGCATGGGATTCAATTCAACCACTTGTGAATATTCGGGCCTGAGGACGGATCGTGTCACTCTCATCGTCTTTACGTTGGCAGGTTTGATGTCTGCGGTCACCGCCCTGTTCCTGACGTCTCGGATGGGAAGCACGCGGCCCAATGTGGCCACAGGCTATGAACTGGAAGTTATCACAATGGTCGCTCTGGGAGGCGTCAGTACCAGCGGCGGAATCGGTAAGATCGGCGGACCTATCCTGGCGGTCTTCATCATCGGATACCTGAGCTACGGCATGGGCCTTGCGAACATTCAGGCACCAGTCGTTCTGGTTGTCATCGGACTGCTTCTGATTGTCTCGGTTTTGGCGATGAAATTCAGAGTATCACCCAAGAAACGTAAATTAGCCATGTAGCGTTGCTACTGAGGTTGAAAAATAGGAGGAGGTCTTTTCATGAAAAAGACGACATTTTTGCTAATCATTTTGGCCATGGTTCTGCTGCCTGCAACCATGGCCTTCGCCGCTGGCACCAAAGATGACGGTGTAGAACGTCACGCATTCATCTTCAAAAACACCGGGAATCCCTACGGCGACAAGCAGATGCAGGGATTTGCCGACGGCATCGAGGAAATGGGCTTCGAGGCCATTACCAGGGCTCCCGACCAGCCCACCGCTGAGGCCCAAATTCAGATTATCGAGCAGCTGATTGCCCAGAAAGTGGATTCTATCAGCATCACCGGAAACGATTTCGACGCTCTGCAGCCCGCCCTCAGGAAAGCTATGGACGCCGGCATTGCTATTCTCTCCGCCGATTCCGCCGTGAATCCCGAGAGCCGAATCACGCACATCAACCAGGCCGATTCGGAAATGATCGGCCGCACCCTCATCCAGGCGGCCTACGATATGGCCGAGGGCGCCGGTGAAATCGCTGTTCTTTCGGCTACCAGCCAGGCTTCCAACCAGAATCTCTGGATCGAGTGGATGAAAAAGGAACTCGACGAGAATTCCGGCAAGTACGCCAACTTGAAGCTCGTACGCATTGCCTACGGCGACGACTTGCGGGACAAGTCGGTCAGTGAGACTGAAGGCCTCCTGCAGAGCTTCCCAAACCTTGAAGTTATCATCGCGCCCACCACCGTCGGCATCGCGGCCGCCGGCCGGGTTATTACGGATCGCGGCTTGATTGGTCAAATCGACGTCACCGGACTAGGCCTGCCTTCCGAAATGGCTGAGTACATCGAGAATGGCTCCTGCCCCTATATGTTCCTTTGGAACCCGATCGATGTGGGTTACCTCACGGCCTATGCCGCTGTTGCCGCGTCCAGGGGCGAGCTGACCGGTGCCGCTGGTGAGTTCTTTTCAGCCGGAAGACTCGGCGAGTTCTCGGTTGTCAAGGCCAGTGATGGTGGAACAGAAGTTCTCTTGGGGGCGCCGTTTAAGTTCGAGCCTTCGAACATCGGCGAGTGGAAGTCCGTCTACTAGATCGGTATTAGTCAGTTTTCTAATTTCTGATCGCCTCCTTTGAGGAGGCGGTCTCCCCGGGAGTGATTGATTCGACAACCGGTTCCGGAAAATTTTCCAACCGACGACTATACCGAACGTCTGTTCTATATTCAGGCGCAAAGTATGCATGCGGTGAGCTATTGGAGGCAGGTAATGAACGAGTCGGTTCATAAACACGTTGAAGAGCAATACGCCGAACTGGGCATTGATGTCGAGGCAGCCATTGAACAGCTGAAGTCGGTACCGCTGTCGCTGCATTGCTGGCAGACCGATGATGTCGGTGGTTTCGAAGCTCCTGATTCCAAGCTTCCCGGTGGCGGTATCCAGGTGACCGGAAATTACCCGGGAAAAGCCCGTACCATAGCCGAAATGAGACAAGACCTTGAAAAGGTGACCAGCCTGCTTCCGGGGCGCCATCGTCTCAGTCTTCATACGATATATGGAGAATTTGACGGGAAATCGGTAGAGCGCACCGAGATCGGACCGGAGCATTTTCAGGGTTGGATTGAGTGGGCTCGCTCCCAGGGGATGAGTCTGGATTTAAACGGCACCTTTTTCAGCCATCCCAATGCTGACGACGGTTTTACACTGTCTCATCCGGATCCGGGAATTCGCGAGTTCTGGATCGAGCACGGGAAACGCAGCCGGGAAATTGCCGCAGTTATGGGCAAGACCCTTGGGAGTCCGGCTATTCTCAATACTTGGATACCCGACGGTGCGAAAGATCTTCCGATTGATCGCCTGGGCTATAGGGAGCGTCTTCGAGATTCACTGGATGCCATGCTGGCGGAGAAAATCTCGAAGGAGTACATGAAGGATGCAGTCGAAACCAAACTGTTCGGTATCGGTAGTGAATCCTACGTCGTCGGTTCCCACGAGTTCTACATGGGCTATGCCCAGAGTCGGGATACCATAATCTGCCTGGATATGGGGCATTTTCATCCCACAGAGTCGGTAGCCGATAAGCTGTCTTCCGTATACCTCTTCTTTGACGAACTCCTGCTCCATGTCAGTCGGCCAGTTCGCTGGGATTCTGACCATGTTGTGATTTTCAATGATGATCTCGCCGACCTCACACGGGAGCTTGTCCGCTGCGGCAGGATCGCTGATACCCACATCGGCCTTGATTTCTTCGACGCTACCATGAACAGAATCGGCGCCTATGCCATCGGCGCCCGGGCCGTACTCAAAGGACTCCTGGCCGCGATGCTCGAACCAACCGTTTTGCTGCGGAAATACGATCGCGAGGCCAATGCCTTCGCCCGTCTCGCTCTTCTGGAGCAAGCTCGGACGCTGCCTTTTGGTACCATCTGGAACAGGTACTGCGAGGAGACTGGAGTGGTCGGCGATTCACGCCTCATTGCTGACGTTCTTGACTACGAGAAAACCGTCTTGAACAGGCGTTAGGAGATTTCCAGATGGATAGAGGCATGAAGGAACTGATTGAGGTTAGCCGGGAGTACGGATCGGATTCTCGGTGGGTACTTGTTGGCGGAGGTAATACCTCGCTGAAAAACAACGGGACTCTCTTTGTCAAAGCCTCGGGTTATCCCCTGGCAACGATTGACAGTGCTGGTTTCGCCGTTATGGACCGCTCTCGCCTGGCCGCAATCTGGGACAACACCTATCCGGACGGCGAGGACTCTGAATCGGTCGTTCTTCGGGAGAGGCTTGTTTTCGCCGACCTGATGGCTGCACGAGTGCCCGGAGAAGAACGTCGTCCCAGCGTCGAAGCGCAACTCCATGATCTGCTTCCGTGGTATCTTGTGGTGCACCTTCACCCGACGTTGGTGAATGGTCTCACCTGTGCCATACAGGGGGAAGCCATCGCCGCCGATCTGTTCAGTGATGATCAGTTGTGGATTCCTGCTACCGATCCCGGATATGTGTTGGCGAAAACTATTCGGGGTGCATTGGAGCGTCGATCAGCCGACGGCCTTGGGAATCCCGATTACATTTTCCTGGCAAATCACGGTGTCTTCGCTGGAGGAGAAAGCTCCGACGAGGTTCGGCGGAAATATCAGCTCCTTGAGCAGGTACTAACTGAACAAGTGACCCGGAATCCGGGGTCATATCCTGTCGATGCGCCGATTCCAGCCAACCATATTGCTTTGGAACTCATCGCCAGAAAAGAGTTCGGTGCGAATGCCTGCATCTCGTTCGTTCGCGGTGGAGAACTGGATCGCTACCTCGCCACGCGAAAAGTCGCACAGGCGCTCACCGGCTGCCTGACTCCTGATCATATCGTATACGCTGGTCCTGGTGCTCTCTATCTGAAGGGCTCCGGTGCGGATATCCCAACTGCCTGGGAGGCCGCTGGAAAGGAATACAGGAACAAGTGGGGAAGACCGGCCAATGTGATCCTCTTTCCGGACCTTGGTGGAGCTATGATTGTCGCGGCCGGCGACAAAGCCTTAGCCAATGCCAGGCTGCTTCTGGATAACGCCCTTGATGTGGCTGCCTACACGGAGAGTTTCGGCGGTCCGAAGATGCTCCAGGAGCGGTTTGTTCGTTTTATTGTCGATTGGGAAGTAGAGAATTACCGGAGCAAAATGACTGCCAAACACCTTCGACGCTGACGGGGAATTGACTTTGGCAGGTTGAAATTCTGCAAATTCAAAACGGGCGTAAAAGCGCTGAATAATGGATGGACCCCGCTGCGCCAGAGGTTGTCCAAAGATTTCCCCAAAGTAGAAAACTTTCTCCATTCAATACCCAATAGTTAACCCGCCCGAAAACTAGAAGACATCAATACTGGCTTCAGCAGCTAAACCGCCCAAACAAAAAAAAGCATCCGTCTGCTGAGTTGTTCTCATAATCGCTTGCCCCGAAAGAGCTTTGTCTGGAAGAGAACTCGACCCTCTGGTTGCCCGCTGTTCTGGCTCCATTATACTGTACTTCTGTTGGCAAAGTGTTCCTCGCGTGGCAGAGTGATTCTTACATAGACGATTATCTTATCTTATACAGAACTTCACGGGGGAAGCCGGTATGCCATCACCGACAGGGAGGCTTTGAGGCTCGAAGTCGACAAGATTCGCTCCCAGGGCTACGCCATCGACGATCGCGAGCATGAAGGTACCTCCGCTGCATCGGTGCTCCGATTCGGGACGCACATGGCGAGATTTTTGCATTGATTTCGGTATCGAATCCGGAAGTCTGAATGACGCTTAATCGTGTAATGGAAAACTGGCATTGCCAATTACCAACGTTGCCAATGAGTTATCCCGTAAGTTGGATTATCAGACCATAATCACCGACTTATCGCATTCTTCTCTTGACAGCCGACAGCGCATAGGCGTTAGATCAATATAGCTGCTATTCGGAACAACGTTCTCATATAGGAACGCGAATCAGAAATCCGTAGGAGGCATTCAATGAAAAAGGTTCTGCTAAGCATATTGACTATGGTACTTCTCACTGGAGTGCTCATAGCAAATGGCGGTTCAGACGTGGAGGCGGGTGACACTGCGCCAAAGCCGGTTAAACTCACATGGTCTTCCGTCAGTGTGCCGAATGATGCTCATACCCGAGCGATGCAGGTTTTCAAGCTGGAACTGGAACGTATTTCCGGCGGAGAAATGGAAGTCGAGATTTACCATTCCGGTCAGTTGTTCACTCAGGAAGGCGCGCAAGCGGCAGTAGTTCGAGGCACGTTGGACATGGTTTATTCCGATGCCGCCTGGGTAGCCCAGCAGCTTCCGTATGTTTCAATGCTTGGCGCGGTCTACACCTTCACCGGCTATGAGCACATGACCAGAGTGATGAACGGCCCCATTGGAGACGAAATCTTTGCCGACGTGGTTGATACTGTGGGTGTCCGACCCTTAGGAGCATTTTATCTCGGTACCCGACAGTTGAACCTGCGAGATATCGGGCGCGAAGTTCGGCATCCTGATGACATGGACGGCGTCAAACTTCGTACCCCGAATAGTCCCACGTGGATTGCCTTGGGCAAGGCTCTTGGCGGGAATCCTACCCCCATGAGTTTTACCGAGGTTTACATGGCTCTGAAGACCGGTACCGCAGATGGTCAAGACAACCCCTTACCGACGGACAAAAACGCCAAGTTCTATGAAGTCACCAAATACATTATCCTCACCGATCACGTTGTTGGTGTCATTTGGCCCACCATCAACGAAGAGAAATGGCAGAGCCTCACCTCTCAACAGAAGGAATGGGTAATGCAGGCCTTGGACAAAGCTCAGGAAGTCTGTGACGAGACCAACTTGGCTGCCGAAGCCGAACTGGTGGATTTCTTCCGGGGTGAAGGTCTCACAGTGATAGAAGATCCCGACAGAGATGCTTTCGCCGAATACGCGAAATGGTCTTATCAAAACGAAAGCCCCGAAGTATCTTCTGCGTGGGATTGGGAACTCTACGATCGGATTCAAGCCGCGAAATAGTAAAACCGCTGGTATTCAAACAAAAAATAACCTGGATCCGACCGCTCAAACGGTCGGATCCAGCCTCCGGAGGTGCCGAATGGCCTCTAGTAACCGCAAGATTCTGAGTATCCTTGTGGATTTGGTGGAAATCTACATACCTTGTATGAGTTTTTCCATCATGTTCTTATCCTTCATCGTACAGATTTTTACTCGATACGTCCTCAACAGTCCTTTGATCTGGACCTACGAGCTGACTATTTTCGGTTTTATTTGGACGGCACTTCTCGGGGCACTCTATGCGAAGAGAAGAATGTCTCACGTGAAATTCACTTTGCTCTACGATGCTTATTCACCGCAGACACAAGTTTGGATTCGTCTAGCGGGGAACGGTCTCATCCTCGTTGCTTTTATCGCCGGATTCTGGCCCGCCTTAGACTACGTATTGTTCATGGGTTTCAAAAAATCGACCGTCCTCAAAATTCCTTATGACGTCGCGTTCTTTCCATTTGTCGTATTTATGGTCGGAATGATCATTCGATTTGCGATCGATGTCTGGAATGATCTGAAAATCCTCAACCAGAAGACGTGGAAAATCTCATGAACTGGCCACTCCTGATATTTTTAGTGGGTTTTGCCGCTATTTTCATTCTCCGCCTGCCTATCGCACCGGGGATGCTCGCCACCAGCATCCTTTATCTTGTGGTTGCTCCGGGAGCCGATGCGGATATTTCTATGTTTGCCGAAAAGGGTCTGACCAACCTCGAAGCGAAGTACATTATCATCGCCGTTCCCCTGTTCGTGTT
>UWYT01000304.1 GCA_900608495.1 Olavius algarvensis spirochete endosymbiont | reverse complement strand
AGCCAAGCTCGATAAACAGCTTCAATTTTCCCGAAAATAGCATGCGTTTTTCCAGATCGGGCAGTCTTTCGGGTGGAGTGGGACTCTCGAGCACGAAAACAATATCAAAAACAAAATCAGAAACAATGAAGAGCAGCTCACATTTCACTATCTCCGGCAGCGGTAATTTCGGCGGCAGCGTGGATAAAACCACCGAGATGCTGATGGACATCACCGGAGATGGGCTTCCCGACTATGTCAAATCAGCGGATAAACAGAATTATTTCAAGGCTCGCATCAACATCGGGGATGGATTCGCCGAAAGTCCGCTTATGATTTACAAGCCGAATTGGTCTGATGCGGATATGACTAATACCCCCAGCAATGAGAGTTTGAGAAGTACTCTCGATGA
>UWYT01000302.1 GCA_900608495.1 Olavius algarvensis spirochete endosymbiont | reverse complement strand
AGTGAGTGCACAGATAGGCCCTCTCTTTCCACTTTGCTCCTCCTGGCCCAGTAATGGAAGCGATCGTTTATGCCATGCCTTAAGAGTTTGGTATTATTGGAGGAGAGAAAGAGGGGCCTGCTATCTTGCGCCCCAGGGGGAAGATAGAGCTCCAGGTAGTGAGCTGAGATTTCTGTGATGGGAACCACCCGATCTTCTCCATTCTTACCGCCCCGTATCAGTAGCCGCCGGGTTTTAAGATGGAGGTCTCCTATGAGAGAGTTGGAGGCCTCGCTAGCCCGTAGAGCACTTGAATAGATCAGCTCAAAAAGTGCTCTGTCTCGAAGCCCGAGCCTCTGGTAGATATCTATTGACTCTAGAAACCTATCTGCTTCTTCAGGTGTCAAGTGTTCCTTCCGACGGCCATCATCATGCTCTCTTAGGTTAAGATTCTCCATCGGGTAGATAAGTATCTTGGAATTTCGCATGAGAAGGGTGAAGAAACGCCGCAGCACAACCAGAAGAGAAATCAAGGTTCTCATGCTATATGTCCCTCTTGCCTCTTCCAGGTAGGAGACGATATTCCCTCGACTCACCTCTCTGATATCGCGGATGCCCTCTCTCTCAAGGAAACTGAGGAAGCCCCGGAGCATGGAAATACCTGTGTCGATGGTAGATTTCCGGTAGCCCTCGGCAAGGGATGCGCGATGAAAGAAGCCAAGAGACCAGCTGGAGCCAAGCTTAGTCATCTTGAGCTTGTCTGCCCCTGGGGTGGCAGATTTCCAGCATCTTGGAGAGCTCCTGACCATCAACCTTCGTGTAGACTTCCGATGTGCCTATGTGGGCATGCCCTAGTATCTGCTGAATGTAGCGCAGGGGGCATCCGGCACGTAGGAGATGATAACCCAGAGTGTGGCGTAAATCATGGGAGCGCAGCAGGGGATAGCCTCCCGTAGCCGCCCTTCTTAAATCCTCATTGAACTTTCTTCGGATGGTGTTTAGTGAGTTAAGAAACACTCTTGTTTTATCTAGCCGCCTATCTGAGGCCATTAGCAGGGGGCGAATCTTGCGAATGTAGATTTGAAGCAACCTTGCTGCATAAGCGCCAAGGAGGCAGGTGCGAACCCTACCTCCCTTGGGTTCTCTAACTACTAGCCTCATTGACTCCAAATCCAGATCAGAAACTCTGAGGGCAGCGGCCTCGGCTATGCGAAGGCCGGAGGCGTAGAGAAACTCGGCAAGTACATGGGTGCGATATCGCCTGAGGCGTCTCTTGAAATTATCCTCTTCATCAAAACAGGAGAGATGATGGAGAAAGCTATCAAGCTTATCTTCATCCGGTAAGTTCCTCGGGAGTTTTCTCTCCTGATGGAGTTTGCGCAGCCTCTTGAAGGGATTAGCAAGGATCAGTCCGCTTTGGACAAGATGGCCGGCAAAGGAGGAGGCCTGGCTCATGAGATTGATAATGGTATTAGACTTGTATGACCCACCATCTTCCATCCTGTATTCAATCAGGCTCCTCTGATACTTAGCTGCAATCTCGTAGGAGAGATCAAGGAGGCTATAGCCATGCTCAACCAGGAAGTCAAGGAAGCGTCCCAGCTTGCTTTTGATGGAAAGAATGGCGGGGGTTTTGGCCCCCAGAGCCTTCTTTTCGCTTAGATAGGCCCTAAGGAGCTTTCTATCGGAGCTGTAGTTAGGCGCTTCTATCCTTACCTTCGCTTTGTCTCTTTCGGGGATTTCTGCCCCACTTTCTTCCATCTCTTTATCCCTTATAGAATTAGAGCCGTTTTCCCCTCGGACCCACTTGGACCCACTTTCTCCTAATTCTTTTAACTACAAAACTTTATTTGACCTGCTCATTTTTGGACCCACTTGGACCCACTTTCTCATTATTACTTGTAACACCAACACTTAACTCGTTTTCCACCCGGACCCACTTTTCTAACTCTCCTCCCTCTTCGACACCCTCCATGCGACTCTCTATCTCACTAGCTGCGGGTAAAAGGCTAATCAATGTAGGCTCCAGGCTGAGGCCAAGCCCATATCGCTTAGATGCGCCCCGAGAGCTAGCGCGCACTTTCACATACTCCCACTCAGCAAGAAGGCGAAGATTCTTCTTCACTAGCTCATGACCCAAACCACTACTCTCCCTCAGTTCTCTCTGGGTAACCCAGATCTCATCAGGGGCTATATCAAGACGGAGTGAACGAGACTCGATCAGGCTCCTAACCTCATCTAATACCCTCTCCGCGGATGCTGGAAGCTCACCCAAGGTTGAGGGCAGTATCGTGCTCATAATCTCGTGGGCGATCCGGTAATCTTCGATGTCGCACTCGATATAGGCGCCGGAGCCAGTGTCAGAACTCCCAGGCGGGGTCTTGGTTTCCTTCTGAAATTGGCGGAGGAAGCAGACTGCCGCGATTAGATCGATGAAGCGCTCATGGTCTCGTCTGGTGCGCATCTGGGATGAGGGGAAGGATAGGAGGCCGGCAAAGGGGTTCA
>UWYT01000309.1 GCA_900608495.1 Olavius algarvensis spirochete endosymbiont | reverse complement strand
AGGTGCTTACCACTCTATCTTCTATTCTATCTGCCGGCGTGATTTTCCGGATGAGATGGTTGAATCCATCAGCCACATAGACATTGCCCTCTGAGTCCACAGCCACACTGTGGGGGAGGTTAAACTGTGCTTCTGTGCCAGTTCCATCCGTACGACCCTTTGTGCTGCCGGCAAAGGTGCTTACCACCCCCGCCGGCGTGATTTTCCGGATGCGGTGGTT
>UWYT01000305.1 GCA_900608495.1 Olavius algarvensis spirochete endosymbiont | reverse complement strand
TAGACGCTGGATTTGAGAAAACCTCTAAATCCTCTGGCGAATCGGGATGAAATAGATTATAATAGTGTTTGAGATTATAATCAACCCTTTAGGAGAAATTATGAATAGAATATCCACCAGTATCTTGGTTTTGGCTCTTATGAGCCTTTTGGTGTCCTGCAAGGTTCCCGAGAACACCAGTACGAAATCCGACAACACCGGTACGGAATCCGACGGCACCGGTACGGAATCCGACGGCACCGGTACGGAATCCGACAGCACCAGCATGGCCTGGGTGGTAAGCACCTTTGCGGGTACTGACACACCGGGTTTTGCAAATGGCACCGGCACAGAAGCGCAGTTTTACTACCCCGCTGGAGTGGCTGTGGACTCATCCGGCAATGTCTATGTGGTAGAAAGTGGCAACCACCGCATCCGGAAAATCACGCCGGCAGACAGGATAGAAGATAGAAC
>UWYT01000307.1 GCA_900608495.1 Olavius algarvensis spirochete endosymbiont | reverse complement strand
AGATACCCTATAACCCCATCGATTGATTCCCATAACCAACCGGAAAATATCTTTGTGATACCTGCCTGTAAATAGTAGCGCAATCAGTGCTATAAGTATCAATATCGGGTTAAGTCCCGGAAACCTAGTACTTTCTAAATTTTCTAGATCGTACATGTCGAAATCACCAGTAAAAATCTCAATGGGAACGGGCGGGTTTAGAAAAGATCTTTCGGCCACTTTATCTGTATCGTAAACAACACCGTAGCCGGTAAACGCAATCCACACGAAGTAATGCGGAATAACTAGAAACCATTTAACCAGCGGGAACCATCGTTTCAACTTTTTGGGATAGTCGATATGCAAATCGGCCGGGTAATCATCTCGGGG
>UWYT01000308.1 GCA_900608495.1 Olavius algarvensis spirochete endosymbiont | reverse complement strand
CTGCCGGCAAAGGTGCTTACCACCCAGGCTATGCTTTCGGATCCCTTGCAAGATGTCAAAAGGCCCATAAGAGCCAAAACCAGGATACTTCTATTCATAATTTCTCATGTATGGTTGCATATCTATTATAACCCAATTCATCTTGATTCATCAGTGATTTCAGGAGTTTTTTTAAACTCAGCATCTACTTTCAAAGCGATAACCAGCCCCGGCCTTCGCATCGAGAGGCAGTTCTAAAAGATACCACATTGACATGAGGTGCCATCGCCCGCTGGCTAGGGCACCTTGTACTCTATCTTCCGGATGCGGTGGTTGTTAGAATCTGCCACATAGACATTGCCGGATGAGTCCA
>UWYT01000310.1 GCA_900608495.1 Olavius algarvensis spirochete endosymbiont | reverse complement strand
AGCCTGCAACCTCCCGCTGGATAAGCCCGGACCCTGCCGGGTTCGAGCTTATAAATCCTCAAAAGAATGAAGTATTCATTATCTCTGGAACCAACTGGTACAGTTATACGGAAAACAATCCCGTCAAGTATAACGATCCTAATGGGGGAGTACCTGTTCTTGCAGTTACTGCAGTTTTTGGTGGCCTCGCCGGCGGCGCTATGGGTGCTGCTACAGGTATGGCTAGTGCTGTTCTGCAGGGCAATACTTCTCCCAGTGAGATAATAGGCGGAGCTGTTGGCGGTGCAATATGCGGTGCCGTTACGGGGGCTCTTATTGGTAGCGGGGTTGGCATTCCTTTGGTTGCTGGAGGTAGTTTCCTTGGCGGAGCGGCTGGAAGTATGACAGAGAATATGATTGCTCAGGGCCCAGAGAATTTGGATGCCGGAACTGTGGCTAAGGATGCAGCTATTGATGGAGGCATTTCTGCTATAGCGAGTCTACTGCCTTTCGCTATGAAGGGAAAAACTTTGTCGCCTTTAATCAAAAAAGAGCTTATCACTGATAAAGTAGTTATTGAAGGGTTGGGTGGTTTACTAGCCGACTTTCTACAAGACAAAGTGAATCCACCGTCGTCTTCTGACTTAGGTGGAGAAGGAATAGATGGGAGTAGAACTGGATATGATTCTGCACAAGATAATGTGAACCCGCAGCAATCTGACCGAAAACTCCCTATAGTTGATTACCCTCCTTCGCATTGGCCCAAGGATGAGTCTAATGATGACTGAGGAAACTAAGAAGAAGGTAGCACTGCTCGTCGGAATAATCGCGCCGTTCGTGATATCGTCACTGTATCCTCTAGTTTTGCTTAGTAGAGGTAACGATTTTCTATACGATTTCATGTATAGGCTTTGGGGGCTCTTGCTGTTCTTCGCTTTTCTGTTCTTTGGGAAGATATTTGCATGGAGTACCAGGAGAGGGAACAGAATCCTAAGCAATGTGTACGTTAAGATAATTGTAGCCTTTATTTACTTCTTGTTTTATTTTGTTTTTGCGAGGCAGTATTATTCATTTCGCGAAAGAAATATCATCACTCCATTTTGGTGGTATTGGCAAGGAGCTATAGTAGGTGTTATAGGCTTATTTCTTGGAGGATATTGGGTGGATTTTGAAAGAGAAAATCGCAAATGGCTCAACAAAGTTGAACCGTACATCTCTTTTAATCCTTCTCTAGCAGCAGCTTTGCTTATTCCTATTTGGCACGAGGGTATTGTGTTTTTCTGGCAACTTCTCGGTGTGGAATGAACTATATGCTTGCTTCTGAGAAAGCATAACTATTTGGTAATACACCAGGCTCTCGTCAGAAATTCCATGGAAGAAAAACGGTTCTCAGCCCGGGCAATCGCCAGTTGCTTGCCTTTCCTCAGACACAATAACACCACTATTCTAGCAAACTTTGTAGCTCATTCCCGCTGGTCCCTTGGCAGCCCCGCCCTTAGGCCATCCATGGCCACGGTCTAAACAGAATACCCCTTATTTTCAGTAGGCTTCCTGCCTACAAAAAATAAGGGGTATTCTGTTCACC
>UWYT01000312.1 GCA_900608495.1 Olavius algarvensis spirochete endosymbiont | reverse complement strand
ACTTTTTGCTTATCTCAGAGAGGAGTTTGGGCTTAGTACAATGACTGTAATTGGGGTTCCCACACTCATATTTTTGATAATTTCGATTATAGGAGATCTCCGTAAGGGTAAAAAACCGATAACGGAAATCATAGCAGCTTTTCTCTTTCTATTTGCAATCATATTAGGACAACTCACGCTACCTACTTCCAACCTGTAGCCAAGAAGCCGCCTCCCCTTGCCTTAGGCCATCCATGGCCATGGGGCTAAACAGAACACGCCTTATTTTCAGTAG
>UWYT01000319.1 GCA_900608495.1 Olavius algarvensis spirochete endosymbiont | reverse complement strand
CGGCTCGCCCTTCTGAACCGGATCTCCTATATTCTCCCAGATAATCTCCACACCCAAGTCAGTAAACAACCTGGCCGTCTGAACAATTTCCCGAATCTCATAACGAAGCTGACCTGCCCCAATATGCACAATATTTCGTCTCATCAACAAACACCCCTTGAAGTTTACCGAAAACTGGAAGGCGACCTCCGGCGTCGGCCGTTTTATTCCATCGTCAGAAGCAGTCACCCCCTCCGCTCACGGCCAGTTTTCCACAGCTCTCGAACATCATCATTCGCTGCGGCACACCTGATTCCCTGCACTCTGGCTAAGCTTTGGATGATAATGAAAATAATCCTATCGAAGCAAGATGAAGTTAACCGTAGCTTCATAGGCTGCGTTTTTTCCAACCGTCTATTTTCCCAAGAGCGTCAATACAAGGGGCAGAGCAATCAGTATAAGAGCAAGCAGTAAATCAGACAACGTCAGTTTCGATTTCACAGAGGCAGGATTGTCCACATAACACCTGGATAAAAGAGCCTCGGCACAGAAATCGGCCCTTCTCAAAGTTGCGCTGGCCACTGGCAGGCTTAGAACCAGGGCTCGTCGGAACACTCCTCCATAAATGTGCTCGGCCACTCTTCTAAAAACTCCAGTTCTTCCTGTCCATTTCCTGCTTCGTCTCCGCAAGCCCCTGCACAGAGCCGCATCTCGTACAGTCGCGGCCTCATCCAGAATCATTGGAATAAAAGCCAAAGTAAGCGAGATTGCAGTAGCTAAGCCGCCTCGCCATCTTACCGGCAGGAAGAAAAAAATTTTGCGAATTGCCGCTGCCAAATCCCAGGGATCGGTCGTAGCAGCCAGTAACTCAGCGGCTAGAAGCAAAATGAGCAGTCTGACTGAACGCAGTACTCCCGCAATCAAACCATTCTTACCTACGGGCAGGGTTTTTGTACCGAGCTTCAGTTGAGGCCCCACATCACTCAAGCCCCCCATCGTTACCATCGCAATTGCCATAATCAGCCAGAAGCTCAAGGGCCGATACAGCGTTGCCAGTTTCGTTCCAGCTACCACATGCATCAGCACCATCATCAACCCAATTAGCGCTATCACAGGCAATTCGGCTATCAGCACCAGCACGCTCCAAACAAGCAGTTCAAGCAGTTTCAATCTTGCATCGTGGCGGTGCATCAAACTTGTGCCATAGCGAAAATGAAAAAAAATAACTTCTCTCAAGTTCACCTCATCCTGAGTATTCTTTTCCCCGGCCTCTCATTTGGAATACTTGTTTTCGACTTCTTCATGTTGCCCAGGTCATCGAGAGGATTGTCCCCGGCGGGCGTCGAACTCCATGGTTTTCCACCTTGGAAATCAGTTTTTCGGGCCTGCCGTCGGCGGTTATCTTCCCTGCTTCCATCAGAACCAGCCGGTTTGCATGGGCAAGCATCTTATCTAAATCATGAGTTATCAGCAATATTGTTTTGCCGGCGGCGTGAAGCTTCAATAGAACTTCAATGAGCCTGGCCGAACCCCTCCAATCCAAACCGGTAAATGGTTCATCTAATACCAATACATCAGGATACATCGCGAGTACTCCCGCAACCGCCAGGCGACGCTTCTCGCCCCCCGAAAGACTATGTGGTCGTCTTCTGTCGAAACCCACAAGCCCAGTAGCGGCAAGGGCGTCGGCAACGCGTCGGTTAATTTCCGCCCGCTTCAGCCTTAGATTTTCCGGGCCGAATGCCACATCTCTTGCTACGGTTTCCCGTAGGAGTTGACTGTCCGGATCTTGAAAAACCAATCCCACTCGCCTGCGTGTCTCTGCAAGGTTTTCCAGGATATTGACTCCATCAAGCAGCACGCTGCCAGTGGTGGCCTTCGCCAGTCCGTTTAAGTGCCGCATCAGAATTGTCTTACCGCTGCCATTCGCTCCCGCTAAAACAACAAAACTACCTGAGGCGATGCTCAAATTGACATTGCGAAGTCCATAGATACCGTTGGCAAAAACGTGCGTAACCGAGCGCAGTTCGAGAATGGGTAATCTCAAGCAATCCTATCCTTAAAAGAATACGCGATGGCAGCAGCGGCAAGGGCCTTGATTGCATCGCCTATCAAGAAGGGAAGGGTATACTTTGTCCAGGTTGATACCCAGCTCCAGTCTTCAACGATGCCTGTAAGCTGGTAGTGCATCCAGGGCAAACCCGGAATATAAATTGCGATCGAGCCAATAAATGATGCTAGGATGTAGAAAAACAGAGTGTGGGGAGTTGCAATCAGCCCGGCAAGTATCGCTGCCAGGGGATAACCGATAAGAAAACCACCGGTTGGTCCGATTAGTATCTGAATTCCCCCTCTAGCCCCCGCAAATACAGGCAGGCCCAGAATTCCCAGGAAAAGATACATCCCTGCTGCCGCCGCCCCGCGCCATGGCCCAAGCATCAATCCCGCCAGGATTACAAACAGTGTGGATAAGGTGAACGGCACCACCGGATTCCACGGTGCTGGAAAACTGAAAATCGCCCCCACTATAATCAGCGCGGTGAAAGCTGCTATCAGCACCAAAGACCGAAGCGGAGCATCTTTCATATGCTGCACCTCCCAGCAACTCCAAAGGCTGCAAGTACTCAAGTGGATAGGCTAGCATATGCAACATCGGGCGCATAGCCAAGACTGTCTGGAAGTGGAGGTACAAACCAAACGGGAATGCTGTCGATTGTCCGAGAGCTCTTTTTCCAAGCAGAATTAACGTTTACCGTCTTGCTGCGTGAAACAGCAGGGTATATTAACCTGTGCCAAGGAGATTGATTATGAACAAGAGTTTCATTGCTCTGGCTCCCGCAGCCTTACACCTTCTTCAAGAAGCGATAGACGCTTCAAACGGAGAGAATCTGGATAGAGCTGGTTTCAAAGAAGTTGAAAACTGCCCTTTAGGGCAATGCACAATGTAAGGAGAACGGCTATGGAAACTGCCAATTCCACCCGCTCCCAGAATTCTGATTGTAATAAATTCAGACACTGCCGTTACTTGAGATAATTTACGATAGGAACCACGGCATGGTGCCTTACTCGGACTTGGCCTTTTAGCAGGGGTAGGATTCGAACCTACGACCTCCGGGTTATGAGCCCGACGAGCTGCCAGCTGCTCTACCCTGCGATATATGTATTTTTCATAGGGTACAGGCTCATACAGAAAGAGTCAACCGTGATTTCCTGCACGGCTTGGTAATTAGCCAACCGATGGCAGGAAGAGGGAAAATCAGTAGATTTGTAATCCGCTTGTCCATTAGGAATCAATCGTAGAAGCCGTGGATAAGAGCGATGAGAAGTAGACAGGGTAATGCTGTTGCGATTAATACCCGGTATGAGAATTATCGGGTAGATAGTTCATCCAGGATTTTTATCAAAGTCTGGTTATTCACTCTGCTGCCCAGGGTATAGCGTGCCATTTTTGGCAAACCAAAGGATTGAAGCCCTCGCAGTGCGATTCCCTTTCTGGCAATCCATTCCCAGATTTCGCTGATTTCCCACTCCAACCCGAAACAGATGAAATTTGCCTGGGTGGGGAAGTTGAATATTCCACGTTTGTTTAACTCGGCCTCCAAAAATCTTTTTTCCGTGTGAACAAGCTTCAAGGTGCTCTCTCGATGCTCTGTGTCGGCTAGAGCGGCGTGGGCGGCCACTTGTGCCAGAGAATTCACGTTAAAGGGCATGGAAGCCTTGGCGAGACCGCTGATAAGCTCCTGCCGAGCAACGGCATAGCCAACTCTGAGTCCGGCAAGGCCATAAATTTTTGAAAAAGTGCGGAGTATTAGCAGGTTTGGAAACTCAACCAGTAATCTTCTTGAATCTGGAAAATCATTTGCGTCGGCGAAATCCGCGTAGGCCTCGTCCAGCGCAACCACGATGCCAGCGGGAATCTTACGGAGGAAGGCTTCGAGTTCCCGACTGTTGCGATAGGTGCCTGTCGGATTATTTGGGTTGCACAAGAAAATCAACCTGGTATTTGAATTAATCAAATCCAGCATTCCTGAGAAGTCATAAAACCCTGAAATAAGTGGTTTTTCGCGCATCTCGCCACCAAATAATCGCACCGCATATCGATACTGGCTAAAAGTCTGGCGAGCGCCAACCGCATTGCAACTTGAGTTGATGAGGGCTGCCGCGAGTAGGACAAGCAGTTCGTCGCTTCCGTTTGCCACCAGAATGTTATCCGCGTCGAGTTTCCAAAGCTCCCCAAGTTTGGAGCGCAGCTCGACACAGGCGCCATCGGGATAAGAGTGAATTTCGGAAAGACTATCTTTTATAGCCGCCAGCGCAAGCGGGGAGGGACCCAGCGGATTCTCGTTCGAGGAAAGCTTTATCGCGCCCTTGATGGTTCGACCAGGAACATAGGTTTCCATTGAGGAAATGTTGGGATTTATTCTCATAGCTGCCTTGTCTCCACGTCTTCGAATGCAAACCTTTTGATGGAAGAAGCAGATAACTGCCGGAGTATTTGCCGTATCGGTTAGATTTGAATCCGCTAAGCACCCTGCCGAGGATTAACAATTTCTCAAATAACGCCTTATTCTGAAATACTTGCGGGATGCACAGCTTTGCTCAATCCAACTCGCTTAGGCTCATACTTACCAACTGCTTAACTTCTGTATGAGGCGTGCAGCATCAATCCAATAGCCGCCAGTGGAAAAACCAAACCGAAATCGTTTTCCGGAAAAGATTTCGAAAGGTAGTGTGCAATGTCGGCAGGGTATCTGGCTCCTATGTCAACCTTGCTGCCCCGATGGATTCCATCGAGTTGAAGTTAACAACCCTCATCATCCGGCATGAAGCGGGAAGAATCAACAGGGATAGGGAGTTTTGTCCGTATTTATGAGAAATCAGTGCGGGAAGACAGTGGGCAAACCACCGTTATAGTTTGCGCGAGTTCGATTTATCATCAGACTTTTTGGAGCGGTGTTCACAATGGCCCTGTGTAGGAGACACCCGGTACGGGGACGCGAGGCTGTATGATGAGGAGTGAATCCATCGCCACGTTGCCGATGCAAAGCGTCAGGAATGCTTTCGCGATATCGAATAAACCCGGCAATTAATCGTTTTGGAAGAGATTTTTTTGAGAAACGAAAAAAGTTATATTGCGTAACCTTTCTAACTGCCGATGGTCTTGGTATGTAAATAGGGTGCGGGTTTTCCTCCTTTCCCCGAACACCGAATTCTTTTTTAGGCGCGGCCGGCAAGATGTTATCTTACAGGCGGCGCCTCTTTTTGTGATTCTCATATATGATGAGGGCCCATCAGTTGTCTTCCCGCCGCGGCTTCAATCTACCTCCTTCATATCCGGGTCTGTCGATGGATCGGTGGTTTTCATGTAGTTGTGTTCTTTGCGGATATGTGCAAGGTATTCCTCAATGCTCCAGCCCATTCCGGTTTCAGTTATCATTGCGAACACTGGATCGGCATCTGGACCGAGGATGCTTTTAAAGCATCGCATCAATGTGACGGCATCGTGTTTAGTGGCCCCGGCAATTAGAGCGCCGGGTTTGGCGCCGACTCTTGGGGTTCCGCCAGGCCAGCGACCCCCGGCTATGGCCGCTACTGCCTCGCCCGTATTCTGCCTGGCGACTAGTTCAGTAATCGGCGCCACTATAATTTTCGAGGCATCCCCTCCGGAGTTTTCGAAGGCAGCAAGTGCGGCCTGGGCGTCGTTGCGCGTAAAACAGTCTAGAAGCACAACAATTTTCGCATTATTTACCATAGTTCCATCATATTTGCTGAATCCTGCTATTGCTAGTTATCTTATGAGGGGAGACGAATAAAAATGATGCAGGATCGCTACACGATAAAGAGCCGCGAGGCGTTGGGAATGGCCGCACAGATTGCTGATGAACTCGGACATAATCAGTTGGACGTCGAGCATCTTCTCAATGCCCTGGTTCGCCAGGAGGATGGGATTGTACCGCATTTGCTATCTCGGATGGGAGTGCGCATAGAGTCTTTAGAGGAAGAGCTGGGAAGAGCCCTGAAAAGAAAGCCGCGTGCTTACGGTGAAACTGTGCAGACGAGCATGAGTCCGGAATTGACGAGCTTGCTTCGACAGGCCGAAAAAGAAATGGGTAAATTGGAAGATGAATACATCTCTGTTGAGCATCTGCTATTGGCTATGATATCCGAAAGCGGAGCAATGGCGAAGCTTCTGGAAACTCATGGGATTAAACACGATTCCCTCCTGAAAGCGTTGAAAGAAGTTCGGGGGAATCTGAAGGTGAATGATCAGTATCCTGAGAGTAAATTCCGTGCTCTCGAAAAATATACGGTAAATCTAACGCGACTGGCACTTCAAGGAAAACTCGATCCTGTTATCGGCAGGGATAATGAAGTGAGACGGATAATGCAGGTGTTGAGTCGACGAACAAAGAACAACCCGGTGCTGATTGGCGAACCTGGTACTGGTAAGACTGCCATCGTGGAAGGACTTGCCGGCCGAATCGTGGCTGGCGATGTTCCGGATTCATTGAAAGAGAAACAGTTGCTCAGTCTCGACATGGGTTCTTTAGTTGCGGGAGCGAAATTCCGTGGGGAATTTGAGGAGCGTTTGAAAGAGGTGATTAAGAATGTAAGTTCGAGTTCGGGAAATATCATCTTGTTTATCGATGAGCTGCACACGGTGATGGGCGCGGGGGCCAGTGAAGGAGGCACGGATGCTTCGAATCTGCTCAAGCCGGCCTTGTCTCGCGGCGAGTTGCATGCCATTGGCGCGAGCACTTTGGATGAGTATCGCAAATACATTGAAAAGGACGCCGCCTTTGAAAGACGCTTCCAGCAGGTGATGGTGAACGAGCCCTCGGTAGAGGATACTGTTTCAATTCTGCGCGGTTTGAGGGAGCGATATGAGGTGCATCATGGTGTTACGATTCGCGATGAGGCCTTGATTGCAGCAGCCACGCTTTCCAAACGCTATATCACTGGCCGCTTCCTTCCCGATAAGGCTATCGATTTAGTGGATGAGGCCGCTAGTCGAATCAAGATGGAAATTGAGAGCCAATCGACAGAACTGGACACATTGGAACGGCGTGTATTGCAGCTCGAAATCGAGAAGAAGTCTTTGGAACGAGAGGATGATGCCGCTTCCATGAAGCGTCTTAAGGACTTAGGTGTAGAATTGGCTAATCTTTCTGCCTCTCGGGATGCCTTGAGAACTCGATGGACAAACGAGAAGAAAGCAATCGAAGAGATTAGATTAATCAAGCAAAGAATGGAAGAATTAAATCTCCAGGCAGGCATTGCCGAACGGGAGGGTAATTTGGGCCTTGCCGCGGAAATTCTTCATGGCAAGCTTCCTGCAACAAAAAAGTCGCTCGAGGGAAAATTCGAGCGTTTGAAAGCGTTGCAGGGTGAGAACAGCATGATTAAGGAAGAGGTTGGAGAGGATGATATTGCTTGTGTGATATCGGCATGGACTGGAATTCCGGTGGCCAAGATGCTGACTTCCGATAGAGAAAGATATCTGAAGCTTGAGAGTATTCTGAGAAAACAGGTAGTAGGCCAGGATGCCGCGCTCGCAGCTGTAGCCAACGCTGTGCGACGCAATCGAAGCGGTATATCAGATCCTTCAGTACCTCTTGGCACTTTCATATTTCTTGGTCCAACGGGGGTAGGGAAGACTGAATTGGCCCGAACTCTTGCGACTTTTCTGTTTGACGACGGCAGCGCGCTTACTAGAATCGATATGAGTGAGTACATGGAGAAGTTTGCGGTGTCACGGCTAGTCGGGGCCCCGCCGGGATATATTGGCTATGACGAAGGAGGACAGCTGACAGAGGCGGTGCGAAGACGCCCATACTCGGTGGTGCTGTTTGATGAAATAGAGAAGGCTCACCCGGATGTATTCGACATACTGCTTCAGCTGCTGGACGATGGGCGCCTTACCGACAGTCAGGGCCGGGTGGTGAATTTTCGCCATTCGATAATAATTATGACTAGCAATTTGGGCTCGGATGTGATTTTGGAAAGAGGAGTGGATGATGTCACCCGGGCCGCTCTGAACGAGCGCGTCAGGGCCACATTCAAACCTGAGTTTCTAAACCGTATTGATGAGATAATTATATTCGAATCCCTTGGTCTCGAGCAAATTCACCAGATATTGGAACTCCAAATTGCCCATCTTGCCAGGCGCCTCGCCGGGAAAAACATTGCCTTGGAATTGACAGAGAATGCTAAAAAACTAATTAGTGCGAGAGGATATGAACCGGCCTTCGGTGCACGACCACTTCGACGCGCCTTACGGGAACTGGTTGAAAATCCTCTGGCCCAGTTTTTGTTGGCAGGGGAATTCATCGAAAATGATAAGATTGTTGTGAAAGCGGATGGGAAAGGAATCAGCTTTGCCAAAAATTCCAGGGCTTAGATTTTATTTGGTTTCGTGACGGAAAGCTCCATTCCAGTTAGGCGGCGAATTCATGAGGAATTCATTGCTGCGACCGAGAAATACCTTGAGTAAGCCATTGTCGGGATATTTTGTCTGAGCAGCCTGGAAACATTTCTTTGCCTCTGAAAAATCACCCTCAAAGTAGAATCTCTGGCCCTTCTCAAAGCTTTCCCACATGTTTACAGTTTCCTCCCCCAATGTTTCTGCCACCGTGAATATGCTTATGGGATTGGTGCTGCCAAGAACCAGCACCTTGTCGAGCAGAAGAGTTTCCAACTTATCACCCAGAGAGTACTTTACTTTGTCCGAGATGATTAGTGGAATCTGATAATGCTTAGTGAGACTTTCAAGTCGCGAAGAGATATTCACAGGTTCGCCGATTACTGTGTAATCCATTTTCTTGTCCGAACCTATATTGCCGGCGGTAACTTGGCCGTAATGTATACCTATTCCAATCTCGAATTTGCCAATCTTGTGCTCTTCTTGCTCTTCATTGAAGATTTCAAGGCGAGATAACATCTCGACTCCGGCCCGAACACAGTTCAATATGTCGTTTTCGCCTTTTTCAGGAACTCCGAAGAGGGCCATGATTGCATCGCCCATGTACTTATCGGTGATGCCTGTATATTTATCAATTATATCCACCATCTTTTCGAAGTATCGATTGAGGGAGTCAACAAGCTGACTGGGTTCCATACTCTCGGTGATTGAGGTGAATTGGCGAATATCGGAGATTAGGATTGATACTTGCTGATATTCTCCTATCAGGAGATCCTTGCCAATACGTTCAATGTTTTTGTCTATAATCGACTGGGGCACGTATTTTTGGAATAGCACACGGAGACTCTGTTCATGCTCTTTTGCCTCTTCTGCTCTTATCTGGGCTTTGACGGCATTTCTTCTGGCTATGACACTGCGCAGGGCAAAGCTTTTGACATCCTCGTTGGCTTTGCGGAGATTAACTATCATTTGATTAAAAGAGTGGGCCAATCGACCGATTTCGTCGTTGTACAAGATGGGAACCTGGGTTTCAAGGTTCATGGTTTGGGTAATGTGCTCAATTGACTTGGTCATTCCCTCTAGAGGTTTTGTGACTGCCTTGGTGGCTGTAACCAGTAGAACCAGGGAGAGACTGAGAGAGAGGGCAGCTATAATCCCGATAATGATGCTATTGCGGGTTACCGGGCCGTAGAAGGTGTTCCATTCCTCGCTTACGTAGACAGTCCATTCCCACGGTTTGAAGTATTGGGAGTAGGCTATTCGGCGAATTTTATCGACGATAAGAGAATCTGTCAATTTTTCGCCGAGAGCAGAATCCGGAGTCTTTATTTCGGTAACTGCCTTGCTTAGTGGATTGGAAATTGATTTCGGCGGATTGGCGTCAGTGGTCATCACAATTCCTCCCGATGAATCAATTGAAAAAATCAATTCGGTTGGGGAACGTATTAGACTCCTGGCGAATCCGGAGACGGCTTCCTTTGCGGCATTTTGATATTGAGGTTTATCTTCCAGATTGTTCGATGTCAGTAGGTTCCACTGGGATTCTATGTAGTTGTTCAGAGTTTGAGATTTGAATTGGAGCAGGTTGGAGGCAACGGTTGTAATGCCGGATTTGGCCGATAGATAAGAAACGAAAGCAGCCAGTGCCAATGGAACTGTAATTAAAGGCAGCACTACGAATATTATTTTTGGACGAATGTTCATTTCTGTTTTAATATAGCAGAAACAGTGGAGTAGTGAAATGAATGATTTGAATCAGAATAACAGTACTAATCAAACCGTTTTTTCCAACGCCCCGGAACGCGAGGCAACGCATGAAATCTCACCGGAGGAGAGGCAGGAAATTCTGGACTCAATTGAAGAGACTCTGGTACGAGAGCGAGAGAATTCCAGCGGTGAAGCTCTATCAATGGGCTTTGACAGTGATTCCGGTTTCATGAAGAAGGTGACGCTTGAGAAATCGCGATTGGGGGCGCAAAAACGTTCGTCGCAGCTTCCTTTTTGGATGAATGTCGGGGCGTTTCTGTTGTTAGGGGCCGGCTCTCTGCTCATATGGAAAATCTTTGGGGCGCAGCGCGTTTCAGGAACTCTAATCTCAACTGGTATTATCTCTAACGAAGGTTTGATTGTAGAGCGACTGCGGGAAGAGGCCCGAGCTGAACTCGCTGTCAAGGACAAAGAACTTGAGGAGATTCGCGAGAAATTAGAGAGCGTTAAATCGAAGAGATTCGGTGTTGAAAAAGAAATTGAGCAAAGGCTGAGAATGCAGGAGGAAAATCTGCGGACAGAATTTGGAAATGCTCAGGAAGCCGAGCGGATAAGACTGATTGCCTCCGGAATTTCTGGGGATCGGTTGAAGAGAGATATGGCCAATTACGAGGCAGCAGCGCAAGAAGAGATGGAGATAAGACTGGCTGAGTTCAAGGTTCGTTTGGAGAATGAGTATGGAAGCCGTATTGCTGAGCTTGATGCGCAGCACAGCTTGTATGAGGTTCAAATTAGCAATTATGATGCGGAGCTTGAGCGCCTCAAAGCGGAAATGGCAAGCTTGGAATCCGAGATTCAATCTCTTGCGGGAGGTGAGTATTCAGAGGCTTTGCGAACATTGGAAGAGCTTCAGGAAAGCAGAGTAAACGAAGATGGAATTCGCGCCCAAATTGCGGCTTATTATGGGAGGGTGAACGATAATTGGAACGAGAGAAACCCCGCTGAAACCATTGAATCGCTTAATTCACTGGAGACGTATCTCAATGAACCTGGAATAAGACAGAGCGAGGTAGTTCGCAACAATCGGGATGTAAACAGCTTTTTTATAACAGCTATCAGACGATTGGTCAGTTTAGAAGAAGCTATCGATGACGCGGAAGTCAGGCTTCTTACTGATGAGGAATCAATATTCGGCCTGGAGGATCTGGAATCGGCAAGAAATGAGGCCCTCGCTGAAGCCGCTGAAGAGAGTAGAATCCTGGAGGAACGATTGTCTGCTTTCCTGCATGCGCTGGATGAACTCAAGAATCATTACGATGCCGAGTATAATGCGGTGTTCGAGAATAATCGTGATAACTCCGCGCACATTGCTTCTCTGCTGAGTGACAAGTTGGAAATCAAGTCCGACTTGAAATCCTCAACCCATCTGCTTCTTGATAGCTTTGTAGAATCGGCGAACGCCCTGGAGACAGACGAAATCCGTGAGCAGATATACGGAGAATTTCTAGAAGAGATAAATATATTGACGTTGGAACTGAAACCATAGCTTGCCGATTGATGGCGACTAAGCAACTAAAGTCCTATTCCGATATTCAACGTGATTCCGGTAAGATTCCCTATGTTAGAGATTATGGTGCCAACTCTCTCGAATGCATTATTCAACCCTGCCTCCACAAATATGCCAACTACTTCATCGAGCCTGATGTCAATCCCAAGCGCCGCATCAGCATAGGGAACCATATTTGCCTGAGACTCTTTATCGCTATGGACAAATCTGAATAGCCAGACTCCTCCGAATCCGCCTGTGAGATAAGGATGCAACTTCTGATTCAAAGCATATGAGAACTTGATTTCAGCCACCAGCGGAACCATCGTAATGCTGGGACAGGTGGAATTACCGGAACAAATAGATTTGGTGGGAATCCAGATTAAACCAACTTTGAAGCTCGGATTTAACGAGGTTTTCTTCAGCAATATTGTGTAGCCGAAGTTCACATAAGCCCCAATACCCAGTTTTACAATCTGATTTGACTCGCCCACCGGAACAAATCCTGAAAGGCCCAGGTTTAGACTCCACTTATTTTTCGGCTCTCTCTCCTCTTCTTGAACTGTTTTTTCTATTTGCCGAGTAATGAGCGTATGTACAACTTTTTGGATTTCGGTATCCAAGTTCAAGGAGAGTGGACCCTCCCACTTAACCTTGTTGACTATTTCTTTCCCATTAGATTTGATTCGTTTCGTTTCGAACGATATTGAGATGTCAGTTCCGATAATCTCATACGAGATTTTTATGATGTAATCAGAGCTGCTCAATTCGCCAGGTATGAACCCATCCAATTTCAACTGTGCAAATATAGAAGCCTTAATCACATCTTCGAGTTTTTCCTCTCGGTGTGATTCAGGGCTGATTATAATTGCACTAACCCGAATCGGACGGGTTTCTTCTTGGGCCGAAACAGCGGTGGAAAGCAGTAATACGAATAACATAGCCGAGCTGACACGTCGGAAACAATATATCAACATTTCTATTCCACTGCTTCATCTCTTAAGGTAGGAAAGGCTTTTGGGCAGCACAACATTGTTGCCAAACTTATCTTCACCATATCCGCTATCTGCCAGCGTTTTAATATCCTCGAGAACCCTGGAATCACCCTGAAAGCACACAGTATCTCCACTTGTGATGTCTATTTTACCCATGGCCAGGTACAAAACGATGGCTCGTTTAATGAATTCAGCCAATGTTTCGTTCATATGTAGTTCTATATCGTCGAATGAATAGTCGTTATCATAAATCATTATTTTTTGTTTTTCTAATAGATCCAGAAATACCGCCCTAAGAATCCTCTTCATCAGAGGAGCCTCATAGCTTGCACCGGCATCATTTTTTACGAGCTTATGGTCCAGGGAATACTTGGTTACCGCTTCTCTTTTTCGTTGATTGAGTTCTTCGTTAGCTCGGAAAAGTTCCAAAGGCAATGAAGCATCATAGATGGTTCCATCCAGTTTCATTCTTACTTCGCTGCCGTAGTGAATGATTATTTTTGCGATGAGTGTGGAAGGGCGAACATGAAAACCGCGGTAATTAGGAATGGGCACTTCAATTTCGCCTTGAATAGCGTAGGATTTCAAAACATTTCTGCAAAGCTCCTGAGTCGCAACAACGTATTTATCCGTGAAAGCTATGAAATACTCGATTATAATTGCAAGCAGCTTTTTGTTTTCAATAGACGACTCCAGACTGGTATTCCAATTTGAAAGTGAATGTCGTTCATAAAAGTGAACCAACGTTACAACTGTGTCCAGCAGGTGGAACACGACGGTTATCTGACCCCTCATAACGGGCAAATTTTCATCGGACTCAGCAATATCTGAGGCCGAGAGATAGGTATCGTATGTCGACTGAAGATTATGAAAGTCATTTGCAACATGCCGCAACCTAACCTCATTTATTGTGTCCGGTATGCAACTATGATACTGTCCGGGTTTCAATTTCTTATGAACATCGAGCCAATTGCATTCTTCAGCTAGATTTAGAAAGCTGGTTGCAAGAAAAACCGCTGTATCCCGCGGATTCTCAGCAGTTTTACGGCGTAGATTTGCCTTCAGTTTTCCATCAATTGGCGTATTGTTGAACCTGTATTCTGTTGCGGGAACAGGCATTTTATTAAGCTTCATACGTTTCACAACTTTTATGAAGTGGCCTGATGCCTTCACAAAAACTTTGAGCAGTGAAAACAACGATTCCCGTGTAGCGGAAATGAAATCACCTTCCACTTCCAGCAAATTGTATCCTTTGGCGGAATAGTATATATGGAACATGTTGTAAATAACCCGACTGAAAGCCTTTGCTACGGCGGTCGCCATGCGTACGGGAGCCCAATACTTATTTCTAGGAGCGCCAAAGGCATCGAGTAATTCTTCGCATTTGGATGCTTCAAGAAGAATTCGAGCAACCATGTGTCTTGGAATTTTGTCAGGGGAAAGTTTTGATATCAGCAGTGAAAGCGATATGAAATCTGCCAGGTCGGATTGAATGTAAGCTCCGAAAGCTTCATCTTCGATAATGTGCATTGTCATAGCTCTTCATTGGTGATAATTATCTTAGAACAATTTTGGAATACAAACATATATAATTTGCCGATTTTGTGCTGAGGGCACATCGACAAAACATCCGCCATCTGAGGGTTGGCTTGGCAGAATTGGATATGAAACAGAGGTTGGAGGGTTTGGTGTGAGTAAACTGTGGTCTAAAGGAATAGAAATCAATGGCCTAATTGAAAAATTTACTGTTGGAAACGATTATATTCTGGACAGTCGTCTCGTTAAGGCCGATGTGCTTGGAAGCGTGGCTCATGCAAAAATGCTTGCAGCAGTGGGTCTTATAGAAGCGAAGCAACTCAAAAGTATTCAATTTGGATTGAAAACCATATTGCTCAAACAGCAAAGGGGTGAGTTCGACATCAGCATTTCAGATGAAGATGTGCACACTGCAATCGAAAACCGCCTCGTAGAGCTAGTTGGAGAAGATGCCAAAAACATCCATCTTGGACGAAGCCGAAACGACCAAATTCTAACCGCAATGCGTATTTGGATGCGCGACTATCAACTCAATCTAGTCTCCAAAATGGCCGTGCTTGTTCAACGCTTGATAGAGTTTGCACAGGAGCACAGGCTCATACCAATGCCGGGGCGTACGCATATGCAAGCCGCGATGCCTTCTTCAGTGGGTCTCTGGGCTGGAGGTTTTGCCGAACTCCTGTTGGACGATCTCGAAGCACTTTCAAGTCTTTTCTGTTTTCTCGATCAATGCCCGCTGGGCTCTGGCGCGGGTTTTGGCACTTCATTGCCACTTGACAGGGAACTCTGCGCAAAACTTCTCGGTTTTCAAAAGGTGCAGATAAATGCTGCCTATGGCGGCCTTAGCCGGGGGAAATTCGAATCTCGCCTCGTAGATATCCTTGAGCAGATTGCGATTAGTCTCTCAAAGCTTGCCCAGGATTTAATTCTGTACTCCATGCCTGAGTTCGCATGGTTCAGCGTGCCCGAGGAATTATGCACGGGCTCGAGTATCATGCCCCAGAAGCAAAATCCGGATGTATTGGAATTGATGCGAGCCAGAGCCGCATCGGTCGGCGCCAAGGGTAGTCAGATTAAGGGAATCATCCGAGCGCTCCCTTCAGGATACAATCGAGATTACCAGGAAACAAAGGATCCGACAATGAGCGCTGCCGATATCCTGGAATCAATGGTTGAAGCGGGCACACTCGTTATTGAAAGGCTGAGAGTGAACAAGGAAAATTTGCTGAAATCATTCAAGCCTGAAATTTTCGCCACCGATGCGGCTCTCGATTTAGTTGCAAGTGGAATGGCCTTCAGGGATGCTTACAAGATGGTGGCAAAAAATCCAGGTTGCTACAAAGAACGCGATCCGCTCTCGGCGATTAAAGAGAGAACCGGTATTGGCTTTCCTGGCAATCTCTCCCTCGATCGGGCCCAGATTGCGTTAGACAGCATAGTGCTCGAGAATGAACGAAATCAGAAGAGAATCTCGGTAGCGCTGGAAGCTCTTATAGCCTAGCAGACAAGGCGGCATATTGATTCTGCCCCTTATTCTTTGCCGTGTGATTTGAGTCGCCCCAGGATAAATGCCCTTAACCCATCATCCAGATTGCTCATGCTGTTCTCCACCAAGGCACAGAGCCGGGATTTGTTGTAAGGACCATCGGAAACCAGCACCGATTTTGGTTTGCCGTCCCCGCCAATGCGCTTTTTCCAGGTAACTGAGCGATTCCCGGCAAGTTTATCATAGCAAATCTGGAATCCCGTAAGCTCTTTCGCATCGTTGTACCAAAGAATCAATTCCAAATTCTTATCGACAAACCAGCGTCGAAAACCATCGCCCTCAATTTGTCGGATGTCTGAAAGTTCCTCAAGCATCAACGTCTCCAAAACTTGGCGGAACTGTGGTTTCTTTCCAATTTAAGGCTACTCCCTAAATTAATACCCTGAGGCTAAACTCAGCCCAAAGTCAAGATATTCTTCGAAATGAAAACTGGAGATTCCAGGAGCACGGGGAAGTTACTGCCTTTTTGATTAGCACGAGTTTCCCAGACAAAATCAAAGCTTGTCAGCAGGTGGGGTAATGACCAGCCTGGGTACACTTCGAGGAAGCATGGAGTATATTGAAAAACGAGAGTATTCATCTTCAAAGAAAGGGATTGCCAACTCCTCGGAACCACCTCATCGGGACAATCAGGATGGCGGGAAAACTCCATCCTTGCCGGGATGTCGGCCAGAATGAGCGGATAATCGACTGATCACCGGCAGAATTTGCTGGAAATCAAGGAGACACAGGAAAAAACTGCCAGAAGCGCCTTCTGCTTTTTGAAACGACAAAGAAGCTTAAGGAGGGGGCTCTCATTCAGAGATTTCGTATCCGCAGGCAGCAAGAATTCCAGATTTTCGGCAGGTATCAAACTGTGTTGATAAGATACTCTCACCAAAAAACAAACCAATGAATTTGCCTCTTATGAGTTTGGCTAAGATGCTTCTGCAACATGAACCCACTCCTTCTTCTGGTTCAAGAGAGTATTGATTCAGGCGACAGCAGCTGTTATTGAGAAAAACGGCGGCTCTAAAAACCGGTTCCCCGGGGTGAAAATCCAAGATGTAACAAACCACGTTGATTGAATGATGTTTCCCGTTTTTTTGCGTGCAAAGCTACAGCTCGCGCTCTCAATATTTGGTGGCTGAGTGCTGCCTGGCATTGGCTATTATGAAGGCTGTCAGGGCCGCAATATAGGGTAGGGATTTCAATATCGTAAAGGGGAGATTTCCCAGGGTTATATTGGAAATAATTATAATCAAGGAAAAAAAATAGGCTGAAAACAGAATTCCCAGGGGATGGCGAAATCCAAGCCAAACCAGCACTAACGCAATCCACCCTCGACCCGAACTCATGCCTGGAACATAGGCTTCGATTCGCATTGCCAGAAAAGCTCCGGCAAGGGAAGCCATAGCCGATGAAATCGAAAGCGCCGAGGTTTTAACTCTGTTGGGTGAAATGCCCCGTTCACTTAGAAACCTGGGGGCAACCCCCGCGGCTCTAAAACTGATGCCAAAATTACTCCTGTGAATAATGAAGGTAAGCAACAAAGTTAAGGGTATCATTAACCATGTGAAGGGCGATAAATTGTAATCGCCAGTTATTCGTATGGTACCCTTATGACCCAAAACCCCATTTGAAATCAAACCACTTAGTGAAGGAACCAGGATATTGACTCCCATTCCCGCAATGAACAGATTTGCTTTCAATCCCATATGGATGCCGGAAAGCAGTAAACCAAGCAGAGCGCCGGAAGCCAGTGCCCCGCAGACAGCCAGGGGCGCTGGTACACCGAGAGTAATCAGCAATGCCGTAAAAAAAGCTCCCGAGGCAATACAACCCTCCAGGGAAATGTTTAAGACCCCCGTCTGCTCGGATAGGAGACCGCCCAGGCCGGCCAGAATAAACGGAATTGCCACCGAGGCCACAGTTTCAAGCAATGTTCTTCCCTTCAAGCCTCCTGGCTGTCACCAGGAAAAAGATGATAGCTTGAACCAACCCGCTGAGAGCGAAAGAAAATCCGGATTTCACAGTCGCGGTTTGGGCACCTAGAATTATCCAAGTATAGACAATGGCAAAAATTGGTATCCATCTTGGCCTGTTCCCGGCCACTAAGCCAATTGCAAGGCCATCCCAGCCCAGATTATTGGTAAAACCCTGGACGGCACGACCGCTGTCCATCAGGGCGGCGGCGCCTACCAGGCCATAGAGAGCTCCTGAAGCTGCCAGGGATACAATGGCAATAGATGCGGTGTTTATGCCGACATAAGAGGCAAATTCAATGTTGGCCTTTCGCAGGCGCCACCTGTAACCCCAGATTGTGAATTGCAGGAATATATGGGTTGCCATGGTAAGCAGCACGGCCCATACCAAAACCGCGCTCAGGCGGGAAGGTGGCCACCAGGGAAGCAATTGGTAAGCCGAGGGGAGGGGCGGGGCGGCGATTAGGTAGCTGTCTAAATCCCTTAGTGGCCCCACTAGCAATGCATAGCCGAGATTTGCAATAACCGCAGAAATCAGGAAGGTGCTGATCAACTCATCCACCCTCCATTTGGCCCTGAGTATACCCGACATTGTTCCGATTATGCCGCCCGCACAAAATCCCACCGCTACAATCAATGTAAGCGCTAGTCCCCGTGGTAACTCCGGAAGATAAATCGCCACTGCCGTGGCGGCTAATCCTCCGGCAAGTACCTGTCCTTCACCCCCCAAGTTGAAGCAGCCCGCGCTAAAGGCCATCGATGCCGCCAAACCTGCCAGGGTTAGTTTTGCCGCGGTTTCCAAGAAGTTCCCAAAAGCGAGAGCGCTGATAAAAGGCCCCAATAGCATGTCGGTAAATCCCGAGACAAAACCTCCACCAGTTCCCGATAAGGCCAGCATCACGATTATCAGCACTGCCACAATCGCAGAAATCGTTCTTAGGGTTCCAATCATACCCCCAGCCCCGCGATTGTTCTTTGCAACTCGTTCTTATTCCAATCCACGGCATCCCGGATTTCGAGCAACTGCCCATCATGAATAACGCCGATTCGATTTGCAATTTCCAGGGCTTCGTCTAAGTTTGTTGCGAGTAATAGAATCGCTGCTCCCCTATCTCGAATTTTCTTTATCTGCGTATAGACTTTCTTCCTGCTTAAATCATCAAGCCCCCAAACCGGATCGACAAGCACGTAGACTTTTGCTCCCGTGCCAATTTCCCGCGCTAAAATTGCTCGTTGAATATTGCCCCCCGAAAACTCACCAAGCTTTCGATTCACCTTTCCAAGAGCACCCCACCCGGGTTTTCGAGTTTCGGCGTGTTTGTTCAACAGAGCGGGATTGAGCCAGCCACATTTAGAAAGCTTCGCGGACTCCAAGGCCATTATATTCTCAGCCAAGGTGGAATCGAGACTCGAACCCCGTTCCAGCTTATCGGAAGGAACATAGCGCAGGCCTCTTCGCCGCAGTTCCAGGCTCCCCCTACAGGGTTCAGAATCAATCAACAGTTCGCCCGAAGCTGATTCAATGTTTCCTGTAAGCACATCTTCCAGACACGAAAGACCTTCTCTCCGCAGACCGGTGATGGCCAGAATTTCGCCAGGAAAAACTTTGAAGCTTATCGCTTTGAGTTGTCGGGAATGGCCAAGATTTCGAGCTTCCAGTACAGGTTTTATACTTTCTCTGGATATGCGTGTCTGGTTATTCCCGGGTTGAGTTTTTCCGCCAATCACTCGCTTTGTATCGATTGACAAACCTGGTCCAGTGAACTTGTCCCCCTCGAACATTGCCGAAATCAACCCCTTTTTACTGATTTCTTCGATATTCCAGGTGCCAACAATTCTTCCCTCTCTCAGTACTGTGATTACATCGGCAATTCTGAACACATCATCGATTCTATGGGTGATTAGTAAAATCGCTCTGCCTTCTGCGCGCAGAAGTTCAAGCAAGCCAAAAAATTCGGCCTCATGTCCTTCTTCCCAGGCAGAGGAAGGTTCATCGAGCACTATGAACTTGGCCTCCATCATCAACGCAACCACCATCTGTGCACGCTGAAGGCTAGCGGCATCCATTCTTCCAACCCGTTCTTCAGGATTGATATCGCCAAAGCCCCAACGCTCAGCAGTCTGAGAGAATTTCTTGTTCTGAGCTCTCAGACCGTGCGGTTTACTACCGAGAAACGCCGCCTCACGAATACGAAAGTTGGGCGGCCAAATGCAGTGTTGTCGAACCAATCCAAATTCTCGAAACAAGCCATCCCTATGTTTATTTAAGTTGTAATGTTTTTTGCCAATCTGCAGAATACCGGAATCTGGTTGCAGTACTCCCGTGATTATATGGCCCAGAGTGGTTTTCCCGACTCCATTTTCGCCCATTAGTGCATGAATTTGTCCCCCATCCAGGTTAAGCCACAGGTTGCGGGCTACTTCTATACCACTAGATTTCCAGGTGAAATTTGCTCCCTTTAAAACCGCGGAAAGTTCAACCATTCAGCTCGTGAAATCTGTCAATGCGTGATATCCAGCCGCGGTACATCGTCAGATTTATATCGAACAGCTCATTCATCCAATGCGCTCAAATCAATCTCGCCGTTTTTGAACTGACTAACCAGTCGTCTCATCTCTTTCTGAATTGACTCTGGAACGAATTTACGGAAATGCTTGTTTTCGGTGGGGAAATCCATATAACCTTCCGAAAAACCCACTCTCATGCTGGTGCCAGGTGCCAGTTCACCATCAATCCAGTTCCGAACCAGCATTTTAGTTAGCTCCTCTTGGCGAATCACCGAACTTGCCAGCACAATCCCCGGCGCCAGTGAACTTCCCTCCGAATCAAACCAGAGCACATATCCCTCGTTATTCTTGGCGGCGGAAATAACTCCCTGGTTTGCTCCTCCAGCTATAGTCAATATAACATCCACTCCCTCATTATACAGTCCTTCCGCCAACTCCCGGGCTTGTTCCGCATCATACCAGTTTCCGATTACCCTGAATTCAAGCTCGATACCAGGATTGACGGTTTGCAAACCCGCCTCATATCCTGGGAGAATCTCTCGCATCATTTGGGGATACTCCTGTCCCACAATCATCCCAACTTTTAGATTCGGGTTTGAATGCTCAAGTTCTTCGGACATAGTTACAAGTCCCGCAAAATAGCCCGTTACAAAGGCCTGCTCGCGGTGCCGATATACAACATTCGAAATCCTGTTCCCTCCCAGACTTGAGCCATCCAAAACCAAAAAAGCCTGATTAGGAAACAACTCTGCTATCGCCGCGCAGATTTCGCTCATCGCCGGATTGGAGGTGACTATCAGTCCGAAGTCTCCTTCGGAAGCCAGGCTCAAAACAGAATTATACCACGAGGCCTGGTCGAAACCGCCTTCAATGACTCGCACCTGAAAATCATTCCCGGCCGCCTCTCCTACACCCAGATTCATCGCCTCATATGAGGGGCTGCCCTCGAGAATCCCAGGCACGATTACCGCAATAGATTCCTCGTCTTCCTTTCT
>UWYT01000322.1 GCA_900608495.1 Olavius algarvensis spirochete endosymbiont | reverse complement strand
CCTATGTGAGCAACAACCCCGTGAAGTATGTCGACCCGACGGGAGCCGAATTGATGAAACCTGTCGTGGTTCGTCAATCCGATAGCAGATGGAGAGAATCCTTCCTAGGTGGAACTAAATCGTATGACGATTCAGATCAAACGATTAGAAATACCGTGGGTGAATGGGGATGTAAGTTTGTAGCTGGGGTGTCGGTGGGATTAGCCCTTGCTGATGATAGCAATTATGGCCGATGGGGCAAAGCTTCTGATATGCTCGAAGCGGTCAACAAAGAAGGTAACTTCAGTTTTGACGAGAATTCCAAGGGTGGCATTGATGTGAATCTCTCTGAAGCCGGGATTGAAAAGATTATTGAGAGTCTATACGGAAACGATGTTTCAATTGACAGGACCTGGGGGAAGGATGACGCCGTGAAGAAACTTGCCAATATCGATACTTCAGATACTGAATCCTATGTCATCGGCGAGTTTAAAATGGGAGAAGAATCCCATTTTCTTCCACTGCAAGGACTGAAAAAGGATTCTGATGGAAATGTTACTGGATTTGAATATACTGAGTCGTATGAAGAATTTAGGCAAGGGAAATTCTCTTCAACCAAAGATCTGAAATCGATCATCATTATTACGGAGAGGGACCAATGAGAACGGCGAAAGCTTTTTTGAGTTCCTTTGTTGTCTTATTGATATGCATTGTGTGTGTCAGTCAGATTTCATTGAAGGATGCCTTGAACTTTGAGTACCTGATGATGGATCCCGAGGAATATCTGGGGAAGGATCAAGAACTCCGAGAGGCTGATGAGGAGAGTTTGAATCAGTTGTTTTTCGCTTCTTATTATGTCGGCAATCTTGCGCTTTCCCGGTACTATCTTTCCATTGGTGCGAATCTACTGAATGTCAAATTTGATTTGTTTGATCGGGAGGAGTACATCAGAACTATTGCTCACTACCAACCGACTGGTGATCATATTGACTTACTCTTCGAAACTCTCACCCTGTTTCCTGAGGTGTTTTCATGGGAGGTCGAGGTTGGGGGCGGTGCAGAAATTACAGCGTTGACTCATTTTGCGTATACACTCCGCCCCGAAAATTTCCGCGAGATAGTGAAGTTGTGCGATGATGTTAATCTTGCCGATAAAAATGGTTTTACAACTTTGGCTAGACTTTCGAGGAGAACTGACAGTGTCATGGACAAGAAGGAAATGATAGAGATACTTCTTGAGGCCGGCGCCGATCCGGCTCTTCCTATACCCGGGGGAAGAAATATCCTCCATGACTTCAATTGGTGGCCGATTGGTGAAGATTACTCGGAGGTACTGGAGCTTATTCGACAGAGCAATCTGGACTTCAATAAGCAGAACGAGTCGGGTGCGACACCTCTCCATTGGGCTGTTTTCCCTTATGGGCTAGAAACCAACAGTGTGGCGTATGTCAAATTTCTTCTTGAAAACGGCGCTGATAAGTACATAGCTGACGAAACCGGAGCCACTCCGGTTTATAGGATCAACCGGTACGAGAGAGGATTCAAATACGCCACGGCTGAAGAGATTGCTTCCAGAAAGGAAGTTATGGCGCAGCTAACAGAGTTGCTCGAATGATCCAGCATATTGACTACTCAGCGGTTTTGGGGCATAAAGCCGCCCCCACCTGCGCAGGCCCTCAGCCAGGCCCGCCCTTAGGCCGTCCATGGCCATAAGGCTAAAC
>UWYT01000323.1 GCA_900608495.1 Olavius algarvensis spirochete endosymbiont | reverse complement strand
GGCTTTGGACCTGGGCAAAGTGGAGGAATGCGCAAGGGCTATTCTGTCATAGAGGCTCTTAACTGGTATGCCTATGTGAGCAACAACCCCGTAAGGTATGTCGACCCGACGGGGATGTGGAAATTTACAGATGCCGAGCGGGATTTCTTTAAAAACAACAGGAGTGAAGCGGTTAGGGGACGAGTAAACGCAGATAAAGCTCTACGCAAAGCAAGAGGCTTAGATGGGGGACAAGATGGTGAAGGAGATGCCAAGCGGCATGCATGGTGGAGTGCGATGAATGCAAAAGATCTCGGTAAGAAAAAAGCACTAGCTATTGGTAATGCTCACGAAAACCAATCCGGTCAGGATCGGCTATCTGAAGATGAGAGATCTGAGCTACCTGATGACGTTCAAATGGATCTTTACAACAATGAAAAAGGTATAGAAATTGCCCTTGAGAACCCGGATGCAAGTGACAAGGAACTCTGGGAAAAAGTCGAAAACGCTTTTAGTAAAGGTGATTTGGCGCTAATTATAAACGGTAAGGTGAAGATCCCTAAAGGGAAGATGCCTCTGGAGCCTCAAAAGCCTCTAAAGGAATAAGGAAGATGGTGCTAAGACATGCTGTAACTGTTCTATTTGGTACACTGATGCTGATGGTTGCTTGTTCTTCAGAGGGAATAGATATACCGCTTGAGGAATTTGGATTAGGGGATGGGTTATTGGAGTTTTCTGAGGAGAAGTATGACTTTGGTGATTCAACAGGTTTTTACTACTTGAGTTTTTCAAATGAGTTCTTCGAGACAATCATCATTGCCTTTGCATTTGACAATAAGCTTCGAAATTTTTTAAGTAAGTACTTCTATTATAGTGTTGTTGTTGTTCCAGGTTCGTTTTCGCCTTCATATTTCAATACGGATTTGATTTCATCTATTGGATTAGCAAAGACTTTTGATTTAGATGAGCACGGCAAGTCAAAGTTCCTGCAGGTTAGCGAGATTCTGAGATCGTTCTATGGCAATGACTTTGATGTAGTAAGCAAGGAAACCGAAGATTTCCAGCTCAATAAACAGATCTGGAAAATTGGTGCCAACACCATCGAACTAAGACACTACCATTATCCGTCTAATCGTAGAAGAATGTATTTGGAAATGAAGTTTCACCCGGAAGCCGATGTGCAAATCTTAGATGGATGACAGTCGAATTGGACATTTCCGCGATGTCAATTTCTCGACCTGAAGGGCTAATCAGAGCTACAACCCCTAAATCCCGCCTGAGGCCGAAGCCTTGGTTTGTACTCATAAAGAACAATGCTTTTCTCAAGTTCGTTAATAGAGTGCCCTCAAGTCCTCTTCCGCCAGGATCACACCTGCAGCCCTCCATGACATGGGATCACTCCCCTCCCAAGTTTAACTCGTTCGAGACTAAACCTGAAAGCAGTTTCATTTACTATCTTCGTTTGCTCGTTATCGGCAGGCTTTCTACCCACTAGTCAATGAACGCCTGTTTCCTTGTTGAGCAGTCGACGAGTGATATGGGCAGGACAATCATACCATCGGGACTTAAAAAGATTGAACAGTTTAGCGCTGCGATTCGTTTCTTTCTTCGCGGAATATGGGTTCAAGGCTAGTTAGGGACGATGATAAAGGCTTCATTTCCACCTACCCCGATCCGTCCAAGTCGCTCCCCCATCTGTGGAGGTATACAGATGGTCGCCCCGAGCCACTGCGGCAAGTGTGGACCCATCAGAAGATATCGCTATGGACTGCCAGCTTCTAATTCCATCAATTACAGAACTCGGAGCGCTGCGATCTATCCAGGTAGCCCCTCCATCCGTGGAGGTGTACAGATGGCCGCTCCAAACCACTGCGACAAGTGTGGACCCATCGGCAGACATCGCAACGGCTCTCCATCTTTCATCTCCCTCAATTTCAGAGCCGATGTCACTGCGGTCTATCCAGGTAGCCCCTCCATCCGTGGAGGTATACAAATGGTCGCTCCAAACCACTGCGGCAAGTGTGGATCCATCGGAAGACATCGCTATGGACTGCCAAAGCCTATCTCCCTCAATTTCAGAGCCGATGTCGCTTCGGTCTATCCAGGTAGCCCCTCCATCCGTGGAGGTGTACAGATGACCTTTATAAACTGCTGCGGCAAGTGTGGACCCATCGGCAGACATCGCTATGAATTGCCATTGCTCCCATCCCTTAATTTCAGAGTCGATGTCACTGCGGTCTATCCAGGTAGCCCCTCCATCCGTGGAGGTATACAGATGGCCTCTCCACACCCCTGCGATAAGTTTGGACCCATCGGAAGACATCGCAACGACTTCCCAGCTTCTATCTCCTTCAATTTCAGAGCCGATGTCACTTCGATCTATCCAGGTAGCACCCCCATCCGTGGAGGTGTACAGATGGCCTCTCCGCACCCCTGCGATAAGTTTGGACCCATCGGAAGACATCGCAACGGCTTCCCAGTTTCTATCTCCCTCAATTTCAGAGCCGATGTCACTTCGGTCTATCCAAGTAGCACCCCCATCCGTGGAGGTGTACAGATGGCCCGCATCCTCCACTGCGGCGAGTTTGGACCCATCGGAAGACATCGCAACGGCTTCCCAGTTTCTATCACCCTCAATTTCAGAGCCGATACCACTGCGGTCTATCCAGGTGGCACCCTCATCCGTGGAGGTATACAGATGGCCTCTCCACACCCCTGCGGCAACTGTGGATCCATCAGAAGACATGGCAACGGCTAGCCACCATCTAGTTTGTCCAACTGCATAGTCGGTAACACTTCGACTTGTCCAATTCGTTCCTGAATCAGTGGAAGTATACAAATAGTTGTCATCCACTGCGGCAAGTTTGGACCCGTCAGAGGACATAGTGATGGAATTCCATTCTTTGTCTCCCTCAATTGCGGAGCCACAAGCACTGCGATCCATCCAGGTAGCCCCTCCATCCGTGGAGGTATACAGATGACCTCTCCAAATCCCTGCGGCGAGTTTGGACCCATCGGAAGACATAGTGATGGAATTCCAGCTTCTGTCTCCTTTTATTGCAGAACTCGGAACACTGCGATCCATCCAGGTGGCCCCCCCATCCGTGGAGGTATACAGATGGCCTCCCAACGCCACTGCGGCGAGTTTGGATCCATCGGAAGACATGGCAATGGAAATCCATCTTTTGTATCCTGCAATTGCAGATCCGGAGGTACTACGGTCCGTCCAAGTCGCCCCTCCATCCGTGGAGGTATAGAGATGACCGCCATAATTCATCAAAACGCCACAGTCCGCCGCAGCAAGTGTGGACCCGTCAGAGGACATGGCAACTGACTCCCAGCCCCTATATCCGGCAATCACAGAGTCACGAGTACTGCGGTCTATCCAAGTCGCCCCTGAATCTGTGGAGGTATACAGATGTCCCTCATCCTCCACAGCAACAAGTTCGGACCCATCGGAAGACATCGCTATGGATCGCCAGTCTTTCCTTCCCGCAATTGTAGAGTAGGCAATACTACGGTCTATCCAAGTCGCTCCTCCATCGGAAGAAGTATACAGATGGCCTACAAACTCCACTGCGGCAAGCTTGCTTCCATCGGAAGAGACCGTAATGGAAGACCAACGGTTAGTTTCGAAAATGATTGAGCTAGCAACTTCGGGCTCAGAGAAGCCGGCGAGCAGAGAGACTGCAAGTATTATAGTCAGAATGGAATAGAGATTTCTCATCATAACTCTTCTATTATACATTAGTAAGGTCAGGTTTGTCTTCTCCATGTTTTAGCACAACCATCATTTGGATTCGTGAGAACTCATAAGTGCTTCCATCACTCCACGGGCGTTGCTTCTCAAAAGATTTCAATGGCCCGGGCGAGCTTGATAAGAGCCACGGTACAGCGTGGGAGTTTTGGGAATTCTGAGCGTGGGCTTTTCCAGCGGCAGCTCTGGCCA
>UWYT01000324.1 GCA_900608495.1 Olavius algarvensis spirochete endosymbiont | reverse complement strand
GAGATATTTTCAACGAGTCGCACCCCTCGCGGGTGCGTGGATTGAAACACAGACCAGCTGCCCCAATATTCCAGCCAGCATGTCGCACCCCTCGCGGGTGCGTGGATTGAAACTGGCGGCCGGGGGTACGATATCCTGGACGCCCAAGTCGCACCCCTCGCGGGTGCGTGGATTGAAACGCGCGTCCTGGGAGAATCCAATGTCCCCCTGATCGTCGCACCCCTCGCGGGTGCGTGGATTGAAACATATAGCAGATTACGGAAATAATTGCATTTGGAAGTCGCACCCCTCGCGGGTGCGTGGATTGA
>UWYT01000326.1 GCA_900608495.1 Olavius algarvensis spirochete endosymbiont | reverse complement strand
CTTCCTTTCTAACTGACGCCCAAAGGATAGACAGAATGCGTGTGCATTCTGCCCATCGCCTGGGCTAAGGACGCCGCCAAGCCCCCTGACGGCTCCTTTGAGTCTTATAAGGAATGCGCAGCAAAGCTGCAGGTAGAGTTAGAAGATTCCCAGCTCAAAAGAGGGGCCGCAGCACTGGCCGTGCCTTAAGCCCAAGTGAGGGCGGGCCTGCTTGAGGATGAAGAACTTTGTATTCCAACTTGAGTAGCGAAACAGTTGAGCTAGCAGTTCCCTAGCCATAAGGTTCTCTGAATGTAGACTTTTCGTTAATACCATTTTTGGTCAAAGATATCTGGACTCAATCCTAGAAGTTCATGAAATGCATCCAGAATTTTCTCACTCATCATCCTGTTACCGAGTATACCTACTGAACAAACTATGGCATCATCGGAAATAATATCGATCAGCATCCTTACATCGTCAACTTTTCTCTTTCGGTCAATCTTCTGAGCCGCCACAATCAATTCCGACATCTTGTTAACAGCGGAATCATCGACTATAAGGAGTTTGCAATCATGAAAACCTTCCCTCATATCTTCTTTTGTTACAGGAACTTCAGTCAATGTGTTAAATGACATGAAGTATACGATCAAGGTTGTATCTCTTTTGCTAAGAATAGCTTTCAAAGTC
>UWYT01000327.1 GCA_900608495.1 Olavius algarvensis spirochete endosymbiont | reverse complement strand
TGTTGCCAGTGCCATCCGCATGACTCGCTGAGCCAGTGCCGGCAAAGGTGCTTACTGTTCTATCTTCTATTCTATCTGCCGGAGTGATTTTCCGGATACGGTGGTTGTTAGCATCTGCCACATAGACATTGCCTCTTGAGTCCACAGCTACGCCGGAGGGGCTGTTAAACAATGCCGTGCTGCCAATGCCTTCCGCATGACCCGCTGAGCCAGTGCCGGCAAAGGTGCTTACTGTTCTATCTTCTATTCTATTTGCCGGAGTGATTTTCCGGATACGGTGGTTGCCACGATCTGCCACATAGACATTGCCGGATGAATCCACAGCCACTCCGTAGGGGAAGCTAAACTGTGCCGTGTTGCCAGTGCCATCCGCATGACTCGCTGAGCCAGTGCCGGCAAAGGTGC
>UWYT01000337.1 GCA_900608495.1 Olavius algarvensis spirochete endosymbiont | reverse complement strand
ACCCCCGCCGGCGTGATTTTCCGGATGCGGTGGTTGTTAGTATCTGCCACATAGAAATTGCCGGATGAGTCCACAGCCATTCCGTAGGGGTAGTTAAACTGTGCCGTGGTGCCGGTGCCATTTCCAGAATTCGCTGTGTCACTGCCGGCTAAGATGCTTACCACCCAGGCTTTGCTGGTGCTGTCGGATTCCGTACTGGTGTTCTCGAAAACCTTGCAGGATATCAA
>UWYT01000338.1 GCA_900608495.1 Olavius algarvensis spirochete endosymbiont | reverse complement strand
GGGCGCCTTCGCACAATAACGTATATTCTGTTCACTTGGCTTGTTGCTTCAAGCTCCTAAGGCCTGGGGCTGTGCCAAGCACTGCCCCCTTGCCTTTAGCCTAACGGCTAAAGGACGGGGGCTGTATAGTCGCTAAGAAATATAGCTAGTCCTTGCCAATTCAGAAGCACCCTTCGGGCCCTTCTGGCTCTGCCGCAAGTTCCTTATTCAGGGTCAGTACTAGCCTTCGGCACGTACTCAGGCCTGCATTCATCGCTAGCCTGCTAGCCGTTGGATATTTTGCTCACTGACTTAGGGAATTTTCCTCAGCATGTTTTTTAACTTTCCTCACGAAGTTTTACTTTTTACTGGGCAGGAAAGAGTGCTATGCAATAGCAATTAAATGTGCCGTTAATGGAAGGGCTTAACAATGTCAAAGTATGAAACATGTTAGAATACCGATACTCGATCTTGTTCTTTTTATTCTTGCTATTCTTCTCTCATCCTTCCTATGGAGAGGATATAGTAATTTTAGAGAACGATTGGAAGAAGCTCAAAGAGCGCTTAGCGAAGCTAGAAACAATCTCATTGAAACAGAGCGAGAACTTGAACGAGCAAGAGGTAACATTGCTAACGCTTCAAGGGCAATTGATGGAAGCGAAGAACGAGTTGCAGAAAAGCCAAAGGCTTGCTGGTGAACTCGGGAGAGTCATTGAAGAGGACAAAGAACTACACGGACAAACTAGAAGTGAACTTGAAAGCATCCAAGGACTTACTGAGCGAATTGAAGGTTATCAACAGGAGGGAGCAGATTAAAACTGCTGTTATTGTTGGGGGTATTGCTGGTGGTGTAGTGGTTGGTTTAGTTGTTAAGTAGTTTTCTTATACTTTTTGTACGGCTACGTTAAGCATACTATCCTCCATATGCTTTTTAGCCTGTACACGGATGTACTTCCTTGTGATGTTTGTTGCTGCGTTATAGTCGTTGGCGCTAACGGCTCCAGAGCTTTTAATAGCAGGATAGAACGAGCAAAGCTCACCGAGCTCTACATAGGAGCCTGTCCTAAGTACATCTACAATCTCTTCTTCTAAGGCTACTAATACCCCGATGATGTCGGATTTGCTTAGTGTGGTATTGCGTCCTATTCTATCGGCTAAGATATCTATGTCTATTTTGGAATTGTATATAATGGATGCGTAATACTTGTCGGCCAGGATTCTATCTGATGGGTTTTTTCTTGGGATTACTTTGTACTTAAGCATTGTTTACTTCCTTGTTTCTGGGCATTGCAACTAAGTATGTGTGTTTCTTTTGAAGAAACAAGGAAGTTTTTATGGGGAGGGGAAAAAGTGCTTAGTTTTTCTTTGTGGGGGTATGCTTTAGGGATGGAACGGGCTTTAGTTGCTTTGAGGTGTTATATATAATTGCTCTTCAGTAATACTTTGGAATTCACCATCTTGGAACTTCCAAACATCCATCCGGAAAAAAATCCCCGTAAGACTAAAAGTAACTAGCTCTTGCACTCCATCCCCATCGACATCTGGTAGGTAGCAGTAATCAAGCCAAGGCCCATAATCTGCCTCATACGATAGAATGACTTCTAACACCTCTTCAGCATAGCCAATCGATTCCGTAGGTATCAAATATTCTTGCGTCTTGCCATCATCAACATAGACACAAAGAAATCTCGCAATACTATATATCGGAGGAATTTCTCTTGCGTAACGGTTAGGATGTTTTAAGAATACCATGTATTCTTCTTCGATATCGGGTAGCACGTTTGATGGAATAGCTTTAAATATGCTGAATTCTGGATAATTCCAGGTGATATAATCTTCAACGCTCAAAGGCTCCTCAGGTTTCCTCGGTACCTCTTCTACTACGATTTCTTTGACACTTTCCTCGATTGACTCCTCCGATCCACTTATTTGTTTTTCATTGTTTCTCTTCTCACACCCTACAGAAAAAAATAGGGCAAAGGCTAAAAGGTAGAGAAGGCCTTTGTTAGTTTTCATCGGGAGCCCCCATAGCTATAGTTAGTCTTCAAACTTCTGATTTGGATCGTAGTAGTACTTTATATCATCCATCGACGATGCACCCCCTTCCTTAACAGCAAAGGCGTCACGCACAGACAGAATGCTATTCCATTGTCCCACATTTGAGACTGTGGGTCCATCTTCATCGGTATATTCCTCATAAGCTCGCACCGTAGCTATATGCCCAGATCCGCCGTTCTTATTCTCCCAGGCAGCAATTACGGTATAACCCTTATCCGCCAGTGCCTGGGCTTGCCCTCCACTTACTTCAAGTAGCTCTGAGTATGTCGATGCTTGCGTTAGCGAAAGGTTTCTAGCTGCATCATTCGCAGTAACGAAACCTCTATCTTTACCTCCGTACATGTCAGTTGTGTCAAATCCAGTCTTCTCCGCAATATCAAACGTTGCCTGATTACACCAAGTTGTATAGGGGCCAACGTTGAGACTGTAAGGTCCACCACCACCCTGCTGATACATATCCGCATCGCGGGCCGTATTCTGTGTAACATACTGACCTCCTACGCGGTTTGCAGAAGTCCAGCTATATCCATAGTAGACATCTACCTTCCCCGTCGGGTCGACATACTTCACGGGGTTGTTGCTCACATAGGCATACCAGTT
>UWYT01000340.1 GCA_900608495.1 Olavius algarvensis spirochete endosymbiont | reverse complement strand
GAGGATAAGATGGAAGTGCACAATAGAAGCCAAAATGCAATAAATATCTTCATAACCACCTTCACTTATTTTAGAGCGCGTTCCATAGGCCCAATCATATGCAAATGAATTCCCCCAACAAGAGGTATTGCCCCAATTAAAGCATCGCCCAAAGTTGGATTTACAGGTATCTGGGTGCCGACAGCATTCGGCAGTGGAGTTAGAGCCTGTATACCAGTAAGGGGATCTCCCCTCATATGGTAGTTGGTCACCTTATCAGCATGGGGCCCAATATTATCTTCATGAAGTCCCGCAGCGTTAAAGGTAATTGTATAGATGTCCTTCTTTGAACCGGCATAGGCTGCAAGGCCTCCTCCCAGGGAGGAGCCTGTCAACACCATATTGGACGAATCAAGATCTGCTTCCTCCAAATCATTAACGAGTTTAAGAACATCATCATATTGCCCCTCAGTACTCCCCGATAAGGCCTGTTTGGTAGCGGCACTCACATCCTCAGGCGAGAATGGATTTGCCCCCTCAATGGATAAAACATAGTCTCCATCTTCGCCCTGGAATAGCCGGGCGTTAAAACCAGTCTCATCATTGCTGAAAACAGCTTTTGGAAACTGATCTGTTACATCTTTTCCATGATCGCCAGAGCCTGAAACACGAAAAACTCTAGCATAGCCAGCTAATACTGTAGGGTCCTCTTCCAAAAGCCCCGCCGGGTCGACATACTTCACGGGGTTGTTGCTCACATAGGCATACCAGTTAAGAGCC